>NZ_CP011924.1:3680000-3980000 GCF_000238315.3 Pseudoalteromonas piscicida
AACCATGGCCACGCTGTCTCCACCCGAGACTCAGTGAAATTGAAATCGCAGTGAAGATGCTGTGTACCCGCGGCTAGACGGAAAGACCCC
The DNA here is from genome assembly GCF_000238315.3 of Pseudoalteromonas piscicida. NCBI lineage: Bacteria > Pseudomonadati > Pseudomonadota > Gammaproteobacteria > Alteromonadales > Pseudoalteromonadaceae > Pseudoalteromonas > Pseudoalteromonas piscicida. Next base: position 3,680,091 of record NZ_CP011924.1, read on the forward strand.
GTGAACCTTTACTACAGCTTGGCACTGAACATTGACCCTACATGTGTAGGATAGGTGGGAGGCTTTGAAGCAGAGACGCTAGTTTCTGTGGAGCCGACCTTGAAATACCACCCTTGTAGTGTTGATGTTCTAACTTAGGCCCCTGAATCGGGGTTGAGGACAGTGCCTGGTGGGTAGTTTGACTGGGGCGGTCTCCTCCCAAAGAGTAACGGAGGAGCACGAAGGTTTGCTAAGTACGGTCGGACATCGTACGGTTAGTGTAATGGTAGAAGCAAGCTTAACTGCGAGACAGACACGTCGAGCAGGTACGAAAGTAGGTCATAGTGATCCGGTGGTTCTGAATGGAAGGGCCATCGCTCAACGGATAAAAGGTACTCCGGGGATAACAGGCTGATACCGCCCAAGAGTTCATATCGACGGCGGTGTTTGGCACCTCGATGTCGGCTCATCACATCCTGGGGCTGAAGTCGGTCCCAAGGGTATGGCTGTTCGCCATTTAAAGTGGTACGCGAGCTGGGTTTAGAACGTCGTGAGACAGTTCGGTCCCTATCTGCCGTGGGCGTTTGAGAATTGAGAGGGGCTGCTCCTAGTACGAGAGGACCGGAGTGGACGAACCGCTGGTGTTCGGGTTGTGATGCCAATTGCATTGCCCGGTAGCTACGTTCGGAACTGATAACCGCTGAAAGCATCTAAGCGGGAAGCAGGCCTCGAGATGAGTTCTCACTTTGACTTAGAGTCAACTGAAGGGCCGTTGAAGACTACAACGTTGATAGGCGAGATGTGGAAGTGCTGTGAGGCATTAAGCTAACTCGTACTAATTACCCGTGAGGCTTAACCATACAACGCCAAAGTGGTTTACTAGAATTGTTCCAGACAATTCCTAGCATGACCTCCATCCATGGAGGCCTTAGCTAACAGAAGTTAATAGACTAAAGTAGACAAAAGAATTTAATAGCTTTTTCCGGATTTACATTGATGAGGGAGACTTCATTGATGAACAGAATTTCCTGGTGACTATAGCGTTTTGGACCCACCTGACCCCATGCCGAACTCAGAAGTGAAACAAAACAGCGTCGATGATAGTGTGGATTACCCATGTGAAAGTAGAACATCGCCAGGGCCAAATAAGAGAAACCCGTTGCAGTAATGCGACGGGTTTTTTGCTGTTTGGGGTATAGAAAACCTCGCAAGCCAATTAAAACCTCGCGAGGTAAACTCGCTCCTACCACTGTATAAACATGTATCGTAGGAGGTGGTTCACCCGCCGATGGGTTGCAATGAAAATTTCGGTAAAAAACCATGTATTTCAAAGCCAGTTTCAGCAATGTGATGGTTTTTTGCTATTTGAGAAACATAAAATCTCGCGAGACGCACTTCACTCCCACCATAAACACAGTAACGTGGGAGATCGTGGTAACTTAGAGAGAGTAAGGTGGTTAAATAACGCGAGAGAAGCGGGTGTTTTTGATTTGGTTTTGTAAGTAGGCATCAAAGCACATGCAAATGATACGAATAAATAAATTACCGCTACTGGTAACTTTTATGGTGTGTTCATTCAGCTCTACCAGTCCATCTGCTGCTAGCGGCTCGAGAGCGTTAAGAGCTTGAACGAAATATTCGTCAAAATTTATATCATAACGTTGCTCGAACACCTTTTTATCTAACTCAAAATGACAAATAAGCTGTTTGATCACAGCCGCGCGTATTTCATCATCACCACTTAAAGTTATCCCTTTAGTGATCGCACACCTTTTATCACTTAAAGCCTGATAATAAGGTTTTAACTCTTTTTCATTTTGCAAAATCATGTGACCAATTTGAGAAATGGATGACACACCAAGACCTAACAGGTCACACTCGCCATGAGTGGTGTAGCCTTGAAAATTACGATGTAGATGCCCTTCATTTTGCGCCATAGCCAGTTCATCGTCTTTTTTGGCGAAGTGATCCATACCGATGAATTGATACCCAGCAGAGGTCATCTGTTCCAGTGTTTGCTTAAAGATTTCAAGTTTTTCTCCCGCACTCGGCATGTCGGATTCTTTTAGTTTACGCTGTGCTGCAAATCTATCCGGAAGATGGGCATAGTTAAATACAGAGACTCTATCAGGAGAAAGCGCGATAAGTTGCTCAACCGTTTGCTTGTAGCTCTCTACTGTTTGAAATGGTAGCCCATAGATCATATCCATATTGATAGATTTAAAACCGAGCGTTCTCGCTTCCGTTAAGATAGCTAGAACTTCATCTAGATGCTGTGGGCGATTTACCGCAGCTTGTACTTCATCATTAAAATCTTGTACGCCAAAAGATACACGATTAAATCCGAGATCGTGTAGATGTCGCATCATATTTGGTGCAAGTGATCTTGGATCTATTTCAATACCACGCTGTGCACTTTGAGAGAAATTAAATGCACTATTCAGCATTTCGATTAGACGTGTCATTTGCTCGTTAGTTAAGAAAGTTGGTGTCCCACCGCCTAAATGAAGTTGTTCTACACGATACTCAGAAAATAGCGGCGCTTTTGCTGCGATTTCTTGTTCTAAGTAGTCTAGGTAAACGTCAGCTTTGGATTGATGACGAGTAATGATTTTATTACAGCCACAGTAGTAGCATAGTTGATGACAGAAAGGGATATGAATATACAGTGAGAGTGAGCGAGATTTAGAGCCCGTAATCGCCGCTTGTAACTCTTTTTGGCTGTAGCCAGATTCAAGCGACAAGGCCGTTGGATATGAGGTATATCTAGGACCAGATATATTGTACTTGTTGATAAGGGAATCATTCCAAATAGTTAAATTAATCACGATACGCACTCTCGAGTTTTATTAAGAGTGTCAGTGTACTTTTTACCGCTTGGGTTAGGTTTGCCTCAGATCAAAACACGCCGCGATTGCGACGTGTTTTAGTGTTTGATTAAAGCTTAAATTGGTTGACCGTTGAGTTAAGCGCCTTGGCTAAGTCGTTCAAGTCGCGGGCTTCATCTGCCAGTACATTGGCATGGTTGGCAGTGCTATTAACGAGCTCATTAATTTGGTTAAGGCTATTGTTAATATCTTCTGCAACAACGGTTTGCTGCTCTGTTGATGTGGCAATTTGATGACTCTGGTCTTGTACTGTCGTGACCGATTCCGTGATTTCTTTCAAGGCATCAAGCACGGCCTGAGTTTCCTCTACGGTTCCCTCTGCGCGGTCTTGACCTTGTTGCATCATCACTGAAGCTTGTTGTGCAATTTGCTGTAAACGAGAGATCATATTGCGGATGTCATCGGTAGACTCTTGCGTGCGGCTTGCAAGCGATCTTACTTCATCAGCAACCACCGCAAAGCCTCGACCTTGCTCGCCCGCTCTGGCGGCTTCTATGGCGGCATTGAGTGCCAGTAAGTTCGTCTGTTCAGCAATACCGTTAATCACATCGATAACAGCACCTATGTTGCTGGTTTCTTGTTCAAGCCCGGCAACCACTTTTGCGGCCTCACCAATATGAAGTGCAAGTTCAGTCATGACTTCTTGGGCTTGTGAGGAACGTCCTGCACCTTCATTGGTAATACGTTGCACGACATCAGCGGCTTGGTTGGTCTCTTGTGCATTACGTGAGATTTCAGTCACAGTGGCGGCCATCTCGGTCACTGCCGCGCTTACGCTATCCACCTGTTCTTTTTCGCGCTGAATCTCACTGTTAGTATTGTTTGAAACTTCACGCAATTGGGCGGAAGCATTACTTAATTGCTCAGCTTGTGCTGCGGTATCGAGCATCATTGCTCTAAGTTTATCGATGAAGGTATTCATATGCAGCGCGAGTTGACCAACTTCATCTTTACTGGTGATATCGATACGTCTAGTCAGGTCGCCTTCACCCGATGCGATGTCTCGCATGGTTTCGGTAAGCGCTACAATTGGTTTGGTGATCATTTGCGTGGCGAGCAAGATCATTGCCACGATAATGGCTAAGATAATAATCAAGACTGTGATTGTGCTCATGACGGCGTCATTTACTGGCGCTTCGATCAGCGACACCGGAATGAGTAGGCCAACGTGCCAATCCAATAGGGGGTTGTCTAATTTCACATTGTCATAAACAACATAATACGCTTCCCCTTTGAACGTGACCGTACTATTGCCAACGGGGTTACGCTTGATAGTGGCGTTTAGATCGTCAAAGCCTGATGTATTGGCAAACTGGGATTCAAGGCCATCTAGACCTTCTTTGCCTTTCTCGCCTTCATCTGTGGTAGAGAGTGAATGACCAGTACGCTTGGATAAATGCACAACATTTAAATCACCATCAAGCAAAAAGCCAAAACCTTTATCTTGAAACTTGATACGTTCAACCATATCGTTTAATTTATTGATCTGTAAGTCGACGCCACCCATGGCGACGAGTTTGCCGCCGTTATTGTAGATAGGTTGACGGATCACAGCAGACACCGCACCGGTATTGATATCGGTTGCAATTGGACCAACATACAATTTACCTACATCAAGCGTATCCTGCCACCATGGGCGTTTATAAGCATAGTAAGGTCGACCATCTGAATATGCAGATGTACGATCATTTTCTTTAAAATATTCACCGGTGTTTGCTGAGGCAATAAAGGCTGAGAGAATATTTTCATCACCTTTGGCGATTATAACTAAGTCTTCATTGACCTCTTGATAGTCTTTATCTTTAGTCAGATCGGCGCCACGGGTATTATAATTTTCAAACCAATGAATGTTGTGAGGCGTAGAAACAAAGGTTTCAACTACTTTGCCGTACTGGCCAAAGAATGCTTCCATCGCCAATTTTTCAGCTTGAATATAGCTTTGCGTTTCTCGTTCAATTCCATCTCGAGAGAGCGTTGCAATATGGCTGACGAAAAAGCTTGATGCAATAATTAATAATACGGAAATGGTGCCGCCAATTAGCAGCAATATTTTCTTTCTAAGGGATAAATTCTCAAGCATGACACTTCTTATTTTTAGCTTATGCAAACGGTAATCAAACCATAGATAACAGGAGAACGCCACCGTTTGCGTTAACTTCTTTTACATAGATAATACAAGGTAACTTCCTGGTTAAGGTAATATTCATATGAAAGTATTAAATCGCAGTCTGGTGGTACTGGGCGCGGGTTGGCTCGGTGAAGCGTTGTGTCGCGAAGCTGAGTTGCAAGGGTGGCAAATAGAAGGCACCAGAACCCAAGCTAGCGAGATGCATAGCTGGTCAAGGCAGCTGGTCTTGACTGAAAATGGCACCTTAGCGCACTCAGTTTCTTTACACAACGCGTATTGGGTGTGTGCGATCCCACCAAGAGCGAGGCATGTCGATAGTAACTATTTAGAAACGTTAGAACAGGCATTGTTACTTGCAAAGAAGATGTCAGCAGCAGGCTTCTTATTGTGTTCGACCACTGGCGTTTATAGCACCGAAAATGGTGAATATGATGAACAAGGTAAGTTAGCGGATAAAGCCAACCGACGTGTTGATATATTAAGAACTGCTGAAGAGATGGTGCTTAACGCAGGCGGTAAAGTTGTGCGCTTAGCAGGTCTTCAAGGTCCCGGTAGGGAACCCGGGCGATTTGTAGCAGGAAAGGCCTTGTCTAGCTCAGCGAATGGTAGAGTGAATATGGTTCATCGCGGTGATGTTGTTACTGCAATCAATACCGTGATCGCGCAGTGGCAGGATGCTGCAGACATTTATAATGTTTGCTATCCAGCGCACCCCACGAGACAGGCGTTTTATCAATATCACTGTGAAAAGTTAGGGAGTGAGATGCCAAGTTTCGCTTCGTCAAAAGAAGAAGCGCGTATTATCAAAGCCGAGCGTATTAACGAACTCGGCTTTGCCTATCATCATCCGATTGTTAATGAATCTGAGTTAGGCTGAAGGTAAGAATTGTGCTGGTAGCAAGTGCGCCAGTGCAGCTTGACCCAATAACGCATTAGCACTTTCAATATCAGGTGCAAAATACCTATCTTTGTCATAAAAGCTCACGACTGCTCGTAATATTTGCTGAGCTGCAGCCACTTTGTCAGATGGCTTTAGTGGCGCTCTAAAGTCTAACCCCTGCGCTGCAGCAAGATATTCAACTGCGAGTACACCTTGGGTGTTGTCAGCCATTTCCTGTAAGCGTCTTGCCGCAAAGGTTGCCATGGAAACATGGTCTTCTTGGTTTGCTGAGGTTGGGAGACTATCAACACTGCCAGGATGTGCGAGAGTTTTGTTTTCAGAGGCCAGTGCCGCAGCGGTGACTTGCGCAATCATAAAGCCCGAGTTTACACCGCCATTGTTAACTAAGAAGGGAGGCAGTTTTGATAAGCTCGAATCAATAAGCAGCGCGATACGACGCTCAGCCAATGCACCAATTTCAGCAATGGCTAGCGCTAGGTTATCAGCCGCCATCGCGATAGGCTCAGCGTGGAAGTTGCCGCCAGAAATAATATCCCCAGCATCAGCAAATACCAGCGGGTTATCTGTTACCCCGTTGGATTCTACGAGGATCACCTCAGCGGCTTGACGGATCTGAGTTAAACAGGCTCCAAGCACCTGTGGTTGACAACGCAAGCAATAAGGATCTTGTACCTTTTCACAATCAACATGCGCATCACTTATTTCTGAGCGAGTTTGTAAGATATCTCTAAACGCCATTGCGGTGTCAATTTGGCCTTGCTGACCACGGACTTCGTGAATACGCGCATCAAATGGTGAGCGACTGCCCATAGCCGCTTCAATGCTCATTGAACCAACGACACAGCTTTGCGCATAAAGATCTTCAGCTCTGAATAGGCCCTGCAGCGCAAAGGCTGTAGATGCTTGTGTACCGTTAAGTAGTGCGAGGCCTTCTTTTGCAGCTAAAGTAAGTGGTTCAAGTCCTGCTATTTTTAACCCATCGATGGCATCGATAAGCTCACCACGATAGCGAACCTGGCCTTCGCCAAGGATTGGTAAACACATATGCGATAGTGGGGCGAGATCGCCTGATGCCCCAACTGAGCCCTTTTTGGGCACGCAAGGATAGACTTCGGCATTAACCAAGGCTGCTAAGAATTCAATTACATCCAAGCGGATCCCAGAGAAGCCACGAGAGAGTGAATTGATTTTTAGCACCATCATGAGTCGAACGGTACTATCGTCCATTAACTCGCCAATACCGGCTGCGTGCGACAGTACAATAGAGCGTTGTAGCAACTCTAATTCGTCTTTTGCAATTTTGGTGTTGGCCAGCAAGCCAAAACCCGTGTTAATGCCGTAAACGGTGCGCCCTTCTTTGATCACTTGCTGAACTGTGTCTGCACTGTTAGCAATAGCGGCTTTCGCTGATTCGTCTAAGCTGAGATGAACAGGCTGTTGATTGATTTTTCGTAACGTGTTTAAAGTCAATTGGCCTGGGATTAAATTTAGTGAGTACATACTTACTTTCCTTCCAGCATAGGTAAATCTAGTTTTTGTTCTTTTGCACAGTCTTTGGCTATGTCATAGCCGGCATCGGCATGACGCATTACACCGGTACCTGGGTCATTCCATAATACGCGAGATAAGCGAGCATCAGCTTCGTCTGTGCCATCTGCCACAATAACGACTCCCGAATGTTGGCTGAAGCCCATACCAACGCCACCGCCGTGATGCAGCGAGACCCAAGTTGCACCGCCAGCCGTGTTTAACAAGGCATTGAGTAACGGCCAGTCTGATACTGCATCTGAACCATCCATCATCGATTCCGTTTCACGGTTTGGACTGGCTACAGAGCCGGAATCTAAGTGATCACGACCAATCACAATCGGCGCTTTGAGTTCTCCATTTTTGACCATTTCGTTGAATGCTCGTGCTAAACGCGCTCTGTCCTTCAGTCCAACCCAGCAAATACGAGCAGGCAGGCCTTGGAATTGAATGCGCTCACGCGCCATGTCTAACCAATTGTGAAGGTGTGGGTCGTCTGGGATAAGCTCTTTAACTTTCGCGTCTGTTTTATAAATATCTTCAGGATCGCCAGACAGCGCAACCCAACGGAATGGACCTATACCTTGGCAAAACAGTGGACGAATATAGGCTGGAACAAAGCCTGGGAAATCAAAGGCGTTATCAACCCCTTCTTCTAAGGCCATTTGGCGAATGTTATTCCCGTAGTCAGTTGTTGCGGCCCCGCGCGATTGCAGCGTTAGCATGGCTTGTACTTGCACCGCCATAGATTGTTTTGCGGCTTTTACAACGGCTTGTGGATCACTTTCGCGAAGCGCGGCTGCCTGAGCCATTGTCCATGTTTGCGGCAAGTAGCCGTTTAATGGATCGTGCGCAGAAGTTTGATCTGTCACTACGTCAGGCGTGATATTGCGCTCAACCAATTCAGCATACACATCCGCAGCATTGCCCAACAGGCCAACTGATACCGGTTGCCCAGCAGCATTCGCTTCATCAATGATAGCTAACGCATCATCAAGTGTGGTTGCCTTTCGGTCAACATAGCGTGTGTTAAGACGAAAATCGATTCGTGACTCATCACACTCAACAACGAGGGCGCTAAAGCCTGCCATAGTTGCTGCGAGTGGTTGTGCGCCGCCCATCCCGCCAAGGCCACCCGTTAAGATCCACTTGCCTTTTGCCTCACCATTAAAGTGTTGCTTTGCCATTGCTACAAAGGTCTCGTATGTGCCTTGTACTATGCCTTGTGAGCCAATATAGATCCAAGAGCCAGCGGTCATCTGGCCGTACATCATCAGGCCTTTTTTATCGAGTTCGTTGAAGTGATCCCAGTTAGCCCAATGTGGTACTAAATTTGAGTTAGCAATTAATACGCGAGGAGCGTTGCTATGAGTTTTGAATACGCCAACAGGTTTACCTGATTGCACCAGTAAGGTTTCATCTTCTTCTAAGCGGTCTAACGTTTCGACAATTTTATCGAAGCATGCCCAGTCGCGAGCGGCACGGCCAATACCGCCATAAACTACTAGTGCATTTGGGTGCTCAGCAACTTCAGGGTCAAGGTTATTCATCAACATGCGCTTTGCGGCTTCAGTAAGCCAGTTCTTTGCGGTAATGTCTGTACCTCGTGGCGCGCGGATCTCGCGGCTAGGGTCTAATCTTGGGTTGTCACTCATTCTGCTCTCTCCTGTTGTATATACAACCTAAGTGAAACGTCTAGTTGCAGCTATTGCTTAGTTTCGCTAGGTTGTTAGTTTATTTGTATTGCATGGCAGCCTAGGCCGCCAGGTCGTTTTGATTTACCTGCCGCGATGTTTGGCGACACTTTATGTGTTATGACCTTTGCTTAAAGGTGAGATGACCACCTAAGCGATATTTACTGCCTGGCGAAATTAACCTCGCGAAGCTAACAATGCCTTTTGCAGACCAAGTTCGGCGGATCATTTGTAAGCATGGTTCTTCATTATAAAGCCCAAGCCACTGGCAAACCTCTCGTGATGGCATAACAGCTTCAACGGTGTGTCTAGCCTCTGTGAGCGGCGCGACTTGAGATAAATATTCATGAGGGGTAGTCAGTTCAAAGTTTTGGTCTAAATACTCCGGTGCCAACTGTGGATTGACAAAGCGCTCTTCGACTTGCAGTGGTTGTTCATTTTCATTATGTACAATCACGCTTCTGTAGACTGGCGCGTCCGCTTCTACACCGAGTGCAATGGCGATAGGCGCTACTGCTGCAATAAGTTCAAGCGTTAGTACGGTACATGAGTATTTGCCATTGCGTGCGTTGACCTCGTCGGCAATATTGCGGATCTCAAGTAACGAAGACTGAGATTTAAAACTGGCAACAAAAGTACCTAGGCCTTGGCTACGAGTTAAAATTCCGGCTTCAGTTAGCTCGCTTAGTGCTCGTCTTGCGGTCATTCGGCTAACATTAAATTGGTCAGCTAACTCATTTTCCGACGGTACGCGCTCGTTTTCGAGCCAGCGCGCGGCGCGAATATTATCGATAATATATTGTTTTATCAGCGCAAATTTAGGAAGCTCAGGCACAATTGTTGTCTCGAGTTCATATTTATGTAAATAAAGATGGCACACTTCTCTTGTATATACAAGTATCCCTGATAGACTCAATGAATAAATCTCGCAGTGAGCGAGTTTCTTTCAATGTGTTGGCATATGGATTTGATTTAGATTAGGACAAGTATGATGTTAGAAGCCGATTTGCTTATTATCGATGTTAATATTGCAACTATGGATCCCAATTTGGATACCCCTTATGGTGCGATAGAAAACGCAGCGATCGCCATTAAAGATGGCAAAATTAATTGGTTAGGCCCTCGTAGTGAATTACCTGAGGTTGACGCCATTGCAACACCTATTCATAAAGCCAATGGCCAATGGTTGACCCCAGGGTTAATCGACTGCCACACGCATATTTTATTTGCAGGCTCTCGGGCCAACGAATTTGAGCAACGATTACTGGGGGCGTCATATCAAGAGATTGCCGCGCAAGGTGGTGGTATCGCAAGTACTGTTAAGGCGACACGATTGGCAGACAGAGAAACGCTGTATGTTAACGGTAAGAACCGCTTGAATAGTCTACTCAAAGAAGGGGTTACAACGGTTGAAAGTAAATCGGGTTACGGCCTCGACGTTGAAAATGAGCTAAAACTGCTAGAAATTAATCAACTACTTAATGAGCATCACCCGATTGATGTGCATAGCACGTTCTTGGGCGCACATGCATTACCCCCAGAATACAAAGATAATAGCCAAGCCTACATTGATTTAGTCTGTGATGAGATGCTGCCACAAGTTGCTTCGCGCCAATTAGCAACGGCTGTTGATGTATTTTGTGAGAACGTGGGATTTACCTATCAGCAAACTGAGCAAGTATTTACTCGAGCACAACAGTTGGGATTACAGGTTAAATGTCATGCTGAGCAGCTATCTAATCAGCATGGCAGCGAGCTGGTGGCAAAGTTTAAAGGGCTTTCAGCGGATCATATTGAATATCTTGATGAAGCAGGTGTGGAAGTAATGGCGAAAGGGGACGTTACTGCGGTGCTTTTACCTGGTGCTTTTTATTTCTTACGAGAAACGCAATTACCACCAATTGACTTGCTCAGAAAGCACAAAGTAGCAATGGCACTCGCTAGCGACTTCAATCCGGGTACTGCGCCTTTGTGCTCACTGCGATTAATGCTAAATATGGCATGCACATTATTTAGAATGACACCGGAAGAAGCGCTTTGCGGTGTTACGGTTAATGCTGCGAAAGCCTTGGGGTTGAGCGATCGTGGAGTATTGAAAGTTGGAACGCGGGCGGACTTAGCGTTATGGGGCATTACCCATCCTGCACAGTTAAGTTATCAATTTGGTGTAGCGGACCTGTCAAATTTGTGGATCTTAGGTAAACTTAATCAGTAATGATCCTTTTATAAGCAACAAATTATGCTTTCAATTTCAACAGCTAGTGGCGGAGCCTCGGAATTATTGCTGTCTGAAGGAATAGCGATACTAATTACGCCAATGATGGCTGGCATGGCTGGAGCCATTGTAATGGGGGCGTTAGCATTAATGCTGCAGTGCCCCTCAGGTATGCTCAAGCTGGCTCACCTTAGCAGTGCAACACTTGCAATACTGCTCGCCTTTACGGGCAATATCACTACATTACATTTACTTACTCTGACGATACTCTTATATTTATTCCATGGCTTACAGGAGCACAAAAGTGGCTTATTGTTGATAAGTGCTGCGGCGATAGTCACTTTGGTAATGTGGACTGTGTCTGAATATCTATGGACATTTCCTGCCCAGCATGGCGCAATTGTCATTGTGTTTATGTATATTCTTTTCCTTGCCTATCAAGCGTATAGCAGCGCAAATGAATTTGAATTGAAAGAACACAATGATGACCACACCGAGCATGAAAGTTTGGGGTTACCTGGTCGGCAAAGTTTTAAACGTGCTTTTAATGAATATCGCCAAACGGAAGGGAGCCCTTGTATGCTCGTGCTAGTCCGTCTCATGGGTTTCGAGCAGGTAAATTTTCATTTGGGGCGTGAGTTTGGTGACTTGCTGTTAGCTCAATCGGCTAATCGTATTGCGCAATGTTTGCAATCCGGTGATGTTATGGCCATCACTCATGGCAATGAAACTGCGAAAATGGCGCATCTAGGTGGTCTTAACTTTGCGTTTATATGTTCGTTAAAGCATGGTAAGCACTTTCATGAGCAGCTGATAGAGGAAATATCAAACAGCACTTTAAAGCCATTCAATGTTGGTAGCTGTACGTTAGAGATCATGATGCGTGCGAGTTACGTAAATTGCGATGAAGAAATGGGGCAACTTGAGAACCTGATTTCTTGCGTGTTTTTAGCGCTAGATACACAATCAGAAGCGCATCAGCATAGCCATCAACAAGTCGTACCGTATCAACAACGTATGCAAATTCATCGACTGGAGCAACAGGTTAGGTTGTCGGAGTTAGCTAAAATCAACTTTCGATCTGAATTTGAGCTCTATTTTCATCCAGTCGTTCGTCATGAAGATAACAGTATTGAGTTTGTGGAATTACTGTTGCGCTGGCAGCATCCAAAGCAAGGGATTTTAAGTGCCAATGAGTTCATTGATGATATTCGTTTAGTTGGACTTGCTATTCCCGTTGCTGAATATGTACTAGAGCGCGCTTGCGAAATCGCATTGGCACTGAAAATGGAAGGGATCAGCGTTCCCATCAGTATAAATGTCTTTGGTGCTGAGCTGTTGAGCGAAAGCTTTATCGAGTTTATTGATTACACCATGCTCAACCATCAGTTAAGCCCCGGTGCTATCATTATCGAGTGTCCAGCTAGTATGCTTGCCGAACTAGATGAGCAAGAAATTGCGATGATCAGTCGTTTGAAGAACTTGGGTGTAAAAATGTGTGTCGATAGCTTTGGTGATGCACCGCTGGTGCTTGCTAAATTACCGGCACTGCGTTTTGAGTACGTGAAACTGTCGCGCAATATGACGCAAGAACCTGAGCATATGGGGCATACCAAATCCTTGGTAAAAGGCATTGTAGAGATGCATCAAGAAAAGCACTGTCGCGTGATTGGCGAGGGTATTGAATCTCTCGGGCAACTCGAGTTTGTAAAAAGCATTGGCACGGTGGCAGCGCAAGGGTTTTACTTTTCTCGACCACAGAACAGCAATATTTTGATCAGTTGGCTCAAACAAAGGCTGCCTCAATAATTAGGAGCGGCTTACCTTTACATTGGTTTTGGCTGTGACAGTGTTTAGCGTTTCTGTTGACGGGTACTTAAATAAGCGTTTGTAAGGTTTGTTAGTATTTGGCCACAATGTTCGATACCTGCCTGCTCACCAAGTGGGTGTCTAGCTGGGGCTGCTTCACATAAGTGCAAATATTTAGCATTTCGAGTCTGAGCCATACGGTAAACAAAATATTCGGCATCGCTAGTTGTGAAGCCTTGATAGGTCAGGGCACTTGCAGGCATACCGACGATGGCATCAACGTCTAACTCTACGCCTAATGGAATGTCACTTGGCATCGTCGCCAACGCTTTATCGAGTGATGCGGATAAGCTCTGAGTTTGTCTGGTTTTTATTGCTTGATAACTTGAAAATCCGAATCCAGCGTTTTGCAATTGAGTAAGGATTGTTTGGTTGTTTTTGTGCTCGTGCAAGCCAATGACATGATAATGTGACAAGCTACCAGCTTGATGCGCGTAACTGAAGCCATTACCGCTATGTCTACCTTCACAAGCTCTAAAGTCAGCGTGAGGGTCAAAGTTGATAGCACCTGCAGCACGCTTGCTGGCTTCAAAATGTGCCTGCAAAATACCAAAAGCATTATTGTGGCCACCACCGATGATGATCGGCTCTAAGCCTGCTGCAAAGATAGGTGCTAGGGTTGCAATAACTTGGTTGTCGAGGTCAGCACAGAGAGTGCGTAACTGTGCTAGCTGTTCGCTATTAGTATTATCGAGCGATAGTGCACGTGTTTGAATAGCGTGGGTATCCACCTCGCCTAGCAACAAAATCTTATCGCCCGACAAAAACTGGTTATCGGGCTGATTTAAAAAGCGTTTTAAGAAGGCTCGCCAACCGAGCTCGGCGCCGCCTTGCCCGCAATTGGCGCGCGGACCTATATCTTCAGGGATCCCCAACAACACATAACGGATCCCAAATTGGGCCGCGTCTCTAAGCGAAGCCGCGTAGTCATGATCACATTGTAAAAAGCTTATGCTTTGCCAAATTCTGGTTTCACCGGCTCTTGCACTGACAAAAGTGGCAATATCACTTTCATCATATATACGGACTGCTGTACTCATGACTGTTACTTCTAGCGCTTAATTGTCTTCGTTATCATCTTCTAAAACTAACTCTTCTGCAGAGATGATAATGCCGGTGGAATCGGCGTAAACAAAATCATCTTCGTAAAAGGAGACACCTGCGAAATTAACGGGAATGCCAACTTCACCGCTGCCACTGCTATCTGCTGCCACTGGGATAGAAGCGATCGCTTGAATGCCAATATCGCTTTCTTCTAGCTCATCAACATGGCGCACCGCACCGTAAACGATGATGCCTTGCCAGTTGTTCTCGACCGCTAGCTCAGCTAAATCAATATCAACTAGTGCACGACGAGTTGAACCTCCACCATCAACAAGCAGCACACGACCAGTACCGTCTTGTTGTAGTACATCTTGGATTTGCTCATTGTTTTCAAAACATTTGACGGTAGTGATACGACCACTAAATGACGTCTGGCCGCCAAAATTGATGAACATAGGCTCTAGCACATCAACCACATCAGCAAAGTGGTCGCAAAGATCAGAAGTGCTGTATTCCATATTGAATCCTCGAATATTGATTGTCGATAACCAGTATACTCTCATACTTGTGCTTAGCAATGCTTTGATTCAACTTACATATTTGTGTCTTAAAAGTGTCACCCATTTGTTATTTTGCTCTTCTATGCTGATATTGTGAGCAATTAGGCGTGACTCGAATGATGAAAGCAAAACTAGCCGAGCTGGACGCTGCATTATACTTTGTGGTGTTTTGCCCTAAACCAAGAAACTGGTTTAGATTGATAGCATTAGGTCTATCCAAAAGTGGCAACGGTGGACTCTATGTGTTGGTCGCAATTGCGTGTGCTCTGTTTTTGGAGCAGTTAGGTCAGCAATTTGCACTCACCGTGATTTTGGCTTTTGCAATTGAAAGGCCGCTTTACTTCTATCTAAAAAATCGTTTTGCACGATTACGACCATGTGACTGCTACGCAGTGAAGGCCTTGTTGACGCCGAGCGACAAATTTAGTCTGCCCTCGGGGCATAGTGCTGGCGCTTGGCTATATGCGACTTGCTTGATGGAGCAAATTCCTCTGGCTGCGTTTCCGTTGATGATTTGGGCTTCAGGAGTGTCATTGTCACGCGTAATTGTAGGGGTACATTATCCACTTGATGTGGTGCTTGGTGCGGCAATGGGTGTCGCCTGTGCAAGTTTAGCGATAGTGATATTAGGAAGCGTATGAAAATACTATATGGTGTTCAAGGAACGGGAAATGGCCATACTACTCGGGCTCGGGTAATGGCAAATTGCTTTCGCAACATGGGAATTTCTGTTGACTACTTTTTTTCTGGACGTCCTTCGGAAAACTATTTCGATATGCATGACTTTGGTGATTATCGCAGTTGCCGAGGGTTGTCATTCGTTACCGAGCGTGGCCAGTTAAATCGTTTAAAAACTTTTCAGTCGCTCAAGTTTGGTGAGTTTATTCGCGACGTTAGAAAATTAGATGTATCAGGTTATGATTTGATCTTTAACGACTTTGAGCCTGTCAGTGCGTGGGCAGGAAAGCTGGCAAAGGTTCCAGTGATAGCAATGAGTCATCAAGCGTCATATTTATATGATGCTGTTCCACAATTTGCCGTACAGCCTTGGCACAAAGCCCTGATCCGGTATTTTGCACCAGCTGATATTCATCTTGGGGTGCACTGGCAACCGTTTGATAAGCATATTATTCCGCCTTTTATTCCTTATGAGGCTGAGCAGGAGCAATGTGCATCGATAATTAACAAAGTTTTGGTTTATCTGCCGTTTGAAGCATTGGATAGCATTATTGAGTTGTTAAAAGACTTCCCCGATAAGGAATTTTACTGCTATCACCCGGATGCCGACAATGCTTCGTTGCAACATATTCACCTGAGAAAACCGAGTCGTTCTGGGTTTATTCAAGACTTAAGAAATACCAGTGGCGTGATTGCAAATGCTGGGTTTGAGCTTTCTAGTGAAGCATTAAAACTCGGTAAGAAACTGCTACTTAAACCATTAGATGGTCAATTTGAACAGCAGAATAATGCGCAGACGCTAGCGGAGCTCGGTCATGCCCAAGTGATGAATTATCTCAATGCTGGCGCGCTGGAAGAGTGGCTGCAAACAGACGCGAAGGCATCGTTTTATTTTCCATCTGATCCTAGCTTGCTAGTGGAGTGGTTGATGGGAGGTCAATGGCATAATATTGATTTATTACACAATCAACTCTGGAACGGTGTTAATAATTTGTATGTAAAAGCGGCGTAAATATATTAATTTGTAATATGAACCCAGAATAATTACCTATTATGAGGCAAGGGCGGAAGGCTTCAGCTATACTTTAGCCAGTCTATTAACATTGTAGGTAAGCCGATGGCGGTATTAGAAAATCTGACTATCAGACGTCGTTTGCAAGTGAATGCATTAGTGGTAGGGATTGCCTTGGTTGTTATGTTAATTATGATCATGTACGAAGCTCGTACTATGCTGAAATTGAATGAAACCATTCAATATGCAGAAGAGCTCGACATTCATGAATTAGCAATGCGCAAACACGAGAAAAATTTCCTTTTTTACAAGCAGGTAGATTCACTCGATGAGTTTGAAAACGAGTATCGTGAGCTGCAAACTAAGCTTGCTTTGTTACAAGGTACTTTTTCTGATTTTGATATCGATTTAGGTCGGATCAACGAATTTGAACGCTTAGCAAAAAGTTATTACGATGACTTTCAAAAAGTGGTGCAATTACAAAAAACAATTGGTTTGCATCCAAAGGATGCTCTTTACGGTGAGCTTCGTGGTGCGGTACACGAGGTAGAAACACTACTAAAAGAGCAGCAGAATTATCAACTCCTTTCAACCATGCTGCAGCTTCGCCGAGCCGAAAAAGACTTTATGTTACGTTTTGATACCAAATATCTTAAGCGTTTTGACGAGCTTGTTGCACAGTTTTCACAGGAAATTCGTAGTGCTGGGTTTAACGCTCAATATCAATCTAAGTTGCTCAGCTTATTGAACACCTATCAATCCAAATTTGCGAGTTTAGTCCGGGCACAAGAAGCACTTGGCTTAGATTTGACGAGCGGTGCGCTAGGCAAAATGAAAGTTAGTGTTGAGAAAAGTGATGCTGTAGTCTCTGAGGTTGTTGAGCAGGCAAAGGCAGAGATCAAAGAAAACGTTGATAAAACTCAGATGCTCGCCATTGGTGTGTTTGTTGTAGCTGGCATTATCGTGATGACTTTGGTGTTATCGACTAGTCGCTCAATTATTCAACCTGTAGAGCGCGTTTATCAAACCATTGAGCGCATTCGTCGTGAAAATAATTTAAGTCTACAAATTGAACAAAGCGGTAATGACGAAATCACGATTATGACCCGTGATTTTAATAGCTTAATTTCTGACTTTAGAGATCTCATTGCTGATGTGAATGGAGCGTTGGCAACGATTAATGAAGCTACGGATCATTTAACGGAGACAACAGCCCAAACGAGTACTGGTATGGCTGAGCAGTTGCACGAAGCGGATATGGTCGCAACCGCTGCAACCGAGATGCAAGCGACGATCCAAGACATTTCTCATAATACGGGTGAAGCGGCGCATAAAGCCGAGACAACGAATGAAAATGCGCAACAAGGTCGCCGCGAAGTTACAGCAACAATTGAGCACATCATGCAGTTATCGGAATCGTTAGGTGGTGCTTCAAGCGTTGTTGCTCAGTTAGAGCGTGATGGTGAAACCATTGGCTCGGTATTAGATGTGATCCGTGGTATTGCAGAACAAACAAACTTACTTGCGCTAAACGCTGCTATTGAAGCTGCGCGCGCAGGTGAGCAAGGTCGAGGTTTTGCTGTTGTGGCGGATGAAGTTAGGTCACTTGCGCAGCGTACTCAAGACTCCACGCAAGAAATCGAAAGCATCATTTCTACATTGCAACAGCGTACACGAGAAGTGGTGAACATCATGGAACAATGTCGTGAGCAAGGCAATGAAAGTGTGTCGCAAGCCGAAAAAGCAGGGGAGTTGCTCAGCATGATCACCCAAGATGTGCAAACGATTATGGAAATGAGCACACATATCGCGACGGCAATTGATGAACAAAACCAAGTTGCTTCAGAAGTGAATAAAAACGTGGTTAAGATCAGAGACATTGCGCAAGGTGCCTCAGAGCATGCTCGCTCTAATGCGCAAAGTAGTGAAGAAGTCGCAGAGCAAGCGCGCGTATTACACGAAGCCGTGGCTAAGTATCAGGTATAAACACCAATTCAACCTGAGGTTCTTAATGTCAAAGCCCCACTTAATTTATAGTGGGGTTTTTTATTAAACCTGAGGCTCTGATAAGAAATGAGCTTGCTTATTATTTTTAAGGTTCAGGTTGATTGTCATTTTGAATATTGAGAAGCGTATTGCATTTAAGGTGACTCTATTCAACATCGTGAGTAATATGTACTGTTGTAGAAATTTTCCGGATCGTCTTAGGTAGGGGTTTGCATCTTTAAAAGGTATGTTTTATAAAGAGAAAATCACATGTTGAAAAGGAATATTTAAATGAAACTCTCCACACGTCATTCTTGTATCCGGGGGCTATTTTTACTTTTGGCTATGGGAAACTTTTCTGTTCAAGCTTCGATGTTATGTCGAGATAGCTTCGATACTGTACGCAATAACATGACTAATATGAATTATAAAAGCTTTGATCAAACACCTAACTCTGGGTGGCGAGTACTGTATAATCAGGGTTGTTATTTAGAAGCTGCAATGCTCATTGAGCAATATAAAACCATGACTGGAGAGCAGCAAGCAAGTTTGCAATGGCATTTATTTCAGAATTACGCTATGGCGGGAAAGCGAGAACAGGCGATAGAGGTTGGAGAGGCACTTCTGCTCTCTGCGAAGAATAATCCTGCCGAGTTCCTTTGGGTAGAGTATATAGCCGCGAGTGTTGCGTTTTTAAAAGAAGATCGAGTGACACTAATGAAGATGCGTAACAAGCTAGCGGCACAAGCTGATTTCTTCCCCAATAAGGTGAATTTAAAGGTTTTAGATAGCTTGGTCGATAATGTCAAATCTTCGTATCAGGCTGCTTATCAACAGTAAATTTAAGGCACAAACTTGATAGGTACGCTGTCCTTTTGGGTTTTATACTCTTCTACCGCGTTTACATATTCCTGCCATAGCGCATCGTGTTGTGTAGCTATGGTATATAAGTATTGCCAGCTGTAGAGCCCTGAGTCGTGACCATCATCAAAAACAAAGCGTGCCGCATAGTGACCAACAGGTTCAATTCTCTTTATGGCGACATTCTGTTTGTTTAGCACGAGTTGCTTTTGCGCTGGACTATGTCCTTGGACTTCGGCTGATGGTGAGTGTGTTCGCAAGAATTCGGCACTTAGCGTAAAACAGCGGCCATCCTCAAAATAAACATCGAGCACTTTACTGAGCGTATGATAATGAAGTTTGGTGACTTGATACATAATTGGTATAACTCAAAAAGCGGAGCCTTGCTCCGCTTTTGATTTTCATTTACAGAATGAAGCGGCTTAAATCTTCATCCTGAACAAGCATGTCTAAATGCTGTTCAACGTAGGCGGCATCAATCGTCAAGGTATCACCGGCCTTTTCACTGGCATCGAATGAAATCTCTTCCATCAGTTTTTCCATCACAGTGTGAAGGCGACGCGCACCGATGTTTTCAGTTTTCTCGTTGACCTGATATGCAGCTTCAGCCAGTTTGGTGATAGCGTCATCGGTAAAGTCGATAGTGACGTCTTCTGTTTTCAGTAGCGCCTGTTGCTGCTCTGTAAGAGATGCATTTGGCTCAGTTAGAATACGTTTGAAATCACCCGCAGTTAGTGCTTCTAGTTCAACGCGAATAGGTAAACGACCTTGTAGTTCAGGGATTAAATCCGACGGCTTGGCCATTTGGAACGCACCTGACGCGATAAATAAAATGTGGTCGGTTTTTACCATACCGTGTTTAGTATTAACGGTTGAACCTTCGATAAGTGGTAGTAAGTCGCGTTGTACACCTTCACGGCTAACATCTGGGCCAGAAGATTCACCACGCTTACAAATTTTATCGATTTCATCAATAAACACGATACCGTTTTGTTCAACTGACTCAATAGCTTGCTCTTTAAGCTCTTCTGGATTAACAAGCTTTGCAGCTTCTTCTTCAATCAATAGCTTAAGTGCTTCTTTAATTTTCAGCTTACGGTTCTTTTTCTTGTCACCCGACATGTTTTGGAACATGCTCTGTAGCTGGCTGGTCATTTCTTCCATACCAGGAGGAGACATGATCTCAACATGAGGCGCCGTTTCTGCGATGTCGATCTCAATTTCTTTGTCGTCTAACTGACCTTCACGTAGTTTCTTACGAAATACTTGGCGTGTTGACGAGTTTTCATTTGGCTGAGACTCACCATAAGCGTCTTTTGCTGGTGGCAAAAGTGCATCTAAAATACGCTCTTCGGCGGCTTCTTCAGCGCGGAATTTGAATTTCTTGGTTTGTTGTTCACGTGTTAGCTTAAAAGAAACCTCGACTAGATCGCGGATGATGGTCTCAACTTCTTTACCAACATAACCCACTTCGGTGAACTTAGTCGCTTCTACTTTGATAAATGGTGCGTTAGCAAGCTTTGCTAGACGGCGGGCAATCTCAGTTTTACCCACACCCGTTGGGCCGATCATCAAAATATTCTTTGGTGTAACTTCTGCACGCAGCTCTTCATCAAGCTGCATACGACGCCAACGGTTGCGCAGTGCAATCGCGACGGCTTTTTTGGCTTTGTCCTGACCGATAATGTGTTGATCAAGCTCGTGCACAATCTCTCTTGGAGTCATAGCTGTCATGACGAGTCCTATTACAATTCTTCGATAGTTTGGAAATTATTGGTAAATACGCAGATATCGCCGGCGATCTTTAGGCTCTTTTCCACGATTTCTTTCGCACTTAAGTCGGTATTTTCAAGTAGTGCGGTTGCAGCTGCCTGTGCGAAATTACCACCACTGCCGATAGCAATAAGATCATGCTCTGGCTGCACCACGTCGCCGTTACCTGTGATGATAAGCGAGGCGGTTTCATCGGCTACCGCAAGTAGGGCTTCAAGCCTTCTTAATGCTCTGTCGGTACGCCAGTCTTTTGCCATTTCTACGGCTGCTTTAGTGAGATGGCCTTGGTGCATCTCAAGCTTTGCTTCAAAGCGTTCAAATAATGTAAATGCATCAGCTGTACCGCCAGCGAAACCTGCCAGTACTTTACCATTGTATAGACGACGTACTTTACGTGCGTTGCCTTTCATAACTGTGTTACCAAGCGAAACTTGGCCATCACCGCCGATAACCACTTTGTCATCGCGACGAACACTAACGATGGTAGTCATAGTAATCCTTATCTGGGCCTGTGCCCGTGTAACTCTAGATTAGTAGGAAATATGGGTGGACTTATAAAAATCAAGTCCAGCCCCAAATCCCGCAGCCAAATATCCCAACGCGTTGTAATTTGTTTTTATCGCTTTCTGCTAAACGCTTGGTATCGTAGGGGCCTAGACGGACACGATACCAGACACCGTTACTCCCTTCGGTACGACGGATCTCCGCGATTAACCCTGCAAACGCAACTTTGGCTTTCATGGCTTCGGCTTGGCTATGGGTTCTAAATGAACCACACTGCATTTGATAAGGACCTTTGCTCTCGATCTCTTTAACTTCGACCTTGATTTCATGATTTTTAATTTCTTCAATGAACTCAGGTGGGCGAGGCTTGGGTTTACTAACCTTTTGCTCGGCAACTGGATGCGGGTTTTTGGCTTGTTCTACTTCTTTAGGATCGGCATTGGTTTTTATAAACCAAAGACCGTAGGCAAACCCTCCGATTAGTAGAAATGCAAAAATAGCAGCAATAACAGGAAATTTCGCCGATTTTTCAGGCTTGTCTTTCCCCTTGCCTTTAGGTTTCTTATTGATGTAATCGTGCTGTGCCATAGGTTATTTGATTTTAATAGCTATCCATTGGATCAACATCTATGCTCCAGCGTACTCGATTGGCAGACTCATGCGTAGCAATATAGCGCGCAAGTTGCGAAAGGTAGTCCCGCAGCACAGTGCGTTGTTGTGCGTGTATATGTAATTGATATCTGAACTTTCCAGCTATTCGTTCAAGTGGTGCTGGAATTGGACCCAGCAATTGTATACCAGGATAGGGGGTAGCTGGAACCAAATCCGACAAAAAGCGCAATACTGTATTTATATTTGTTGCCTCGGCGCGGATGATAGCTAAGTGTGCGAAGGGGGGAAGCATTGCTTCTTCACGTTCTTGTAAGGCATATCGTGCAAAGTCACCGTAGCCGTTATTGATTAAATCTTGCAATAATGGATGTTCTGGAAAATGCGTTTGCAATAACACGGTTCCCGCTTCACCGGCGCGTCCGGCTCGTCCAGCAACTTGCGTAATAAGCTGCGCCATTTGCTCGGTTGCTCTAAAGTCGCAAGAGTAAAGTCCTGAGTCCACATCCAAGATAATCACAAGACTGACATCAGCAAAATGGTGGCCCTTGGCAAGCATTTGAGTGCCGACCAAAATTCGCGCACCACCTTGATTAATTTCGTCAAGTGCGCTCTCAAGGCTGCCCTTACGGCGTGTAGAATCTCGGTCAATACGAGTGACGGGAATATCAGCGAAGCGCTCACTTAAAAACCCTTCGAGTTGTTCTGTACCAAGTCCTGTAGGCATGATTTGGGTGCTGCCGCAATCAGGACACTGTCTCGGTACAAAGTCCTGTTCACCGCAATGATGGCATACCAAGCGGTTCATATTTTTATGGTACGTGGCGCTGGTAGAGCAATGTTTACAGGTATTAAGCCATCCGCATTCGTGACACATCAATGTTGGTGCAAAACCCCGACGATTTAGAAACACCATAACCTGCTTACCGCGAGCTAGTGTTTTTTCCATCCAATGTAAACTCATTGGTGAAAACCCGCCTTGTTCTGGCTGACCTTTCATGTCGACAAGATGAAATTGGTTGTCGTGCTGGGTCTGCGCTCGTTTACTCAGTGTGACGAGTTGATATTTGTTGGTTATGGCTTTGTGTAATGTTTCTAATGCCGGTGTTGCTGTTCCCAAAAGTAAAGGGCAGTGTGCCTGATGCGCTCGAAATGCAGCGAGATCTCTGGCGTGATAGCGCAGACCTTCTTGTTGTTTAAACGAGTTGTCGTGCTCTTCGTCAACGATGATCATGCCGAGATTTTGAAAGGGCAAAAAAATGGCCGAGCGCGTACCGATAACCAAAGCACTCAGACCCTTTTCGGCGCGACGCCAAGTATGTAGGCGCTCATTATCGGTTAGATTTGAGTGCCATAAATCAATGGGCAGGTTATTAAAGCGCTTTTTGAAGCGGTTGATCGTTTGTGGTGTGAGTCCAATTTCAGGCACCAAGATCAGTGCTTGCTTACCCGCTTTTATTATGTTTTCAAGGCTCTGTAAGTAGACTTCGGTTTTACCACTTCCCGTTACACCTTCGATTAAAAAGGTACGGTAACCGACTTGAGCATTGACGGCGCTGCAAATAGTCGCTTGTTGGTCGTTTAGGCGCGGCTTTTCGCCTAGCTGTAATTCGTTTTGCGACCAATCACTATCATGCTCAATAGATTGTGAGATAAGCGCTTTTTCTTCCAATGCTTTAATTGTTTGGCTAGCAAATCCGAGTGCTTTGAGTTCGCTTAATTTTATTGCACCACCTTTGTACAATTGAGAAAGCAGTGCTTGTTGCTTTTTGGCTCGCAGTGTTGGTAGCTTTTGCCCTTTTTCCGTTAATCTGACGATAGGGATCTGAGTTTTGTCTGGGCTTCCACCATCTCTAAGTACCGCCGGTAGTGCTGTGAATAAGGTATCGCCAATTGGATGACAGTAATACTGAGAGACAAAGTGTAAGAAGCTAAGTTGTGCTTGATTAAAGACTGGGTGCTCGTCCAACACCTCAATAATTTGCTTGAGCTTATCTTTTGGTACATCGGTGTCGTCTTTTTTAGCAAGCGCTATCGCAGTGCAGCGACGGTTGGCAAAATTGACGATGACTCTCATTCCTGCTTCAACTTGCATGGTTGGTGCTAGCAAATAGTCGAATGTTCGGTGCAGTGGCAGCTTTAAAGCTACTTCAAGAATGAGCATGTATTACAATTCCATAAAGTGAGCGCAGTGACGAAGTATATACCTAAGGTGGTACGAATTGAAAACGTACTCTACGACGGTGATAAAAAACTCTGAAATATTGCTTGTAGATTGTTCAGTTAGGCACTAAAATACGCGTCCATATTTTTGTATAACTACGTATGGTGCCAGACTTCGGGTTTGGAGAGCGATACGGCCTTAACTAGAGGTTGCTATGAAAGAAGGTATTCACCCTAATTACGAGACGATCACTGCATCGTGCTCTTGCGGTAACAAGTTCGAAACTCGTTCAACGCTATGTAAAGATGTTCACCTAGACGTATGTTCTGCGTGTCACCCGTTCTACACTGGTAAGCAGAAGATCCTTGACACAGGTGGCCGTGTAGATCGCTTTAACAAGCGTTTCGGTGCACTTAGCAGCAAGAAGTAATCTTGTTGGTCTAGTCGAAAAAAGCACCTTAGGGTGCTTTTTTTGTGCCGGTTTGAAAATACCTTCCCGATTGATACATCCTATTCTGCATCAACAGACAAACCGTCAGTCATCACGCCTTCATTGTGTCTTTTATTCTTCTAAAATAGAAAACTTGCCAGTTTGGCAGCAAAACTTTACTGATCTCTTGGGTAGAGTAAAAACTCTATTTAGTAGATAAATACTGAACATTTACGAGCTTAAGTTGTGAAAATAATCAAAGCTCATATAGTAAATAGTATCAGTTATGAGCACTTTATATAAACTAAAATCAGTATATTGCGATTAAATGCGGGTATCTTGACGTTAAAATTAGTTAAGTTGCAAATTTCTTATTGTTTTTATAATTAGTGTGCATCTGTGCTAATTTTCTGCATTTTGTGCTGGTTTTTGCGTCTTGTTTTTTAAGTTTTAGTCACATTATTTGTGAAATATTTCTTAAAATTGAGCTTATCTTCTCGGAAAAGTATAGAAAATACCGTGCTAGTGGATAGACCTGATTTTACTTGAATAATGAGCAAAACTCGGTATTGTGTGAATACGGTCGATTAACTATATGTCCTATTGACATACCGCGACAGCAAAGCACAAACGCTTGTTGAGTGGTTGAATGTCGTCGCTCATATAGTTAATCGCACTGTGTGTTGCTGTAACCAGCATGATAGGTTGCCAACATTCAGAATGCGAACGTTTACCACACTCTCACATTAACTTCGTAGGAAAATATCGCGTCATGACAGATTTTCGTCAACAAGCTCTAGATTATCACGAGAAGCCCGTTCCAGGTAAAATCAGTGTTGAACTCACTAAACCTGCCGAGACCGTAAAAGACTTAGCACTTGCATATAGCCCAGGTGTTGCAGAGCCAGTACGTGAAATCGCGGCTGATCCGGCGAATGCATACCGTTATACGGGTAAAGGAAATATGGTTGCGGTGATCAGTAATGGTACGGCAATTCTTGGCTTGGGTAATTTAGGTCCTTTGGCGTCAAAGCCTGTTATGGAAGGTAAGGCGCTATTATTTAAGCGTTTTGCGGGTCTTGATTCAATCGATATCGAAGTTAAGCACAACACCACCGAAGACTTCATCAATACGGTGGCAAATATCGCAGACACATTTGGCGGTATTAACCTTGAAGATATTAAAGCGCCAGAGTGCTTTGAAATTGAGCGCGCGCTAATCGAACGTTGTGACGTTCCTGTATTCCATGATGATCAGCACGGCACCGCAATTGTAACCGCTGCGGGTATGCTGAATGCGTTGGAAATCCAAGGTAAAGATATTCATGATGCGATTATTGTGTGTCTTGGTGCGGGTGCAGCTGCTATTGCTTGTATGGAATTGTTGATTAAGTGTGGTGCTCAACGTGAGCACATCTATATGCTGGACAGAAAAGGCGTGATCCATACTCGCCGTGATGACCTAAATGAATACAAAGAGCTGTTTGCAAACAACACGGATAAGCGTACGTTACAAGACGTGATTGCGGATGCGGACGTATTTGTTGGTGTTTCTGGCCCAGACTTACTTTCTGCTGAAGATCTAAAGTTAATGGCTAACAAGCCAGTGGTATTCGCTTGCTCTAATCCAGATCCTGAGATCAGCCCTGAAGTTGCACACGGTGCACGTAATGATTTGATCATGGCGACAGGTCGCTCAGATTATCCAAACCAAGTAAATAACGTGCTGTGTTTCCCGTTTATCTTCCGTGGTGCGCTTGATGTACGTGCAACTGCTATCAATGACGAGATGAAGATTGCAGCAGTTGAAGCAATTAGAACGATTGCGAAAGAACCTGTGCCAGCTGAAGTGTTAAAAGCGGCTGATGTGGATAGTCTTGAGTTTGGTCCTGAGTACATTATTCCAAAACCAATGGATCCGCGTTTGTTACCTCGTATCGCAAAAGCAGTAGCGGTAGCTGCAATTGAATCAGGCGTGGCACAAATCGATATGCCAGCTGGATATATGGAATAATACTATTGGTATTATCCAAATAAAAAAGCCTCGATTGAGGCTTTTTTTGTGTCTGTATGTCCACAGAGAAAGAGTAGTTATCACTCTTCGTTTATTTCTGGGATCTCCAAACCGCGCTCTTCCATTATTTGTCTTACTTCTAATGGAATACGCTCTGGATTATCTTTTCTCAAGTCTTCATCGCTCGGCAGTGGCTGACCTGTGAAGGCATGTAGAAACGCCTCACATAAAAGCTCACTGTTCGTGGCATGACGTAAATTATTCACTTGGCGACGTGTACGCTCATCAGTTAGCACTTTGAGTACATTCAGAGGTATGCTCACCGTGATCTTTTTTACTTGCTCTGCTTTCTTACCGTGTTCTGCATATGGGTGAATATACTCACCGTTCCATTTTGCCATAATTGTGTACTTGCCTCAGTTACATCAATGCCAATATGACTGGGTTCTGGTCTACATTATTCACCAACCGCATGAATATAGGGATAACCTTACGAATTAAAGATAAATCCCAAACTCAAATAGATGAATAAACTAATCCGCCATAGCGAGATAGAAGAATCTCTGCCATAGTTTTCAATAACTCAGTCGTATTAGCAACGCCTAGAGTGGCGAAATTTTATCGGTTTAAAAAAGATAGTCAAATACTAGTTATTTAGCCATTTAGCAGTATAAATGTTTTGACTTCTAGTTTCTGTTGCTCTAACCTTTTAGACGTCTAAACATCCAACTATCTAGGTGACCTTATGAGTCAAGTTAATAAATCGACGGTTGCAGTGCGTCACGGTATAGAAGCTGATAAAGCACATGGGGCAGTAGTGCCACCGCTTTACCTTTCTACCACCTATTCTTTTGCCGATTTTGATACCAAACGCGACTACGATTATGGCCGCAGTGGTAACTTTAATCGTGATGTGCTTGCACAGGCACTGACTGAACTTGAAGGTGGTGCTCGTGGCATTATTACCGCCACTGGCATGGCTGCTGTTCACCTAGTAACTCAGCTACTTAACCATGACGATACGCTGGTTATTCCACATGACTGTTACGGTGGTAGCTATCGCTTGTTTACATCGCTTGCTAAGCGTGGACTGCTCAAATTAGCCGTGTTGGATCTCACGCAACCTGAAAGTCTTGCACAGCTGCAGCAGATCAAACCTAAATTAGTTTGGATTGAAACACCAAGTAACCCAATATTAAGGCTCACGGATATAGAAACTGTCGTAAATGCAGCACATGCTGTGGGGGCTTTGGTCGCCGCCGACAACACCTTCTTGTCTCCTGCACTACAAAACCCCATTACCTTTGGCGTGGATGTAGTCGTGCATTCAACTACTAAATATATCAATGGTCATTCTGATGTCGTGGGGGGCGCGGTGATCGCGCGTACACAGGAGTTGGGTGATGAGTTAGCTTGGTGGGCGAATAATATCGGTATTACCGGCGCACCTTTTGATAGTTATCTTACTTTACGTGGACTGCGCACCTTAAACGTGCGTTTACGCCAGCATCAAGAAAATGCTCAGCTGATTGCGGAGTATTTAGAAAAGTCGCCGTATGTTAGCCAAGTTTATTACCCAGGCCTTGAGTCGCATCCTCAACACGAACTTGCGAAAAAACAACAGCTCGGTTTTGGTGGTATGGTGAGCTTTGATATCAAAGGCGATCTGCAAACTTCAGCGAAGTTTTTAACGTCTCTAACGCACTTCTCATTGGCAGAATCTCTAGGTGGGGTTGAGAGTCTTATTTGCCATCCAGCGACGATGACACACGCAGGTATGGATCCGCAAGCACGTTTAGAAGCGGGAGTGGGCGACACGTTAATTCGTATTTCTGTGGGCATTGAAGATGCACAGGATCTCATTGCAGATCTGGAATCGGGATTTGCATGTATTGATGAAAGTCAGGCGAGTGATGATGCTAAGTCATTCAAGTTAACGCCTGCACATACAGTAGCGTTGTGGTGAGTAAATGGCAAAAGTAGTACATAAGTTTGGTGGTTCGAGTTTAAGCTCGCCAGAGCGTTATCAGGCGGTTGCCAAGATAGTGTTAGAGCAATGTCAACTAGGTGACAGTGTTGTGGTTTCTGCTGCAGGAAAAACAACGAATACCCTAGTGAAGTTATGGCAAAGCTTTGAGCAGCAAGATGTTCGTGCATTCAACGATGTTTTATTACAAGTTGAAAATCATCAACGAGAATTAATTGATGCCCTGTTTGTAGGTGAACAACACAGTGTGTTACTCAAACAGCTTGTCAATGAGCTGCAAGCAATCGCTTTGGGAAGAGAAGAACAACATCTTCACTACGCGAGTTTACTTGCACATGGAGAGCTATGGTCGGCTCGTATATTAGCAAACTACCTAAGTTCTCAAGGCATTGAAGCCAAAGCTATCGACACTCGTACGTTATTTGTACAACAAGATGGAGTGTTACTACATGCCCATAACAAAGAAGCGTGTTATCGCACAATTGATGAACACGCTATCTATATCGTTACCGGTTTTATTGCCGCAAATGCACAAGGTGAAACGGTGACTTTAGGTCGAAATGGCAGTGACTATAGCGCGACTTTGTTGGCAAGTTATCTTGATGCCGCTCAAGTATCAATTTGGACGGATACAACTGGCGTATTCAGTACGGATCCACGTAAAGTCGCTAATGCCATAAAATACACTAAGGTATGTCGTGGTCAAGCTGAATTACTCGCACGATTAGGTAATCCGGTACTGCATGCAAAAACGCTGTCTCCACTTAAAGATACCGATATAAAACTACAAGTTCGCAGCAGCTTTGATGCCGATGCGCTTGGCACTGAGATAGTAAAGGCAGGCTATAGCAAAGAGAAGCGCTTTATTACCACTTTTGGACAACTTGACCTGTTACGCGTTGAGCAGCTAAAAAGTGGCGAAGTGAAGCAGCTAAGCCAGCTTATCCAGCATAGCATTCATCATTTTGTTAAAGGTGGAGAGGCACACTTACTGGTGCCATCTGAATTTAGCCATGTTGTGATCAAAGCGCTTGATTCACGTGCCAATATTATTGAGTCGCAAGTACAAGGCTTTGCTATTGTTGCCCCAAGTCAGGATGTTGCTGGGTTACATCAGCAGGCGCTGGAACTATTGGATGAACATGCGATTGTCACCCGTTTTGTGCTGCAAGAGCGTCATTACAGCTTAGTGTTAACCGATCAAGCAATTGATAGCGATCTACTTGCCATATTGCACGAACGTTTGGTGAATAAAGGCAGAGAGCTTGCAGTGATTGTGGCTGGTGTTGGCAATGTGGGTGAAGTGTTTATCGAACAATGCAAAAACCAAGTCGCTAAGCTGAGTGAGCACTTTGATCTTAAGTTGGTTGGCTTACTGCGTTCTAAGCAAATGTTGTTCTGTCCAAGCGGGTTGAACTTAGCATCGTGGCAACAGCAATGGCAAAATGAGGCCATCGAATACAATGAAGCCGAGCTATTCACTCGTATTAAAGAGCTAGATTACGAGCATAAAGTGGTGGTCGATATTACTGCGAGCGAGCGTTTCAGTGAGTTGTATCCACAGTTTGTTGAACATGACTGCCATTTGATCAGCGCTAATAAATATGCCGGCACGGCACAACAAGGTTGGTACTCAAAGCTGCGTCAGCAGTTGCAAGAGCGTAACCTGTTATGGCGTTACAACACCAGTGTTGGCGCAGGTCTTCCCATTAACTTTGCGTTGGCGGATCTGCAAAATAGTGGTGATGAAGTGGTGAGAATTGAAGGCGTCTTTTCTGGCACTTTATCTTGGCTTTGTAGTCGCTATGATGGCTCTGAAGCATTTTCTGAGTTAGTGCTTGGAGCGCAAGAGCTTGGTTTTACCGAGCCTGATCCACGCGAAGACCT
Organism: Pseudoalteromonas piscicida; assembly: GCF_000238315.3. Taxonomy (NCBI): domain Bacteria; kingdom Pseudomonadati; phylum Pseudomonadota; class Gammaproteobacteria; order Alteromonadales; family Pseudoalteromonadaceae; genus Pseudoalteromonas; species Pseudoalteromonas piscicida. The sequence continues at coordinate 3,710,801 of NZ_CP011924.1, forward strand.
ATCTGGCCGAGATATGCAGCGTAAGCTTTTGATCTTAGCACGAGAGTTAGGCATTGAACTTGAGCTTGACGATATTGAATTAGAGGCGTTAATGCCTGAGTCCTTGAGTGTGGGTTCATGGCAAACGTTTTTAGAAAATCGCCAGCAACTCGATGACTTTTATGCGACACACTATGCAAAGGCCACAGCGAATGACGCTGCGCTTCGCTATACTGGTGCGCTTGAAATTGCAAGCAATGGCAAAGTGTCTGCAAAAGTAGGCATTGCACAGGTACCAAACGGCTCGGCAATCGCGAATTTAACACCGGGTGATAATATTTTTGTGATCCACACTAAATGGTATGAACAAAACCCACTGGTGATCCAAGGCCCAGGGGCAGGCAAAGAAGTGACAGCCGCGGGAATACATTCCGATTTATTCTGGTTGACGCAAAATCTAAAATAACGCTATTAAGAAAATAGATATAATACAAAAATGCCGATACATCTGTATCGGCATTTCTATTTTAGAATAACTCTTCGTGAGTGGGTAGCGGGGCGGTATCGTCAAACGGTGTGCTGCTATCCGTATCTAATACGTATTTGGTTGGGGCTGTACCTTGCTCGAAATATTCAAACCGAGATGTGTAATCGTTCTTACGGGACAACAGCCCTGTCTTTAAATCAATCCGAGTTGAAATAAGCCCTGGAGGTGGCTCTATCGGGGCCAAAGGCTCATCTTTAAGTGCCTCACGCATAAAGTCTATCCAAGCAGGTTGTGCTGAAATCGCACCTGCTTCTGCGCCAACAAGTTGGTTATCACCAAGGTTAGCGTTGTAGGCCGCACGACCCAAGGATTTACTCGCATCGTCAAAGCCAACCCAAACTGTGGTGAGGACATTACGGTTAAAGCCCGTAAACCAAGTATCTACCGAGTCATTGGTGGTACCCGTTTTTCCAGCAAGATCACGACGTTTTAACCATTGACCACGCCAGCCTGTGCCGCTCCAGCCCGTGTCATGTTTCCAGCTACCGCCACCCCAGATTGCACTATGAAGTGCATCAGCAATCAGAAATGCGTTTTGCTCCGAAATCACTTGCGGTGCACAGCGCTCAGGTTGTTCTTCCAGCTGCTGTTCGTCGCAGACCAATAATGGCTCTGCCGAACCCAGCTCAGTGCCGAATGAGTCGGTAATTTTATCGATAAAGTACGGCTCAATCAGGTGACCGCCGTTGGCAAAAGTGGCCATGCCGCGCGCCATTTCAATAGGAGTCAGTGCAGCACTACCAAGCGCCAATGACTCACTGCGATTAATATCTGCGTCTTGAAAACCAAATTTAAGCAAGTGATCAGCAGCCTTATTTATGCCAACGCCTTTGATCAAACGAACAGATACCACGTTTTTCGATTGTGCAAGCGCTCGGCGAATACGGATTGGGCCGTTATACACTTCAGGGCTGTTTTTCGGACGCCAAGCCACGCCAACGTTTCTGTCCCAATGATTAATCGGGGCATCATTAAGGATGGTGGCTAGGGTATAGCCATTTTCTAATGCGGATGAATAAATAAAGGGTTTGATGTTTGAACCCACTTGACGCTTAGCTTGGGTAGCACGATTGTATTGGCTAAGCTCAAAGCTATAGCCACCCACAATCGCCTTTACACGCCCATCCTGCGGGTCGAGTGAGACAAGAGCACTGGATGCCTGCGGTAACTGACTTAACATCCAGCCGTCGTCTTGTTTGCGGACAAACACTTGCATGCCCGGCGCGAGGATATCTGCGGTTGTTTTTGGTGGTAAGCTCTGACGCGTTTCACTGATGTATTGTCTAGCCCAACTTAAGCCTGACCATTCCAATGTAATTTGCTCACCGGTTTTTAAGAGCAGGTCGGCCGCTTTTTCTGCAATGTTTAGCACCACAGCGGCTTTTAAAGGTCCAATTTCATTGACCTTTTTAAGGCGAGTAATAATGTCTTCATGGCTGAGCGGCGATTCCGTCTCAGCATGCCAATAGGTTTCTTCTGCGCCTCTAAAGCCGTGACGCATATCGTAGGCATGTAAATTATCAACTAATGCATGCTGAGCAGCCTGTTGCATGTCAGATTCCACACTGGTGTAAACTTTCATGCCAGAGTTATAGGCTTTATCAGTACCGTAGCGTTCGACCATATAGGCGCGAACCATTTCAGAAATGTAAGGTGCATACAGCTCAATTTCGGCACCATGGAATTTAGCTGTGATGGGAGCTTGTGTCGCCTCATCATATTCTGCGCGGGTAATATACTTTTCAGCAAGCATTCGTCCGAGCACAACATTCCGGCGCAATTGCGCGCGCTCTGGGTTACGAATTGGATTTAACGCAGAAGGCGCTTTTGGCAGGCCTGCAATCATTGCCATTTCTGCTAAAGTTAATTCTGATAGTGAGCGACCGTAGTAGACTTGTGCTGCTGCACCGATACCAAAGGCGCGATTACCCAGTTCAATTTTGTTTAAGTAAAGCTCAAAAATTTCGTCTTTCGTTAATAGCTGCTCAATATGCAACGCAATAAAGATTTCTTTCACTTTACGAATATAGGCTTTCTCTCTTGTTAAGAAAAAGTTTCTGGCAAGTTGCATGGTGAGCGTACTGGCTCCCTGCTTTTTTTGCCCTGTGGTGATAAGCACTAAAGCGGAGCGGACGATACCTATCGGGTCAATGCCGAAATGATCGTAAAAACGGTTATCTTCTGTCGCTAAGAATGCTTTGCGCATGGGGAGTGGAACATCCTGCAAACGTACAGGGATCCTGCGCTTTTCACCAAACTGATTGATGAGTTTTCCGTCTCGTGTAAAGACTTGCATGGGTGTTTGTAGTTGAACATCTTTCAAAACCTCTACACTTGGTATGTCAGATTTGACATAATAATAAAGACTGATAAGTGTCAACACGCCTAAAAGGGTACAAACAAAAACGAATTGTAAAAATCTTTTCAATAATTTCACGGAATTATCCCTAGTTAGACTCCCAATTACAGGTAGACACTGCTAGTATATCTTGATTAAAAAACGATTAATATTTTTGTGTGCTAAATTTTTATGGTACACAGTCTTAAAAGGAAACAGGCGCTTCACATGCTGAGCCAACTACTAAAAAAACAAGCACCTCTGATGATAGGGATCGATATCGGTTCCCATTGTGTCAAAGCGGTGTTGCTGTCGAAGACAAGTTCCAGCTACCGAGTAGAAGCCGTTGCGATTGAACCTATTCCGAAAGGAGCAGTAAATGAAAGGGCCATCCAAGACATTGAAGCGATCGGCAACGCGATAACTAAAATGAAGCGGCGCATTCCAAAGCTCACGCAATATGCAGCAGTTGCCGTATCCGGTCAGACCGTGATTACAAAAGTGATCTTTATGGATGTGTCATTAACTGATGCTGAACTCGAGTCCCAGATAGCGATTGAAGCAGATAGCCTGATCCCATACCCATTAGATGAAGTTAGTCTAGATTTTGAAAAAATTGGAGTAAACGAAGCCGATCCGTCAAAAATGAATGTGCTGCTTTCTGCTGCGCGTACTGAAAGCGTGCAAGCACGGGTAGGCGCATTGGAAGAAGCGGGTTTCAAAGCGAAAGTTGTTGATGTAGAAAACTACGCACTAAGTAGAGCCATGGATGTCATTTATCCTGAACTGCCAAATGATGCCTTTGATAAAATCGTAGCAATGATAGATATTGGCGCTGTGCTTACGTTGATAAGCGTTATTCAATCTGGGAAAACGATTTATACCCGTGACCAAGTGTTTGGTGGTGAGCAATATACCAACAGTATTGTTGCTTATTACAACAAAACCTACGATGAGGCAGAACTGGCAAAAACGACGGGGGATTTACCGCCAAACTATACCTTTGAAGTATTGGCTCCTTTTCAAACTTCTATGCTGCAGCAAATTCGTCGAGCAGTGCAAATGTTTATGACGACTAGTGGTAAAGATCATATTGACTACATCGTGTTGACGGGTGGAACAGCTTTGGTAGATGGCTTAGATAAACTGCTTATTGATGAGCTTGGGATCCACACAATAGTGGCAGACCCGTTTACAGACATGGAGATTGCACCAAAAGTAGATAGGCATGTGCTGCAAAAGCATAAAGCGCAGTTCGCCTTAGCGACAGGCTTAGCACTAAGGAGCTTCTCATCATGCCACATATAAATTTGCTACCTTGGCGCGAGCAGCAAAGGCAAGCGTCGCAACAAATCTTTTTGACTATCATTGCGGTGATCATCGCGGCTTGTCTGTTGTTAATGTACTTGCTTGGCAGCTTCTATGACGGCTTGAAAACCGGGCAAGAAATTAAGAACCGCTATCTCGAAAGTGAGATCTCTCAACTTGATTCCCGGATAGTTGCTATTAACGACTTGAATAAGCAAAAAGAAAACTTACAGCGCCGCATTCGGCTTATTGAAGAGTTACAGCTCAACCGTAGTCTCGGCACGCAAATTATCGATGAAATAGCACGAGTGGTTCCGGCTGGGGTTTATCTCACCAGTCTTGAACGGCAAGACAATATGATCAAAGTCATTGGTCGAAGTGAATCGAACAACCGTTTATCACAAATGCTACGACAAGTTGAATCGTCTTATTTATTAGAGCGACCTGTGATCCAAGGTATAGTAGCCGGTGAGCAAAGTTCAAAATTACTGAGTGATTTTACCATGCATTTTTATGTTAAGTCTCATGAAGACATCCACTTAGCCGATAAAGCGAAATAGGGCGGAGGCACAGTGCATGAATTTTGACTTAAACAGTTTAAAAGAAATCGATTGGAATGAGCTGGAGCTAGACAACATAGGTCATTGGCCTTTTCCTGTTAAAGTTTTATGTTCCATTCTCGTGGTTTTATTAATGATGGTATTGGGTTATAACCTGATGGTCTCAAGCTCAATTGACCGCTACGACCAAGCGGTTAAAAAGGAGCAAGAGCTGAGAACGAGCTACCGAATAAAATACGCCAGAGCAAACAATTTAGAGCTTTATAAACAGCAAATGATCGATATGGAAGCGCAATTTACAGAGCTGTTGAGACGACTGCCAAGTTCCAACGAAACGCCTGGGTTACTTGATGATCTGACTTACGTTGGTACTTCAAGTGGATTAACCTTCCTAAAAATTGGCTGGATGCCAGAGGTACGTAAAGAGTTTTATACCGAATTACCGATTAAGTTAGAGGTGATTGGTAAGTATCATGAATTTGGTCAGTTTGTGAGTAAAGTATCTGAGTTACCTCGAATAGTCAGCCTACACGATTTTAGAATCGAAAATGCAGGAAATGGCGAGCTGGTATTTAGTGTCGTGGCAAAAACTTATCGCTATGAGCAAGGAGGTCAGAAATGATCCGACTGATGCTCTGCGTGACCACATTGATGTTCATCTCAGGTTGTAATGATAGTACGGCAGAACAAAAAGAATTTATTGATCAGGTAAAGGCAAGCTCAACGCCAAAAATCGAGCCTATACCTGAAATGCAAAATTATGAACCGTTTAAGTATAGCGCTTCAGAGTTACGTAGCCCTTTTGTTGCGCCACAGCCCGAAGTGATTGAAAATAAACTCGTTCAAATTAAAAACTGCTTACACCCAGATCCAGATAGAGATCGCTATCCGTTAGAGAAGTTTCCATTGGATAATCTGCGTATGAAAGGCATTATCGCCAAATCTGATGGTCGTTGGGCGCTAATCGAAGCGGCAACGCAGGGGTTATATCGTGTTAAACGTGGCGAATATATGGGTTTATATCATGGCAAAGTGCTAAGTGTGCATGCCGATCATTTAGAATTATTAGAATTGATCCCAGATGGAACGGGATGTTGGAAAGAAAGGCTAACAAAAGTGGAAATGTTAGAAGCGGAACAAGGTGGCGCGAGTGAATACTAACAATAACGTTATAAAATCAACTATTAAAAGCACTCGAACACTATGGCGTTCCGTGCTCGGTGTTGCCTTAGTTGGCCTTTCGTCAATAGCGCATGCCATTCCTATGTTGTATGACATTCGCTATAACCCTGTGCCAACAGGGGAAACCCAGCTACAACTGGTGTTTGACGAAAAACTCAATACAGAGCCAAAAGTTCGAGTTGTTGGTGAAAGTGCTAGTATCGAATTATTTTTCCAGCAGGCTGAGTTTGAAGAAAGCTTAAAAGCATTGAGCATTAACAAGGCTGGCATTCAAGGCATTACCAGTGAACTCAGAGATGGCGGTTTTGCCGTTTCCATCAACATGGATGAGCTGAAGCTATATAAAACCGAGGTTAAGAATAATCTTGTGATAGTGGAAGTATCTAACAAACCGATTGTCTCCGAACAAGATCAAAGCCAAAAAGTCACCGCATTTATTAACCAAATTCAAGCTATCGATTTTCGTCGCGGTGAGAAAGGTGAGGCGAAGGTATTAGCGTTTTTAGAGCACAATCAAGCTGCTATTGATGTACAAGAGCGCGGTGGCAAAATCATTGCGGACTTCCACCATATTGATATTGCGGAAGACCTGTTATATGAACTTGATGTGTTAGATTTTGGCACTGTGGTATCTCGTATAGAGACCTTTAAAGAAGACAATAAAAGCCGCATTGTGATTGAGCCAAATGCGGCATTCAAGTTTACCTATCAGCAGCTTGATAACATCTTTACGTTATCAGTTGAAAAAGACGAAGGTAATAAAACCTTTGGCGATAAAAAGGAGTATAAAGGTCAGCCAATCACGCTGAATTTTCAGGATATTCCAATTCGCTCCGTACTACAGATCATCGCAGATACAAACAACTTTAATCTAGTAACGAGTGACACTGTATCTGGCAATATAACCCTACGTTTAGACGGTGTACCTTGGGATCAGGCGCTTGATGTTGTGTTACGTGTGAAAGGGCTAGATAAACGTATGGATGGTTCTATTTTGATGGTTGCACCATCAGAAGAGCTCGCAGCGAGAGAAGCCAAAGAATTACAAGCGCGTCAGCAAGTGGAAGAGCTAGAGCCATTATATAGCGAGTATATTCAACTTAATTACGCGAAAGCGGAAGAGTTTGCAGACTTACTTAAAACAGATATCAACTCTATTATTAGCCATCGTGGTAGTGTGTCCGTTGACAAACGTACCAATACTTTATTAATTAAAGATACCTCGCGCAGTATTGAAAGTGTGCGCCGGATGGTGGAAACCTTAGATGTGCCAGTAAAACAGGTGCGTATTGAGTCGCGCATGGTTACTGTGGATGATACCGTACAAGAAGACTTAGGTGTCCGCTGGGGCTTTAGCGACCAGCAAGGTAGCGATGCCATATCTGGTACGCTGGAAGGCGCTGATGCTTTGTCCAATGGTAACATCCCGTCTTTGGAAAATCGCTTGAACGTTAATTTAGGCGTGAAAGGGGTTCCTGCTGGTAGTATTGGTATGCACATTGCTAAATTGGCGGATGGCACACTGATTGATCTCGAGTTGTCAGCTTTGGAACAAGAGAGCAAAGGCGAGATAATTGCGACGCCAAGTATCACCACAGCGAATCAGAAAAAGGCGCGTATCGAGCAAGGTACAGAAATTCCTTACGTAGAGGCATCGTCAAGTGGTGCAACGACGGTGAGTTTCAAAAAAGCGGTTTTAAGCTTGGAGGTGACACCGCAAATTACACCTGATAATAAAATAATTCTCGACTTAGTGATTACACAAGACACTAAAGGTGATACCGTGCAAACGCCAAATGGCCCGGCGACGGCAATCAATACCCAACAGATCCAAACACAAGTACTGGTCGAAAATGGTCAAACTATCGTACTGGGTGGTATTTATCAGCAAGAAGTGAAAACAGCAGTAAGTAAGATCCCAATTTTGGGCGACATCCCATATTTAGGTCTATTGTTTAAGAACTCTCGTGATATTAACGAAAAGCGAGAATTGCTGATATTTGTGACGCCTAAGATCATTCAAGACAGTTTATAGGCCCGTTGACAGTAAAAGTATTACGCTTTTTGCGTGGTTTGACTTGAAATTGTTCACGGATTACTGAGATAATCCCCTCCTTAATTTTGGGGCCAGGTCGTTAGGCGGGGTTTTATTTCAAATTTTAGAGTTCGTTTGTACTAAAAAGATATGGCTGAGAAACGTAATATATTTCTAGTAGGCCCGATGGGGGCTGGTAAAAGCACGATTGGTCGTCACATTGCAGATCAATTACACCTTGAATTTTTCGATTCGGATCAGGAAATTGAGCGCCGCACAGGTGCCGATATTTCTTGGGTGTTCGATATTGAAGGTGAAGAGGGGTTCCGCAAGCGTGAAGAAAGCGTCATCTCTGACCTAACAGAAATGCAAGGCATTGTGTTAGCGACAGGTGGTGGCTCTGTGATCAGCAAAGAAGTGCGCAACAAGTTGTCTGCGCGCGGTATTGTTGTTTACCTAGAAACGCCGATCGAAAAACAGGTAGCTCGTACTCAGCGTGGTAAGCGTCGTCCATTACTACAAACAAGTGAAGACTCACGTGACGTACTAGAGCGCTTAGCCGATGAGCGTGAACCACTATATAGAGAAGTGGCAGATCACGTTGTTCGTACGGATGAGCAAAGCGCTAAAGTAGTTGCAAACCAAATTATTGAAAAATTAGATTTCTAATAACAACACCGTAGGAGGGAAGCCATGCTTGAATTAAAGGTTGATTTAAACGAGCGAAGCTATCCCATCTTCATCGGTGAACATCTCTTATCAGATGAAGGACGACTTAAACAGTATGTTGGGCAAAGTCGTCCTGTTATCATCACCAACACCACCATCGCACCTTTATATTTAGACAGTCTGTTAGCGATATTTGACGCTCAAAAACCGCTACATTTTGTTATCCCTGATGGTGAACAATACAAATCACTAGAGTGGTTTGAAAAGATCTCTGCCTTTTTGCTCGAGCATAATTGTGGTCGAGATACGTGTTTGATTGCCCTCGGTGGCGGTGTGGTTGGTGATTTGACTGGTTTTGTTGCGGCATGCTACCAGCGTGGTGTTCCGTTTATTCAGATCCCTACGACTTTGTTGTCACAAGTCGATTCGTCAGTTGGTGGTAAAACTGCGGTAAATCATCCGTTGGGTAAAAACATGATTGGTGCTTTCTATCAGCCAAAAGCGGTTTTTATCGACACCAAGACCTTAAGTACATTACCTGCAAGAGAGTTTGCTGCGGGTATGGCTGAAGTCATTAAATATGCGTTGATCTATGATGCATCTTTTCTTGATACATTAACGGATCAGCACCCTCAGCTCAGCGCACTAGATGCTGAAAGCCTTCAACAAGTTATTTATAAGTGTTGTGCAATAAAAGCTGAGATCGTCGCCAAAGACGAAACTGAAGCTGGATTGCGTGCATTACTTAATTTGGGTCACACCTTTGGCCATGCGATTGAAGCGCAAATGGGCTATGGTAATTGGTTGCACGGTGAGGCTGTTGCTGCTGGAATGATGATAGCTGCAAACTTGGCTTGCCAGCGTGGCGCGCTTAGTACTGCTGATGTTGAAAAGATCCGTCGCGTTATTGCGCTTTATCAATTACCGACAGAAGCGCCAAGCGAGATGACCGCAGCGCAGTTTTTACAACATATGCGCAAAGACAAAAAGAACAAACAAGGCAAAATTCGCTTTATTCTGCCAACGCAACTAGGTCAATGTGCGCTAGTGGATGATGTTAGCGATGAAACCGTGGTAACTCTAATAGGTCGTTAAATGCAGTCGCAAATTTTACCAAGCAGAGCTGCATTGGTAGATAGAATTGCTATGCAATTCGACTATGGCCAAAACCTGATAACCTTAGTCGGCTCTTCGGGTCTTGGTAAAAGCTACCTTGCAGAATCGTTTCTTACCGATAAGTATCCAGACTTTAACAAAGCGTTTGTAAAGCTAACTGCAAATACTCAAGAGTTTGATGTAGTGCGGCAACTGCTTGAGCATAGCTTTCGCAGTCCTCTCATTGATCAGAAGTTATCTCTAAGTGAAAACTTCATGTTGCTCCACGATGAACAAGCTTGTGGACCATGCTTATGGGTGTTAGACAACGTTAGGCATTTAACCCAAGAGCTTGCGGAACAACTACAAAAGCTCGCAAAATCTTCTCGCGAAACAATTTACATACTCGCTACGGCGCAGCAGCCTCAGTTGATCCCTGAAAGTTTGGATATTCATATCGAGCCTTTATCCATGCTTGAAAGCAAGCGTTTGATGAGCATGTTTTACAAAGACTTACCGCCTGATGAAGATCCTATTTTTAATACGTTTGTTGCTGAAGCTAGAGGTAATCCAAGTGTTTTACTTTCTTGGCAGCCGCAGCAACAGAGTCTGAATTTACGTGAACAAAGTTCAAAAGTGAGTAGCAAATCACAATGGCAATGGTATGTCATTGCGCTTTGTTTGATACTGACCGCGTTAATGGTTGCTTTAGTGTATAAACAAGAATTAAAACGATACTGGACGCCAACTCAAGATAATGAAGAAGCCGTCGCTACTGCTATTGATGCGCAAGCTGTGTTTGAAGCGCCAATTACTACAGTTGAAAAAGTTGAAGTTGAAAACAACGTACAACCAGAGTTGCCAGCCGAAGCGCCAACGCAAATTGAAACAGCGCCTGTTGGTAGTATTTTATCTGCATTAACTGAAGCAAAAAAAACTACTACAAACAACAATAACGCACTGTCAGAGCAAGCGACTGAAGCTGAAGAAGCCAATGTTGGTAGTACTCCGGCCACTTTATCGCCAGTAAAAGAGCCTCAGTACGCAGAGCCTGAACCATTGACGGGAAACCCTTGGTATCTCAGTCGTTCAGATGATGAATGGGTTATCCAGTTACTTGCGGTGACAGAAAGTGAGATTGCGGCTGGGTTTATGGCGGAGCATAACGAGGTAGTGACACAGCAGTTTACTGTCTTAAGAAACGGCCGAACTTGGTTTGTAGTTACTACTGATGCTTATGAGAGTTTGGCCTCAGCGAAGCAAGCAAAGGCGGTATTGCCTGAGGCGCTACGAAAAGGTCAGCCATTTTTTAAGAGAATGAGTAAAATTAAACAAGAAATTACTCAGTCTCTCGGTAATTAGCCACATTTAGTGTAAAATCGCGCAACCACTCACGACATAGAACGAGCATGCAACAAAAGACTAGAGCCTTCTTAAAATGGGCAGGCGGAAAATACAGCTTAGTAGAAGATATTTCTAAGCGCCTACAAGCAGCAAGTAATGAAGCCGACACGCTAGTAGAACCTTTTGTTGGAGCGGGATCTGTGTTCCTTAACACTCAGTTTAAGCATTATGTCTTAAATGACATTAACGCTGATCTTATCAACCTGTATAAAGAGTTGAAGCGTATTCCTGATGAATTTATCAGTGATGCTAAAAGGCTATTCGTCGAGTTAAATAACCACCCAGATGCTTATTACGCGTATCGACAACAGTTTAACGAAAGCATTGATGTGTATGAGCGTGCGATTCTATTTCTATATATGAATCGCCATGGCTACAATGGTTTATGTCGTTATAACCTCAAAGGGATCTTTAACGTCCCTTTTGGTAAATACAAAAAGCCTTACTTTCCAGAGCGCGAGTTATATGTGTTTGCTGAAAAGGCTCAACAGGCTACTTTTACCTGTCAAAGTTACAGCCAAGTATTTGAAACCATGCCAAAGAATGCGGTGGTGTATTGCGATCCTCCGTATGTACCTTTGAGCAAAACTGCGTCATTTACTAGCTATGCAAAAGGTGGGTTTAACTTAGACGATCAAGCACAGCTGGCGAATCTTGCGGAAACCGCGGCTTTTGAAAAGCAAACGCCAGTGTTAATCTCCAATCACGATACAGTGTGGACTCGAAAGATTTATAATCAAGCGAAGCTAGATGTGATCAAGGTGAAACGTACAATTAGCCCTAAAGGTAATGGGCGGAATAAAGTTGACGAACTAATGGCGTTATATCACCGTCCGTAATTTGCGCGGCATAAAGGACTAAGCCAAAACCACACCATTTACAAACCAAATTAAGCCAATGACAAAGGCGGCGACAAAAACGATGCCCGCAAAAGCAAACGGCCAAAAATGCTTTTTGTTAAAGTCATATGCTTGTTTTTGACCACTCTGCACACCAAACATTGCTGCACAGACACTTTGAACTAACGCGAATTTACTATTGGAAGAAGCCATAGTGTTTACCTCTTACCAGTTGATTGGCTCAACTGGTATTAGTAAGGAGATGAAACTTTACTACTGCTTTGATTGTCTTTAGAGCCAAGTAATAGCTCAAGCAAATCCAAATAATGGAATTGGCCACTCGAACTACCGCCAGTCAACCACGCAGCCCAACTGGTGTGCGCTTCTTGCTGACATTCCACTGCATTTATTCGACTGCTCAAATTGCCAGTGCTACAAGTACATGCGGAGTAATTTGCGGCAAGACTTTCATCATTGTCGAAAGAAAATACCCCTGCCGACACGGCTAATACCGTCCCAAGCAGAGCAATCCGTGCTTTATATCTAGAAACCATAACCCTATCCCCAGAAGTTAGATATCACATAATGATACACAATGTTCGTTTATTGCACAATCATAAAGCGCCTTAAATCGCAGACATTTTGGGCAATTTACGGTACAGTATCGCGGTCTTACATTTAGGGGAAAAGTATGTCTGATTTTTTAATTGCACCATCCATTCTATCCGCAGATTTTGCGAGGTTAGGCGAAGATGTTGAAAAGGTACTGACAGCAGGTGCCGACGTGGTTCATTTCGATGTAATGGATAATCACTATGTGCCAAATTTAACTTTTGGTCCAATGATTTGTGACGCATTAAGAAATTACGGAATTACCGCTCCTATCGACGTACACTTGATGATAAAGCCTGTAGATAGTCTAATTCCCGAGTTTGCTAAAGCCGGGGCGAGCATTATTACATTTCACCCAGAGGCCAGTGAGCATATAGACAGAAGTCTTGCGCTGATTAAAGAGTCAGGTTGTAAAGCTGGCTTGGTATTTAATCCGGGCACGCCGCTGCATTATCTCGATCATGTGATGGATAAAATTGATCAAATCCTCTTGATGTCAGTAAATCCGGGCTTTGGTGGCCAAAGTTTTATCCCACATACACTTGAGAAATTAAAAGAAGCGAGAGCACGCATTGATGCTTCCGGTCGCGATATTCGTCTTGAAGTGGATGGGGGGATTAAAGTAGACAACATTGCTGAAGTCGCAGCTGCCGGTGCAGACATGTTTGTTGCGGGTTCCGCTATCTTTAATCAACCCGATTACAAAGCGGTAATAGACGCCATGCGTCAAGAATTAGCAAAGGTAAAATAATGCGTTTTGAGGGTATTTTATTTGACCTCGATGGCACGTTAGTTGATAGCGTCGAGGATATGTATATGGCGCTCAATTTAACGCTGTCTGAGCTTGCTCACCCGATTGTTAGTCATGCTCTGGTGCGTGAATGGGTAGGTAACGGCATCGATGTGTTAGTAAAAAGAGGTCTAAGCGGTAGCCATGAAGTTAGCGAAGACTTATCCGAAAGTTTAGCGCACACCGCCATTGAGCGTTTTAAAGTGCATTATGATGAATTAGTTGGTCAGTATGCTGGTTTATATCCGCATGTTGAGACGGGGCTATCTGCATTTGCCACAGTGCCAAAAGCCATCGTGACCAATAAAAATCGTACATTTACGCTAAAGTTGCTAGATAAATTAAATCTCACATCGCATTTTGATTGTATCGTCTGTGGTGATGACACTGACAAAAAGCCATCACCAGCTCCGCTATTGCTGGCTGCCGAGCGTCTTGGAATACCAGCGGATAAGTTAATCATGGTTGGGGATTCTAAAAGCGATATTTTGGCCGCTCAGGGCGCTAAGATACCTGTGATTGCGCTAAATTATGGGTATAATCAGGGATTCGATTTGAAAGAGTTCAATCCACAGTACCTTTGTGATGGATTCTTAGATATTATTCCCATTATCAATCAACGTTAATTCAATGAAGAAATAAAGGAACGACATGAGTAAACCTGTAGTATTAAGTGGTATTCAGCCAACCGGTGGTATGACAATAGGCAATTACGTAGGTGCCATTAACCAGTGGCTTAAACTACAAAACGATCATGATTGTTACTTTATGTTGGTTGACTTGCATGCCATTACGGTTCGCCAAGAGCCACAGCAACTACGCGATCGCGTATTAGATGGTGTAGCACTATATACCGCTTGCGGCATCGACCCAGATAAATCGTCACTATTTGTTCAATCACAGGTTCCTGAACATGCACAGCTAGGTTGGGTGCTGAACTGTTATGCACAAATGGGTGAACTAAACCGCATGACGCAGTTTAAAGATAAGTCAGCAAAGCACGCCAATAACGTAAACGTTGGCTTATTCGCCTATCCAGTATTGCAAGCTGCTGATATTTTACTGTATCAAGCGGATCAGGTACCGGTTGGTGAAGACCAAAAGCAGCACCTTGAGTTGACCCGCGATATCGCAACGCGCTTTAACAACTTGTATGGTGATGTCTTTAAGATCCCAGAACCTTATATTCCAGAGTTTGGCGCTCGTGTTATGAGCTTGCAAGATCCGAGCAAGAAGATGTCAAAATCAGACGAAAACCCAAATGGTTTTGTGATGTTGTTGGATGAGCCTAAGAAGATAGAGAAAAAGCTGAAAAAAGCGGTAACGGATTCAGATGAGCAAGCACGCATTTACTTTGATCGTGTTGAAAAACCTGGTGTATCCAACTTACTGACTCTACTTAGTGTTGCAACTAAACGCTCAATTGAAGAGTTAGTGCCAGAGTACGAAGACAAAATGTACGGTCATTTGAAGAAAGACACTGCCGATGCGGTAGTGAATATGCTTGAGCCTATTCAAGCGCGCTTTAAAGAAATCCGTGAAGATCAAACTCTGCTGGACGAGATCATGAAAAAAGGTGCGGAAAAAGCAAGTATTCGTGCCGAAAAAACACTGAAAGCTGTGTATGACGCCGTCGGTTTTATTCCTCGCGGTTAGTAAAACACAAAGAAAGACACCATTTATGGTGTCTTTTTGTTTTACAAGGGTCTATCGCCCCTTGGCTTAAAGCAGATACGAGATATAAGAAAACCCTCCTGTTGAGTTCGTGATAAAATAGACTTATAACGAAGATCTTTACCCTAGTGGCGAATAGGCCGCTTGGTTCTTTTAGTGGTACCTACATGCTGTTGATGATTGATAACTATGATTCCTTTACCTACAACCTAGTGCAGTATTTTCAGCGCTTAGATGTGGATGTGCTGGTAAAGCGAAATGATGAAATCAGCGCCTCGCAAATCAAGCAGCTTAATCCCAAATATGTTGTGCTATCTCCTGGTCCTTGCAGTCCTGATGAAGCGGGGATCTCGCTTGAAGTCGTAAAACGTCTACAGGGACAAATCCCTATTCTCGGCATTTGCCTTGGTCATCAAACTATTGCACAAGCTTTAGGTGGCAAAGTCATTCGCGCAAAACAAGTGATGCATGGTAAAACGTCTCAAGTCCACCATAACAATATGGGTGTATTTCAAGGCCTGCCATCACCGTACGAAGTATGCCGCTACCACTCTTTGGTTGTTGAGCAAAGTAGCTTACCAAATGCTCTAGCCGTAACGGCTTGGACACAGACACAAGAGGGTGAACGTGATGAAATTATGGGACTCTTAGCATCCGATAGAGCGCTAGAAGGTGTGCAATTTCACCCAGAAGCTATCCTCACGGAACACGGCTTAGCATTACTTGATAACTTTATAAAACGCTTCTAAAGTTTAAACAAAACCAACAGAGTTTCGCCTAGGTGTTATATATCCATATTCGCTGCGCTTTTGTTGGTTAGACTGGCTTTTGATATATAACTTTTTGATTCTATTGTGCGCAATATCAAATCATAATATTGCTTTCACTGGTATAATACTAATCAGTAAGACGATTCTGTTGAGTGCTTAACTCAGTGTTTTTCTTTTAGATAAGTAGCATGCATGACGCAAGAAAATAAGCAAATTAGAATGGCACAAGCGCTATCCGAGCGTGCCCATGACCTCCTTATCAGCCTCAACTTTGCGCAGAAGCAAATAGGCTATATCCATACATTTGATATTAGCTACGGTGAGAATATCGCACAGCGCACTATGCTAGAGGTGGAAATTGCTGCGGCTGCAAAACGCCAAGAAAGCAGCACAAGTCATCACAAATACATTGCCAAAGCGAGTAAGCATCTACATTCCGTTATCGAAGAAGCTATCACAAAGCAACTGCATGACCTTGATAATATCTATCATGAAGTCATTGGCATTCAAGACTCCGTTCCTGCGATTTTAGATATTCTTGCTGTGCGCTCAGCTTCAGTTGGACGTTTAGAGCCTTTGGTCAATGACTTAAGTTGGCTGGGTCGCGAGCTGGTTTCGCTTGTCAACTTGCCACAGTATCGCAAAAAAAACAGTAAAGGCACGTCCATTAAGGTCGACACGCCAGCATTAGCATTAAGGTATTTAGGCCTTGAGAACTTGCAAATGGTGATCCCGACAATGGCGGTGAGACATTGGATGCCGCATGCAACAGAGCCGTTTACTCTGATGAAACGTAAATTACGCGAATTGAGTATGAGTACGGCCATTGCGGCAAAAGAGCTGGCACCATTTTTTGGGGTAAAAGAACAGCATGCGTTTACTTTAGGCATGTTGTTAGAGCTTGGAAAAGTGGCCTTGATCCGTCTTTATTTACGCACCTTCGAAAAGGTGTGGCAAGCCAAGGTGCAAATAGCACGAGACAAAAAGCAAAAAGATCTACACACCGCATTAATGGAGTTGTCTCCTGATCCGTTATTTTTACGTAATTTGTTGATTGAACATTCGGCAGAGATTTCACGTAAGTTAATTGAAAAAATGGAGTTACGTTATTTACCCTTTAATGCTGTCATGGAAGAGTATGCGCAAACTTATCTACCAAACTCGCATAAAAACATTGCCGACCCATTACCACTGACGCAAGTGATGCAAAAAGCCTATGGCTACGCACAACTGCTTGTTTTAAAAGATAGTCAGTTGATTGAAGACGATGAAGCTGAGATTTTGCTCAATCATTTAGAACTTACCGAGGAAATGCGTCAGCAATTGGCAAAATGTGCGTTCCATAACCTGCAGTTGACGATTTTGTAAAAAAAATTGAAATTTTTTTTGCGACTATTCATTCAAAACCTAATCTTAAATGATCTGTGCAAGGCTGCACGGCGCTTGCTTTGCCCTAAATATCTGCCCTAGATAGTTATTCACTTGAGTTGAGAATATATGTTAAACCCTTGAATACTAAGGGCTGAGAACGTGGTATAAGTGAGACAAATGGCGCTTTTTCTGGAATAATGAGCGTATGAATTTTGTGCCATCAAGGGGCGGGTCAAAATACATAGCACCGAATTGGTGTGAATAAATATCCTATCAAGTGGCGGCAACGCGCCGACCTCCAAAAGGAAATGACTCCTTGTTTGCACTTTCACTCACCAAATATGAGGAAATAAAATGACTATCAATCGTGAATTGTTTGACGACGTAATGGTACCTAACTACGCACCTTCAGCGGTAATTCCAGTGAAAGGTGAAGGTTCTCGAGTATGGGATCAGGAAGGTCGTGAGTACATCGACTTTGCTGGTGGTATCGCAGTTAACTGTCTAGGTCATTGTCACCCAGCTTTGGTGGGCGCGCTTAAAGAGCAAGGCGAGAAAATTTGGCATCTGTCTAACGTGATGACCAATGAGCCTGCACTACGTTTAGCGAAAAAGCTAACTGATGCAACGTTCGCAGAGAAAGTCTACTTTGCAAACTCAGGTGCAGAAGCGAACGAAGCGGCGCTTAAACTAGCACGTCGTTGGGCTCTTGATAAGTTTGGTGCTGAAAAGTCGCAAATCATCTCTTTCAACAAAGGTTTCCACGGCCGTACTTTCTTCACTGTGACCGTAGGTGGTCAAGCTGCATACTCTGATGGCTTTGGTCCAAAGCCGGGCGGCATTGTTCACACAGACTATAACGATTTAGCGGCATTTGAAGCGCTTATCTCAGACAGCACTTGTGCCGTGATGATGGAGCCGCTACAAGGTGAAGGTGGCATCATTTCACCAACTGCTGAGTTTGTAAAAGGTGTTCGCGAGCTGTGTGACAAGCACAACGCGCTACTTATTTTTGATGAAGTGCAAACTGGTGTTGGCCGTACAGGTGATCTGTATGCATACCAAGGTTTAAACGTAACCCCTGATATTTTAACAACAGCTAAAGCGCTTGGCGGTGGCTTCCCTATCGGCGCGATGATCACAACAACTGAGATTGCTGCACACCTAAAAGTAGGTACTCACGGTTCTACCTACGGCGGTAACCCGCTGGCGTGTGCGGTTGCAGAAGCGGCATTCGACACAGTAAACACAACAGCAGTACTTGATGGCGTAAAAGCAAAAGAGCAGCTGTTCCGTGAACTATTAAACGACATCAACGAAAAGTACAACGTATTCACCGAAGTACGTGGTAAAGGTCTATTGCTTGGTGGTGTAGTCACTGAAAAGTACGAAGGCAAAGCAAAAGAATTCTTGGTTGAAGGTATCAAGCAAGGCGTGATGTCACTTGTTGCAGGTGCAAACGTAGTACGTTTCACTCCATCTCTTGTTATTCCAGAAGGTGACATCCGCGAAGGGATGGCACGTTTTGAAAAAGCCGTTGCTGCGGTAGTTGCTAACAACGCTTAATACTGGTTGCAAGGTCACCTTTTGGTGGCCTTGTTGTTATCCACATTTTTGAGGAGTAAGCGGGCTCATGATGATCCTTCGCCCAATCCAAGAAAGCGATTATCCAGCGCTTTTAAACATTGCTCACGAATCAGGTCACGGTTTTACCTCTTTGCCTGTAAACGAAGAGCTATTACAGAAGAAGATTGCACGCTCTGTTGCTTCCTTTGGCAAGCAAGCAGACAAGCCTTTTGATGAAGGCTATTTATTTGTATTAGAAGATACTGAAACAGGCGAGGTGGTTGGTACCAGCGGTATCGAAGCTGCGGTTGGTTTAGATGATGCGTTTTATCATTATCACCTAAGCAAAGTGATCCACTCTTCACGCACACTCGATGTTTATAAAGCAGTGGATATTTTAACGCTATGTAATGACTACACTGGCGCGACGGAATTATGCACCCTGTTTTTGAAAGATGGCTATCGCAAAGGCGCAAACGGCAAACTGCTGTCTCGCTCTCGCTTTATGTTTATCAATCAACATCGTGATCGTTTTGCTGAAACCGTTATCGCGGAAATGCGCGGTGTTTCTAACGAGCAAGGCGAAAGTCCATTCTGGCAATGGCTTGAAGAGCACTTCTTCTCGATGGATTTCCCGACTGCGGATTATCTAACGGGGATTGGCCAAAAGGTCTTTATTGCTGAATTAATGCCTAAGTACCCAATCTACGTAAACCTGCTTAGTAAAGAAGCACAAGCGGTGATTGGTGAAGTTCACGACAATACGCGTCCTGCAATTGAGCTACTAAAAAGCGAAGGTTTCACATTTAATGGTTATGTTGATATCTTCGACGCAGGTCCAACGGTAGAAGCAAAAGTGGGGAATATCCGCACGGTTCGCAATAGTGAAACTCGTACTGTGAAAATAGGCGAAAGCAACGGTGGATTCCCTGTTATGGTCGCAAATGGTAAACTTGTTGATTATCGCGCGGCGGTAATCGAGTTAGCCCTGACTGATAGCAATGAAGTAACGCTTGCTCCACATGTTGCCGCGGCGCTAAAAGTTGAAGAAGGCGACCAAGTAAGCCTAGTAAAGATTTAAGATTGGGAACAGATTATGACAACACATGCAGCACAACTAATAAATGGTGAGTGGATTGCAGGACAAGGCGCAAGCTTTAGCTCTGTAAACCCAGCAAACAACGACGTTATTTGGAGCGCAAACGCAGCTACTGCTGAGCAAGTTGATGGCGCAGTAAAAGCGGCTCGTGAAGCTTTTTATTCATGGAGCGACATGAGCTTTGAAGCGCGTCTAGAAATTGTTAAGCGTTTCGCTGAAGTACTAAAAGAAAATAGCGAAGAGCTGGCTATCGCAATTGCTAAAGAAACGGGTAAGCCACTTTGGGAAACTCGTACAGAAGCGGGTGCTATGGTAGGTAAAATCGCGATTTCTGAGAAAGCCTATCAAGAGCGTACAGGCGTTGTTGAAAATCCAATGCCAGTTGGCCGTGCCGTGATCCGTCACAAGGCACATGGTGTAGTTGCTGTATTTGGCCCATATAACTTCCCAGGTCACTTACCTAATGGCCACATCGTACCTGCGCTACTTGCTGGTAACACGGTTATCTTTAAGCCATCTGAACTAACACCATATGTTGCTGAGCTAACGCTTAAATACTGGCAACAAGCGGGTCTTCCTGCTGGCGTGATTAACCTAGTTCAGGGTGAAGTTGAAACAGGTAAAGCACTTGCGTCACACGCTGGTATTGACGGCTTATTCTTTACAGGCTCTTCTCGTACGGGTCACTTGCTACATGAGCAATATGCAGGTCAACCGGGTAAGATCCTAGCGCTTGAAATGGGTGGTAATAACCCACTCATCGTAAAAGACGTAGCGGATACCAAAGCGGCAGTACATGACATTATTCAATCTGCGTTTATCTCAAGTGGTCAACGTTGTACTTGTGCTCGTAAACTATTCCTTCCTGCAGGTGAACAAGGTGACACAATCCTTGAGCAACTGATCAAAGCAACTAAAGCGATTAAAGTGGGTAACTTTGACGATGCAGATCAACCGTTCATGGGTTCAATGATCTCAAATGCAGCTGCCGCTGGCATGGTAAAAGCACAGCAACAGCTTGTTGAGCTTGGTGGTGAGTCGCTTATCGAGCTGACACACACAGAAGGCACTGGCTTTGTGACGCCTGGGATCATCGAATGTACTAACATTGCAGACTTCCCTGATGAAGAGCACTTCGGTCCGCTGTTAAAAATATTCCGCTACACAGACTTTGACGCGGCTATCGAAAAAGCGAACGAGACAAGCTTTGGCTTATCAGCAGGTCTGCTTGGCGACAACGAAGCTGACTACGATCGTTTCTTACGTCGTATTCGCGCAGGTATCGTAAACTGGAACCGCCCAATCACTGGCGCTTCAAGTGCAGCTCCGTTTGGTGGTATCGGTGCATCAGGTAACCATCGTGCAAGTGCATACTACGCGGCAGATTACTGTGCATACCCAGTGGCTTCTGTGGAACTAGAAAAGGTAACTTTACCTTCTAGCTTGAGCCCAGGTTTATCTTTGGATTAAAATGCCAATATTGAGGTTTACTCAATAAAAATTGATAAGAAAAGCAGCTTCGGCTGCTTTTTTGTGTCTAGTTGACTACAAAAGTAGCAATCGAAAAAACTTTCTGCTTAAATCAATAGGAGATGTCTTTGATAGGTTCGGGTGAGCAAAGTATGGTTTTAGATAAACAAGGGTACGATGATTTAGTCATGTATTTGACGCAAAACTTAGCCTTGTTTGAGAAGTCTGGGACGGTTGAACCAGGGGCTCCAACAGTCATGGAATTAATCGAAGATGTGATCGCTGAAAACGTTATCCGTATATGCGAGCAGCACAAAGAGTTATCTACAGAGCAGCGCAGCATGATTGTGCGTGAGGTAGATGGCATTGTGTACGACTTACAAGAAGTGCTATCAAGTGTTGTTGATAGACGTGTCACCGTAGAACAAAAAGAATTTATCGAAGAATTCGCAGGTTTGGTCAAAAACCTGTTTGATTCTGCTGTATAGCTTGGCACAATCACTATCGACAGTGTAGAAAACACACTTAGAGGCAATTCTAGGTTTAAGATACACCGCCATTTGGCGGTGTTATGCTTTATAGAGGATAACTATGTTAGCTAGCGTAAAATGGGTTGAAGGAGATACCTTTATCGGTCGCTCTGCGTCGGGACATAATGTGGTATTTGATGCCGGTTCTGACAGTGCAGCGCCAAGTCCAATGGAGATGGTATTAATGTCAGCGGGATGTTGTTCGTCAGTCGATGTAGTCAGCATTCTACAAAAGGCGCGTCAGGATGTTACCGACGTGGAAGTAAAATTAACCGCAGAGCGCGCAGAAAGCGCACCTAGGGTTTTTACCAAGATCAATTTACACTTCGTGGTGAAAGGGTGTAATGTCTCTGAAAAACACCTAGAAAGAGCTGTAAGTTTATCCGCTGAAAAGTATTGTTCAGTGGCATTAATGCTTGAAAAAGCAGTAGAAATTACGCATAGCCATGAAGTGGTTGAAATTGACGAAAAATAACGCTTTTTCATAGCGCTATTTTCGTATAAAATCCGCGAACTTTTGTTTCTGCAGCGCAGATTTTTTGTATTAAGGTGGGTCTATCGTGAACAAGCCCTTTGATAAAATTAAACTCCATGGCTTTAACAACTTAACTAAGAGTTTAAGCTTTAGCATTTACGATATTTGCTACGCCAAGACCGAGCAGCAACGTAAAGAATATCTAGAATATATCGATGAGCAGTACAGTGCTGATCGTTTGACGGATATTCTAAAAGACGTAACGGATATCATCGGTGCAAACGTACTGAATATCGCACGTCAAGATTATGAACCACAAGGGGCGAGTGTGACGATATTAGTATCAGAAGAGCCTGTTGATCAACAGACTTTTGATAGTAATGAAGCACCAGGTCCACTTCCTGAGTCAGTGGTAGCACACTTAGATAAGAGTCACATCTGTGTTCATACTTATCCTGAAGCACACCCTGATGATGGCATTTGTACTTTTAGAGCGGATATCGAAGTTTCAACGTGTGGCATTATTTCGCCACTTAAAGCGCTTAACTTCTTAATTCACTCTTTAGAGTCAGATGTGGTAACGATCGACTATCGTGTTCGTGGATTTACTCGTGACGTTAATGGTGTTAAACACTATATCGACCACGCAATTCACTCGATCCAGAATTACATAACGGAAGATACTAAAGACGCATACCACATGGTAGACGTAAACGTGTATCAAGAGAACCTATTCCATACGAAGATGATGCTTAAGGAAACAGACCTAAATGCATATCTATTTGGAATTAGTACTGATGATTTAGACGCAGACGAAGAGGAAGAAATTCGTCTTAAGCTGAATCGTGAAATTCAGGAAGTGTTCTACGGTCGCAATTTACCAGAAACTGAATAATCAGCGGTAAATTGAGGAATTAAAAAAGGCGCGCAAGCGCCTTTTTTAATGTCTGAAATTTGTAAGATATTCAGCCTACATTTAAATTAAATGTGGACAATATTTGCTCGCAATAAATCGCGGCTTAAGTGCTTATTCGGTAGGCAATAGTGCAGGCTGAAACCAGCTGGAAGAAGACACTAATTATCCGAGGCTCAGATTAAATACTAACCTCTCATTTCATAACGCTATTAAAGGACTAAAAATGGCATTTGATGATCTCATCTCGCGCTTAGGTGATAATCAGGAAAGCACCAGTAATAGCACTGAGCATGACGCGCCAAGTGAAGTACAACTTCTTGCTGCAACAGCGATGTCCTCCATTCAAAGACGAAAGCTTCCTATTGAAATCATGCATGTGCTTCATGGTCGTATTTGGAGCATCATTCCGTTTAGACAAGCCCCGCTTTTTAGATATCACTCTCAGGCTCAATTTTGGATACTTGCAAGCAAGTGCTGGCAGCGAGTAAATTATTCTAGCTTTAGTCACCACAGTGGTGAGAGATATGCCTTTGTGCCATATCAATCACTTGATGTAAAAGATAAACCGACAAGCTATGGGGGAGGAAATCGCAGTGCGCAAGATTTTAATAGCTTGGTGCAAGCAGATATGCCTCGAGGACTTAGCCAAGCTGAAATTAATCGCGCCCTACTTGGTGGCAGCAAAGCAATAAAATCTGAAGTGGTACTCGAGCCAACAGTTTTTATTTCTCATCCAAATAACAATTCCAAAGTGGAACTAAAACGCTCTCAACAAGTTTATATGCGTTTTAGCGATCACATGTTTCGTGCTGGAGATACCGTAGAGTCCGTCGCTAACCAATATGCGGGTAGGCCCGATCCTAAGCTGATTTATGGTTACAACGACCATGTCAATCGCAACAATCCCCCAAAGGCTGGTGACCGTTTACGGGTACCGAGTGGTTGGGATACTAAAGTGGGTGGCTCGGTAAGTAATGCCCGCGCGGTAAGGTTGCAGTGGCAAGGTCCAAGCAAGGGAAGCGCAGTGCTTGATGTACCAAAACTACCACCAGATCAATTACACTTTTGGGACACTCGACTTAAACTCGATCCCGGCGTTTATGTTCTTACCGCGAGCGCAGGTTCAGCCAACCATAGTATTGACGTTGAAGTACTCGGTGTTAAGTCAAGTGCCGCATGGATAAAAGTGAGGGCGTATTACGATGATGAATGGCAGACCGCGCTTCCCCTTGAACAAGTCAATATTCATTTAGGTAATACACTTATCCACGGAAAACTTAAACTCAATTCAAGTGGTGATAAAAGCACAGATGCAAATGCACTTGAACGAGCAGAGTCAACGGCGAATGAGGCTGGAGTTGTGGTAAAAAGCGACTTACCACAAGAGGGGCAAGTCACTGTAGAAGTTGCTCGTAACGAAGCGCTAGAAGCGGAAATCAATAACCTCAAATCATCATTACAAATGCAGCTTGATGGTGCATATCGAGATACCGTATCGAATATGAGTGGGTTTCAATTTGATTGGGACGAATATGGTTTTGCTGCAATTGCAATTAATGGCGCGCAAGGTGCGTATCAAGGTGGAAGTAAGTGGCTTGAAGACCAAGCAGACTTGTTCGAAGCACAAACATGGATTGACTTAGGAAAAACCATTAAGTCCGTCGCAGGTAGCGCATATGATACCACCGCAGATTATGCTAGCGAGCGCTTTGAGCAATTGCGACAAAGTGCCAATGAAATGTCTAATTGGATTGAAGAGGATGCCAGTGAAGACTTGCTCAGTTGGAACTGGTATCAAGCCAATACACAGCGAGCATTAGATGCAGCCGAACAGGCTTATCGCGATGTACATCATGATACTACTCAGTACCTTAACGACGCTGCAGACGCAATTAAAAATACAAGCCATTATGCAAGTGCGTTATACACGCATCGTCATGCAATTACCAACTTACTTGATGATATCGCGAAAGGAGAGGTCGCTAAAGTACAACAATTTGTTGATACCACTTTAGTTGATATTGACCCTGAATTAGCCGCTAGCATAAAAAACACTCCTGACTTCTATTTAGTGTTGGCGCTCATAGACGATCATGATAGTGCACTAACTTATGTTGCTTACGCTTCACTCTTTATGGAAGCTGTGCCTCCTAATTTTTATGCATACATTGGCGGAAAAGGCGGCGCTTATGTCGCGATAGAGGTTTGTTTGTTACTAGCAACGTCATTACTTACATTAGGAGCGGGTACAGCCGCAAGAGTAACAGCACTTGCTGCCAAGTTATCAGCCAACGGTGCCAGAGCCGCAAGTACATCAGTAAAAGTTAAAAAAGCACAAGCGGCAATCAGCGCTTTTATCCGTACGTTTGAAGACTTTAACGACAGCACTACAACCTTAAAAAAGCTCGGGAAAAAGCTTACAACCGCGCGTTCAAGTGGGTTGCTACTTAAAGGCAAAACCAACTCGACGCTAACTGCGAAAAAGCAAACAACAAAACGACAGACACGATGCCGGAGGTGTAATAGTGAAAAGCATACCACTCCCCGCGTATCCAAGAAAAAAGGAAATATAGATTATATTTAAAGGAGTTATTTATGCCTAAAGGGAATGTAAACAAATCTAATAGTGATTATAGAGGTGCATTATTAAAAGTAGTAGAGAATGATCTTGAACACCCAATTAATAATGGTATTCATATGGAAGCTCACCATTTAATTTCTAATGAATCAATTAAGCAAGCCAAAATGCAAAGCTTTTTGGTGGATGCTGGTTACGACATAAATCACTTATCTAATTTAGCTTTTCTACCCGCGACTTTACCGGGAGCTTGCCATCTTAATGTTCAAGTTCATAGAGGGAATCATTTCGGTACGTTAAGTGAGCAGGATAATGATGATGATGCTGTTCACCCTGTTTATTATCATGATGTTGTTAGAAAAATGTTGATAGAATTAAAAATCAAGAAATTAAATGATTGTGGAGGGGAGCCTGAAAAGGTGGAAAAAAAATTACGTAAGTGCATGGCTCAATTAAGTGAAGATATACTTGAAGAAATAGAATATTTTACACTTCCTTTATCGCCAATCATGAAAGCATTTCATCCATTATCAAAGGTTGGGTGCGGTAACTGTATAAATGTAAAAGAGCATCAGGAGGACTCATCGAATTGTGACGTAAGTGATAGAGATCATAGCGGTGAAACACATCCAAAGTTTAAAAGTGGAAAATTTTTAAAAACTATTGATATAGCGAAGGTAAAATATAACTTAAGGATAGGAAAATGAGTAGGCTAAATGAAGTTTACTACGTTGCTTGTGGTAATAGCTATGAAGAGCAAATGAGGTTATCGATTAATAAAAAGTCTGATGGCTATTTTTTTTATGGTGAAATAGCCAAAGAAGGAGAGCCTATATTCTTTGAGCCTAGCTTTCAAGAGCGAAATAAAAAGCTGGGTATTGCTTCAGTAAAAACAGACGTAATGTTCGACGGGCCGAGCTTTGTTGTTAACAGCAATATAAAAAAAGAGTTGGATAAATATGATTTGCACGGTATTCAGCTATGTCCTGCTATAGTTATTGAATCAACAGGGTGGGATGAAGGATACTGGTATTTAAATATTTATCAGTATCTTGATTGTTGGGATAAAGATAAATCGATCACTCGACCTCTAAAAGCTGGAAGAGATATTGAAGATACGAAAGTGCTAAAATATCACCTTGATAAAAGTGTACTAAATAAAATTCCAGAAAATAATCGTATGATATTTAAGATGGGTGGGGATTTTCATAGCCATATATTTATACATGAAAAACTTGTCACCTACTTCTTGAAAAATAATATTACAGGAATACGCTTTTTTAAAGTATCTGACTTTGAAGAAGGGATGCAAATCTAGAACTATAAAATTAAATGTCAAAAAATTACAATGAAGAATACTATATACTTCTCACGGATTACAATGAAAATACATTGTATACAATACCGCTAGAGCGAAGTGCGACTCGTCACTTTGGTATTAAAAAGCTTAACTGGGGAGATGAGCCTATTTTTTTTGAGAACTGTTACAAGGAAAGGGATGCTTTAAATAATTTTACACGTCCAATTACGGACGTGTTTTTTGATGCGACAGTACCTATTATAAACTCAAGAATAAGAGATAAGTTAAAGTTTTTATATCTAAAAGATATGCAACTTTATCCTGCTGTTTTTATTAATGATGAAGGAGCTTATATAGAAGACTATTGGTATATGAACTTTTGGCAAGAACTTGACTGTTGGGATCGGGAAAAGTCAAAGATAGAAACATTCACAGCAGAAGAAATGGTAGATCCAGATTATTTAGAGGACTGTGAGATATATAAATATCATTTAGACAGTGAAGTGTTAGACAACATCCCAGAAGAAGAACGTTTGATCTTTAAACAAGCTGGTGGTGTAAAGTATATTTTTGTTCATCAAACGGTTGCAGATATCTTTTTTGAGGAGAAGGCGACAGGCGTTAACTTAGTCAAAGTATCCGACTTTGAAGAAGGGATGCAGTTTTAGTTTGCCAACTAGTTAGGAGACTACTTTACATAAAGGTTGGAAGTGCAATGGCAAGAGATTTTAACGATCAATATTACATCATTTTAAAAAAGTATAGCGAAGTAACATTGCACCTTACTGCTTTGCAAAAGTCGGCGGATAGAGATTATGAGTTTGAACAGTTAGTTTGGGGGAAAGAACCGCTATTTTTCGAAAATGCGTATAGAGATAAAGATAATGCGAATGGAGTTATACGTCCTATCCCCAGTGTTTTACTAGACGCTACGATCCCTATCGTTAGCTCAAAAATTAGAGAGCGTTTAAAGCTCTTTAATTTTGTTGGGATGCAGCTATATCCTGCTGTGTACATTGACGATGGAGATAACTATCACGAAGACTTTTGGTGCATGAATTTTTGGCAAGAACTTGACTGCTGGGATCGAGCAAAGTCAAAAATAGAAAAATTCACTGCAGAGGAGATGTTAGAGCCTGACTATTTAAAAGGTTGCGATATATATAAATACCATCTAGATAGTGAAGTCTTGGATAAAATTCCAGAAGAAGAACGTTTAATATTTAAACAAGCTGGTGGTCTGAAGTATGTCTTTGTCCATCAAAAAATTGCGGATATCTTTTTTGAGGAGAAGGCGACAGGCGTTAATTTAGTCAAAGTATCCGACTTTGAAGAAGGGATGCAGTTTTAGTTAGTCATTAGACTACTTTAAATAAATAATTGGCAGTGCAATGGCAAGAGATTTTAACGATCAATATTACATCATTTTAAAAAAGTTTGATGGCGATACTTTGTATCCTAAGCCTATGAAGAAAACTGCAAAACGTCGCTTTCGGTTTGAAAAGCTTACTTGGGGACAAGAGCCTTTATTTTTTGAAAATGCACATAGAGATAAAGATCTCAAGGCAAATAGGAGTCGTCTAGTTCCTGATGTCTTTCTCAGCGCTACTATTCCAGTAGTTAACTCAAAGATAAGAGAAAAGTTGAAGTTTTTTGCGTTTGAGGGAATGCAGTTATATCCGGCGGTTTATATAGATGATGAAGGAAATTACCATGAAAACTTTTGGTGTATGAATTTTTGGGAAGAGCAGGATTGTCTAGACAGAAATCGCTCGAAGTTTTCTAAATTGACACTTGAAAAGCTGAAATTAGACCCAGACGCAGATGACTTAACGACTTATAAATACAGCCTTGATAGTGATGTATTGGATAAAATTCCAGAAGAAGAGCGGCTGATTTTTAAAATGGAGCCCGATGATATGGGTTATGTCTTTGTCCATCAAAAAATTGCAGATATCTTTTTTGAGGAGAAGGCGACTGGCGTTAACTTAGTCAAAGTATCTGACTTTGAAGAGGGGATGCAGTTTTAAAGCTCTATAATTAAATACTCACGACGTAATGTTTGCACTATATATTACAAGGAACTTTAGTGAACTATAATGAAATATATTTTATTTTTCTCCCCCAAATTACTGAAAGCACACTGTACTTAACGCCATTGCAAAAGTCAGCGGATAGAAATTTTGAGTTTGAACGTTTAGTTTGGGGTCAAGAGCCTCTATTTTTCGAAAATGGATACAAGGACGAAGACTTAAAATCAGGTGTCAAAAGAGCAATATCTAGCGTTATGCTCGATACGACGATCCCAATCATAAGTAGAAATATATGGGAGAAGCTTAAGTTTTTTGATTTTAAAGGAATGCAATTTTATCCCGCTGTTTATATCGATGATGATGGTCACTATCACGAGCAATATTGGTGCATGAACTTCTGGGAAAGGTTGGATTGCCTAGATAGGAAGAGATCAAAATTTTCAAAGACAACATTAAAGAAGCTCAAAGTGAACCCGGACGCAGATGACTTAACGACCTACAAGTACAGCCTTGATAGTGATGTATTAGATAAAATTCCAGAAGAAGAGCGGCTGATTTTTAAAATGGAGCCCGATGATATGGGTTATGTCTTTGTCCATCAAAAAATTGCAGATATCTTTTTTGAGGAGAAGGCGACTGGCGTTAACTTAGTCAAAGTATCTGACTTTGAAGAGGGGATGCAGTTTTAAAGCTCTATAATTAAATACTCACGACGTAATGTTTGCACTATATATTACAAGGAACTTTAGTGAACTATAATGAAATATATTTTATTTTTCTCCCCCAAATTACTGAAAGCACACTGTACTTAACGCCATTGCAAAAGTCAGCGGATAGAAATTTTGAGTTTGAACGTTTAGTTTGGGGTCAAGAGCCTCTATTTTTCGAAAATGGATACAAGGACGAAGACTTAAAATCAGGTGTCAAAAGAGCAATATCTAGCGTTATGCTCGATACGACGATCCCAATCATAAGTAGAAATATATGGGAGAAGCTTAAGTTTTTTGATTTTAAAGGAATGCAATTTTATCCCGCTGTTTATATCGATGATGATGGTCACTATCACGAGCAATATTGGTGCATGAACTTCTGGGAAAGGTTGGATTGCCTAGATAGGAAGAGATCAAAATTTTCAAAGACAACATTAAAGAAGCTCAAAGTGAACCCGGACGCAGATGACTTAACGACCTACAAGTACAGCCTTGATAGTGATGTATTAGATAAAATTCCAGAAGAAGAGCGGCTGATTTTTAAAATGGAGCCCGATGATATGGGTTATGTCTTTGTCCATCAAAAAATTGCAGATATCTTTTTTGAAGAGAAGGCGACAGGCGTTAACTTAGTCAAAGTATCCGACTTTGAAGAAGGGATGCAGTTTTAGTTAGTCATTAGACTACGTTAAATAAATAGCTGGCAGTGCAATGGCAAGAGATTTTAACGACCAATATTACATCATTTTAAAAAAGTATAGCGAAGTAACATTGCACCTTACAGCTTTGCAAAAGTCGGCGGATAGAGACTTTGAATTTGAGCGGTTAATTTGGGGAGAAGAGCCTCTTTTCTTTGAAAATAGCTACAAACAAGAAGATATCAAAAGAAATATCAAAAGGCCTATCCCAACCGTTATGCTAAACATGGTGACTCCTATAATTAGTAGCCAAATTAGAGAGCGGCTAAAATTTTTTAATTTTGTCGGGATGCAGCTATATCCAGCTGTGTACATTGACGATGGTGGTAACTATCACGAAGACTATTGGTGCATGAACTTTTGGCAAGAGCTGGATTGTTGGGATAGAGAAAAGTCTAAAACAGAGAAAGCGACGAAAGAAGAATTGGCAGATCCATACTTTATGTCGAGAATCGACGTTTATAAATACCACTTAGATAGTGAAGTCTTGGATAAAATCCCAGAAGAAGAGCGCTTGATATTTAAACAAGCAGGTGGTCTGAAGTATGTCTTTGTCCATCAAAAAATTGCAGATATCTTTTTTGAGGAGAAGGCGACGGGCGTTAACTTAGTCAAAGTGTCCGATTTTGAAGAAGGGATGCAGTTTTAGTTTTATATCTGAGTAGAATAAAAAATAAAACCCGCGGGAGCGGGCTTTATTTTTTACAAGCTATTGCCCTATTTGGGTTCGCTTTCTAATTCCTCATCTGGCGTATCAGGGCGCTGTCGTTCGACAAAAATGGTAGCTAATATGGTGGTGACTACGCAGGAAAGTAAAATCGACTTTAGGATTTCGTAGTTATAGTATATTAAGCCCCAGCTCCAGAATTGTTTGGCAAAGCTTTCATCTACGCCGAAATGTTCTAAATTACGAATAATATTTTCACCGAAGGCCGCGAGGTCAACTAGAATAAACGCAAAGTAAATGCCATATAGGATAGGGTCTGCATGAGTCATATATATGGAACGCCAATTATCAGGTGCTGTGCGTCTAACATAACGAAGAGATAATCGAACGCGATATTTCATTATCATTAGGATTGTTAGATCAACAAGGAAATGGGATCCAAACATCAAAAGGTTGCCTTGAAAAGGTGGTAGTCCCATACTATTTAACGAAACAACGTAACTCACTAAACCATATTCTATAGCTGTCATTATTAACAGTAGTGCCACAATGTGCTTTATATTTTCATGGTTTTTAGCCATAAAGCAAAATATAATAATGCAGGCAAGCATTACAGTATCTGCATAATGATTGAAATGGATATAAATTACTGAAAGTGAAGCTGCAATTGCTGCACAGATAAGTAAAAAGATCCAAGATGTTCGCATTTTATTTCCTTACAGTAAGCCCTATAACTTTCAGCTTTCGGTGGCTTAGTTTTAGATGCTAATAGTGATTGTAATTTTGGCCTATGGTTTTTCGGATGGTTCCAACTTCGGCTCATCTATTTTTGCGCCACCGGTTCCGCCGATGGTTTTTCTAATTTCATCAATACCTAAGACTGTAAAGTTGAAGGTACTAGCTTTTGCATCTGCGAATAGCACCCTAGGAGCATCACCTTTAGCTCCCCCAGCTCCGCCAAAAACTTGCTTAATATTACCGTCAGTTAAATAAACTCGGTCGGAAGCTGTAAATTTATTATGTGATTTTTTAACTTTAGGGTCATCAGCTTGTCCTCCTGTAGTGCCACCAATCACCTGATTAACTGAGTCAGCACTAAGTGATGATTTTTTACTTGGCGCTACTGAGTCACTTTCGACTTTTGGGTCTTTTACTTTTGGCCCAAGCGATCCACAGGATACCCTGTTAGCTTGTTTTTGGGTAAGTGCTGTTAAAGTTACGAGCCGGTTAGCTATATTTTTTATAAAAAAGCGCATAATGACGTCCTTTCTAAGTTAAGTTTTGCGGTGTTTAGTTTCCACTCCACTTTACTCCTTAACAATAAAGTTGAAAACATCGTGTTGCAAATAGACCTTATTCGTAACTTTATTATTTGCCACTTTAATGAGGGGCAATGAAAGTGCGCGTCTTTCATTAGCCGTTATCCTCATTGCTTGGTTTGTTATTTCGCGGAGTTGGCGACTTGCGCCACAATTTGGCGTCGTCAATTTTGTCTCTTAAGGCAAGGATTTGTTCTCTAAGTGGATTAAGGTTGATACCGCAGGCGTCGCACCATACTTCAAAATATTCGTAGGGAAATTTGCTTACGCCTTTTTCGTAGTTTTCATAAGTGCCACGCTCCACGCCGACCAAGTTAGCCATTTCTTGCGTGGTTTTGCCGGCGACTTTGCGCATGCGGCGCAGGTCGTCTCCTGTAAAGCGCTTATCAAATTTCCCCACCAACTCAATCCTTTTTGCCTGTCGCACTCGCGTCACAAACAGCATCAGTCCCTATGTAGCCGGATGTATGCTATTTGTTTGTCTCTATTGTTCGCTTAACCAAGTTGCATTTTTGTATCTAAACCGTAAACGCGAGTCTATCGTAGAAAATTTCTTTTTCAAGAGTAGTCCGTCTAAAAATGAACATTTTGTTGCATTTAATTAATCTTCGCTCGATTTTTTAGGCGAAGCCTGAGATGAGTAACTCATTATTTAACTGAGGTGTTGCGATGATGATTTTGGCGTTTTTAATTAATTTACAAATAAATTCAAAAAAATTTTCTTCGCGCAGATTTTTGCTCGAAGCTTTTGTTACTTTAGTGTGAAATAAAGTGACATGTTGGAGAGCAATATGGATTATCTACGCCAATATCATGACTTAACGATTTATTACGATGCCCTCAAGAAGGCGGCAAGGCAGGGTAACGAGGTGCCAGACACTACAACCAAATGGTTAGCACTGGTGGAAACAACCTTGTTTGAACTGCAAGAGCTTGCCCATATGGAAAAGGCTTACATGCAGAAGTCAAAAACGATGAATAATCTGGTTGAGTTGGTGTATTCCAGTGCCCCAAGCATGGAATAACTAAAAGGGTAATTGCTTTTTGAGTTTTTGCGGTGAGGGGGAGCGTTTTACTCTAATTTTACGTTCCCCCTTTTTTCTTTTTGTACGTGTTTATCGCCTTATGTGTAGGCGATAAACGGGTCGTACTATAGTTCGTAAGTAAAACTTAGGCCATAAACGCGCGGCTCGCCGTATTGTACATAGGTATTGTCTTGCCAGCCGTCTAATGGATTATTACCAAACCTAAAGCCACGTACTACAATGTCTTCGTCTGCTAGGTTTCTACCCCAAGCCGTTAATGACCAGTTGTCACCATAGTAACTAAGGCTTGCGTTGATCAGGTTATGATTGCGCGCTTGCTCGTTGTGACTGTCCGAGAGGTAATAGTTGTCTTTGCCTTCTACACCCAATTCAACCACTAGGTTATCCATTAACTCGTAATTGACGGCAAACGAGTATTGATAATTTGGCGCTTGTGCTTGGTCGCGACCATCAAGGTTTAGGCCACTGGCAGCCACAAAGTCTTCAATTTCGGTCTCTAAATAGCCTGCGCTATAGCTAAAACCAAGGCGGTCCGTGTATTGTAGGTTGCCTTCAACTTCTAGGCCGTAGTTACTGCCTTTACTGGCGTTGTCGATGTAGCCTGCAAATTGCTGGTTAGAAACTTGCCATTGTTTTAGCTGGATATCATCGCGTTGCATATAAAACGCGGTAACACGCACAAGGTGACGCTTGTCTTCAGACTCACCTTTTACACCAAACTCAGCGTTCCAAACATACTCAGGGTCAAAGTAATGGTGTTCAGCCGGAATATTTAAACCTTCATCTTTGGCTTTTGCCAGTGCTTCGCCGTTTACACCGCCGACTTTGTAACCGCGAGTAAGGCTGGTGTAGATCATAGTGCGCGGTACAACTTGATATTCAAGTGCGACTTTTCCGCCCCACATTACATCATCGGTTTCGATACTAAAGCCGTTACTATCTAAATAGTCAGCGTCATATTGCTCTGCGCGAAGACCACCGATTAGGCGAGTTTTGTCTGAAAGGTGATGCACGTATTGACCAAAAATCGCCTTACTTTCTACGGTGTATGCTGACGTAAATGGGTTCTCAAGCCAAGTGTAATGACGGGTCAAATCAACATCGTTACGCTTTGCGAAAACACCTACCACCCAGTCATTTTGTTTATCTTTGATTAAAAACTCTATGTTGCCATTTTCATGGTTACGCTCGTAGGCATCGGTTGAGCTGTATCCTTCTGGGTGTAATCCTGCTGCGCATAGCGCTGGCTGAGCTGCGTCATTACATACCCAATCTTCGTCGTAGCTATATAAAGTATCAGCATCTAGCCCAGATACTTTAAATTCGACATTGAATAAGTCTGAGCGAGTATAAATTCCGCGTAGTGAAAACGCATCGGAGCTGAGGTTGTCTTGGCCCGGGTCATCAGCAACACTGTTACGTGAATTATCTAGGGTGAAACCGTCGTACCCGTTTTCAGTATCAATATGGTGATAAGCAAACTCTAGTGCGAAATTATCGCTCACTTGAGAGTTAAGCTTCACTCTTGCTACTTGCTCGTCTTGTTGCTGAGTAGGTTTGTTTAGGTAGAGGTTATCTACGTAGCCGTCAGACTCTCGTTGATAAAGGCTGACGCGCACAGCGGTGTCGTCGCTTAACCCTGTGCCCGCCGCAAGGCCTGCTTCGTAGCTACCATAATTACCTGCGCCTAACTTCACTTTTAATGAGGGCGCTGTGGTAGCGGCTTGGGTATTTACTTCAACGATTCCTGCTAAAGCATCTGAACCGAATTTAGTGCCTTGAGGGCCGCGATACACCACCACTGACTCAGTATCAAAAAGCAGCGCACTTGCGCCTAATCCTGAGTAATTAATACCGTCAATTAATAAGCCAACGCTGGGATAAATAGGATCAACAAACTGTGAACGTAAGCCGATCCCTCGGATTTGCATAAAGCGACCACGAGATGCACCTGCCGTAAAGTTAACGTTAGCGGTGGCACCCAGTATCTCATCTAAATATTGCGCACCACGTTTAGCGATAGTGAGTTCATCCACCACCGAAGCGCTTGCACTTAATGTCTGGATAGTTTCATTCTGAAAATCGCCGGTGACGACAATGGTTTCTAGGTTATCGTCGGCAAGTACCTGATGAGAGAAAAATGGCAGCAGTGCCAGGGTGATCGTAGAGAGTTTTAACTTCATGCTTAATCTTTGTCCCATTTTTAATTGGGCACAGTTTAACAAAAGCCAGACCAGTTGACAGTGAAATTGTGTTATATGTTAGCCCGCAAATGTTAAACAAATAGGCCAGATATGAGTTTTAAAGTTGATTTTAAAGTCCGAGACTATGAGTGTGACTTACAGGGAATAGTTAATAACAGTGTGTATTTTAATTATTTAGAGCATGCAAGGCATGAGTTTTTATTGGCGAATAACGTTGATTTTGCAGCGCTTGCAGAGCAAAAAGTGAACTTAGTCGTTATTCGTAGCGAAATGAATTACAAAGACTCGTTACGTCCAGGCGATGAGTTTTATGTTGAAGTCGCACTTGAGCGTGAAAGCAGAGTAAAGTTTGCATTTAAGCAAAAAGTGATAAGAGCGCATGACAATAAACTCATGCTTGATGCTGTGGTCACTGGAACTTCGGTGAATGAGCGCGGTAGACCGTTTTTACCTGTCGCTATTACACACTTATTTAATTAAATACTACGATATGTAAACATGGCGACGGTAAAATACTCAATTGAGTGATTTTTACAGAATTTTACTGCTATTTTTGTATCTTGAAACGTTATAATAAACTCAGGGCATAAAATAGATGGTTTACCATGAAATTCATCAGCATAATCGGCGCAATAATGGCGCTTAGTGGATGTATATCGACAGGGAAGGTAGACACGGAAGCGCTTAAGTATTCCGCTTGGCAGTTACAGAGTATTAATGGCCAAAATATTACGCAATTACAATCAGACGCTGGACTTGGTGAAAAGCCTATTGATATTCGTTTTATCGATGCACTGCAAGTCAATGGTTTTGCGGGTTGTAATCGCTTTTTTGGCGAAGGCGAAATTGTCGAAGGGCAGTTAAAAGTTAAAAACTTAGGCATGACGCGTAAGTACTGTGGTGAAGAAATCGCTCAGGTTGAATCGCAGCTTATTAACCAATTACAAATTGGTGTCTTGCTTGAAGTAAATGCTAATAAGTTGACCTTAAAAGGAAAACCTCAGTTTAGTTTTATTAAACAATAAGCTGAAAATAAGAATTCCAGAGTCAGTGCTTGCGAGCTTTCGTGTTAGCAAGTAGACTGGCGCTAATTCGTTACTTGTCGGAGTGCCTTGAATTTTTGCAGCAAATTTGTTGCAGATAGTCGGGCTGAGATCGCATTTTGCGGGATCCGTGGACCTGATCAGGTTAATGCCTGCGTAGGGAACAAGACAGCAAACGCGCTGCGT
The DNA here is from genome assembly GCF_000238315.3 of Pseudoalteromonas piscicida. Lineage (NCBI taxonomy): Bacteria > Pseudomonadati > Pseudomonadota > Gammaproteobacteria > Alteromonadales > Pseudoalteromonadaceae > Pseudoalteromonas > Pseudoalteromonas piscicida. The sequence continues at coordinate 3,747,814 of NZ_CP011924.1, forward strand.
TTGTCTGTAGCAATAGTGGTTTATTGCTATCCACCTTACCCGAGGACTATCCTCGTCTCTCTCCTGTTGGAGATCTGACAAGACACCTTTGTATGAAAATAAGAGGGACGTCATGTCAAACAATAGTAGCAAGCTAAGTCGTCGTGAAGCGCGAGCAGCCGCGGCAGAATTTATCCATAACCTTAAAGGCCAACCTTTTCCAAACTCACATAAAGTTTATGTGAAGGGCGAGCAAGCAGGCGTACGCGTTGGTATGCGTGAAATCACGCTAAGTGATTCGTTTGTAGGTGGCACCGAAGAAAATCCGGTATTTGAATCAAACGATCCCATTCGTGTTTATGATACTTCAGGTCCATACACAGATCCTGAAGTACCGGTTGACGTTCGTGCTGGTCTTCCTAAATTTAGAGAGCAGTGGATAGTTGAGCGCGATGATACCGAAATGCTAGAGTCGGTGACGTCACAGTTTTCTCAGCAGCGTATGGCGGATGAAGGGCTTGATCATATTCGCTTTGAACACCTACCTAAAATCCGTCGTGCTAAGGCGGGTAAAAATGTCACGCAAATGCACTACGCCCGCCAAGGGATAGTGACGCCTGAAATGGAATATGTGGCGATCCGTGAGAATATGGGACGCGCTAAGTTGCGTGAAGAATTGCTCGCGCAGCAACACAAAGGCCAATCGTTTGGCGCCAGTATTCCTGAGTTTATTACGCCTGAATTTGTGCGTGATGAAATCGCCCGTGGTCGTGCTGTACTGCCAAACAATATCAATCACCCTGAGACTGAGCCGATGATCATCGGACGTAACTTCTTAGTCAAAGTTAATGCCAATATCGGTAACTCATCTGTGACCTCTTCTATCGAAGAAGAAGTAGAAAAGATGGTATGGTCGACCCGTTGGGGTGCAGATACCGTAATGGATCTGTCTACAGGGCGTTACATTCATGAAACCCGCGAGTGGGTGGTACGTAACTCTCCTGTGCCAATCGGTACTGTACCAATCTATCAGGCACTAGAAAAAGTGAATGGCGTTGCCGAAGATCTAACGTGGGAGATCTTCCGCGATACCTTGATTGAGCAAGCTGAGCAAGGCGTGGATTACTTTACTATCCACGCGGGAGTACTACTGCGTTACGTGCCGATGACGGCAAAACGCGTGACAGGTATTGTGTCTCGCGGTGGTTCAATTATGGCGAAGTGGTGTTTAGCGCATCACAAAGAAAACTTCCTCTACACGCACTTTGAAGACATCTGTGAAATCTTAAAACAGTATGATGTTTGTTTCTCATTGGGCGATGGCTTACGTCCGGGTTCTATTGCCGATGCCAATGACGAAGCGCAATTTAGTGAACTGCGTACCCTTGGTGAGTTAACTAAGCTTGCGTGGAAACACGATGTTCAGGTCTTTATTGAAGGCCCTGGACACGTGCCGATGCATATGATCAAAGAGAATATGGAAGAGCAGCTAAAGCACTGTGATGAAGCACCGTTTTACACGCTTGGCCCACTCACAACCGATATCGCTCCGGGTTATGATCACTTCACTTCAGGGATCGGTGCGGCGCAAATTGCGTGGTATGGCTGTGCGATGCTGTGCTATGTGACACCAAAAGAACATTTAGGCTTACCGAATAAAGAAGATGTAAAAGAAGGCTTGATCACCTACAAGATCGCGGCGCATGCAGCGGATCTGGCGAAAGGCCATCCGGGTGCTCAAGTTCGTGACAATGCGCTATCTAAAGCGCGTTTTGAGTTCCGCTGGCACGATCAGTTTAATCTCGGTCTAGATCCAGAGCGTGCTCGTGAATATCACGATGAGACCTTGCCACAAGAGTCGGGCAAAGTCGCTCATTTCTGCTCTATGTGTGGTCCTAAATTCTGCTCGATGAAGATCACTCAGGATGTGCGTGACTATGCAAAAGAGTTAGAAGCGCGAGGCATTGATCCTAATAATGTAGGCGAAGAGATCAGCATTAAAATGGTGGATGTTGAAGCCGAGATGAAAGCAAAATCAGAAGAGTTTAAGCAATCGGGCTCTGAGCTTTACCACAAAGCGATATGATCTATCCCATCATAGCCACCTTGATGCCCGTCGGGTGGCTAATTTTAGGAGTGTAGCTATGTCTACTCAAGCACGTGTTGCTATCTTGGGTTTTGGCTTAACTGGGCGCATCGCCGCATTGATGCTCGCTGAGCGTTATCAAATCAGCGTGTTTGAACAAGCAAAGCAAGGTACGGAGAGCTCAGCAGGTAGTGTCGCGGCGGCCATGTTAGCGCCGTTGGCTGAATCTGTGATATGCGATGAAGCATTGGCGCTGCAGGGGCTGGAGTCCATGAAACTCTGGCCACAATTACTGGCGAAACTGGAAAGCCCGGTATTTTTCCAGCAGCAAGGCTCTCTTATTGTGGCACATGGCCAAGACCGTGGTGATTTAGTGAGTTTTCAGCGGCGCTTAAAACCGTTAAAAGATCATAGTGCGGAAGTGGTGAACGGTGCTCGGATCGCGCAATTGGAACCAGAGCTTGGCGGTGTGTTCCATCAAGGCTTGTATTTACCTTGCGAAGGCCAGCTTGATAATCAGGCGTTTTATCAAAGTAGTGTGGCAACATTGACGAAGCAAGGTGTAGAGATTAACTACGGTGTCCATTGTGATGAAGCGCAAAAGGCGCAGCTTAGTCAAGCGTATGACTGGGTGATTGATTGTCGCGGTCTTGGTGCGAAAGCTACGTGTAATGGGCTTCGTGGTGTGCGTGGCGAAGTAGCGAGAATTTATGCCCCAGAAGTGACCTTAACTCGACCTGTGCGCTTGATGCACCCCAGATATCCCATTTACATTGCGCCAAAACCAGACCATCAATTTGTTATTGGTGCGACGGAAATTGAATCGCAAGATAATGGTGAGATAACGGTACGTTCTACACTCGAATTACTCTCTGCTGCTTATTCAGTTCATCGTGGGTTTGCCGAAGCGCGAGTATTGTCTTTATTAGCAGGGCTTAGACCTGCGTTTAAAGATAATCACCCCAAAATTGAACAACAAGGTAATGTGATCAGTATTAATGGCCTATATAGACACGGTTATCTGCTGGCACCGCTTATCGTGAAACAAGCACTATCTAAGGAGTTATTATGAAAGTCGAATTTAATGGCGAAACGATTAATATCAACCGCGAGCAAAATATTCAGGAATTTATTGAAGCCAGAGGTGCCAAACCGCCTTTTGCCGTCGCGCTTAATGGTACTTTTGTTTCTCGTACGGAGCTGCCAAGCGTGACACTAAGCGATGGTGATAAGATTGAGCTTTTATCGCCAATTCAAGGGGGATAAACATGCAGTCTTTGACTGATACTAAGCTCACCATTTATGGTGAACAATTTACTAGCCGCATGTTAATTGGTTCAGCACTTTATCCCTCTCCAGAGGTAATGCAGGGGGCTATCGCCACCTCGGGAGCTGAGATTGTTACTGTGTCGCTGAGACGCCAGCAAACTCAGCAGGCGGGTGATGACTTTTGGTCGCTTATCAAAGAGATGGGACTGCGAGTCTTACCAAACACAGCTGGCTGTCATAGCGTAAAAGAAGCCGTGACACTGGCGCAAATGTGCCGGGAAGTGTTTGCCACGGATTGGATTAAACTTGAACTTATTGGCGATGAATATAACTTACAGCCAGATCCAATCGCACTGCTCGAAGCCACCGAAATTTTGCTAAAAGACGGTTTTAAAGTATTGCCCTATTGCACCGATGATTTGGTGCTATGTCAGCGTTTAGATGCGCTAGGATGTGAGGTTTTAATGCCATGGGGCGCGCCAATTGGTACGGGAAAAGGGCTGTTAAATCCATATAACCTGCAAACCATCCGCACGCGTTTACCTCATCAAACCTTGATTGTGGACGCGGGACTCGGCTTGCCGTCTCATGCTTGCCAAGCTCTAGAGCTGGGTTATGATGCCGTACTATTGAATTCGGCAGTGGCAGGGGCGGGTTGTCCCATCACCATGGCAAAAGCGTTTGAAGCCAGCACGGTTGCAGGGCGTCTGTCTTATTTGGCAAAAGCAATGCCACAAAAAGAGGTGGCATCACCTTCTACGCCAACCTTAGGCATGCCTTTTTGGCACGCAAACTAACTTGAATTGCGGATAACTATATAAGGAGTTCTCTTTGTCACATATCGTTTGGAGTATTGCGGGTTCTGATTCTGGCGGTGGCGCTGGTATTCAAGCGGATATCAAAGCAACGCAGAGCTTTAATGTTCATTGTTGTACCGTAGTAACTGCGTTGACGGCGCAAAATAGTTTAGGGGTGGAAGCGTTAAACCCGGTTTCGACCACGGTTATCGAATCTCAGCTGACGGCGCTTTCGCAAGATATGCCTGCAACGGTGATAAAGATTGGCATGCTCGCCAATGTTCAGCAGATCCAACTGATCGCTGAACACCTCGAGCATTATAAAGCAACATGGGAAAAGCCGCCGCTTGTGGTTTATGACCCAGTAGCCATCGCGACGAGCGGGGATTCATTAACCGAAGAAGACACGGTGGATGCGTTAAAAACCCATTTATTACCGCTGGTGGATATCATTACACCCAATACACACGAAACTCAGCTGCTGACAGGCGTGTATTTGATAGGTCCTGAAGCGGTAAAAGAGGCTGCTGCCAAATTGCGTGAATTCGGTGCAAAGTCGGTGATCATTAAAGGCGGTCATTGGGATTACCCAAAAGGCTACTGCATTGATTATGGCTTGGCGGGTGATACCGAGTATTGGCTTGGCAATGAGAAAATTCAAACACCGCATAGCCATGGTACTGGGTGTAGTTTATCGTCAGTGATCGCGGCATGTATGGCCAAGGAGTACCCATTTAAAGATGCTTTTATTCTCGCTAAAGCATACATCAATGCAGGACTAAAAGCGGCGATACGTTATGGTGAAGGTGTGGGCCCTGTTGCGCATACGAGTTTTCCAGTTGATCTCAATGATTACCCGCAAGTGATAGAAGCGGGCTCTTGGCTTGCTGATGAACTAGAGTTTGCATTACCTGAGGAATTTAATTTTGCTGCAGGCTTTGCCAACATTGACGACCCTATTGGGCTTTATGCCGTGGTGGACAGCACTGATTGGGTGGAAAAATGTCTTGCTTTAGGTGTTGATACGGTGCAGCTGAGAATTAAAGATCCAGAGCAAGCTAACCTTGAAGCTGAAATACAAACCGCCATTGCACTTGGACAAAAATACGATGCGAAGGTGTTTATTAACGACTACTGGCAGTTAGCGATTAAACACGGCGCTTATGGAATTCATTTGGGCCAAGAGGATATCGATAAAGCTAATCTTGTTGCCATCCAAGAGGCAGGGCTGCGCTTAGGTATTTCGACCCATGGTTTTTATGAAATGCTCCGGGCACATAACTATCGCCCAAGTTATTTGGCTTTTGGTGCTATCTACCCAACCACGACCAAAGACATGACCGGCCAAATCCAGGGGTTGGAAAAGCTGATGCACTTTGTACCTTTGATGCAGAGTAGCTATCCAACAGTCGCTATTGGTGGCATTGATCTTAGCCGAGCACAGGAAGTGGCTGCAACTGGCGTATCTAGTATTGCGGTTGTAAGAGCCATCACTGAAGCCCAAGACCCACAGCAAGCTGTACTTGAATTAAAGCAAGCTATGGCGCGGCATGACTGAACTCAATGACAAAGAGCGGCTAAGGTATAGTCGCCATTTGCTGTTAAAAGAGGTCGGGGAGCAAGGCCAACTCGCATTGAAGCAGGCGCATGTGGCTGTGGTTGGCTGCGGTGGGCTGGGAAGCCCAGCGTTGTTTTACTTAGCGGCGAGTGGCATTGGTAAGCTTACTTTTGTTGATGACGACGACGTGGAATTGTCTAACTTACAAAGGCAAATTCTGTATAAGGTGAACCACCTTGGTCAGCAAAAATCCAAAGCAGCAGCAAAGGTGCTGGCAAGTCTCAATAACGAGATCACATTAGTACCAATGAATGCGAGATTGACTGATAAGAACGTCGCCGAGTTGCTCCGTGATGCAGATGTTGTCCTGGATTGTAGCGATAACTTTACTACCCGTTATTTGCTCAATCGGTATTGTTATCAAGCGAGCAAGGTGTTGATAGCAGGAGCCGCGATTGCCACGCAAGGCCAACTCATGTGTTTTGATTTTAGGGCTGAGTCACCTTGTTATGCTTGCGTTTTCCCTGAGGGTTCGCAAACATCAGTGGAGAATTGTGACAACTTTGGCGTCATTAGCCCATTACTGGGGGTGATCGGCGCGCAGCAAGCTTTATTGACGATAAATGTACTACTTGGACATCATCAAAGAAGTGTATTTTGTACGCTAGATGGTATGAGCTTGCAGCAAAAGCAGTATAGGCTCAGTAAAAACCCCGAATGTGAATGTTGTGGCTTGAAGTAGTTTCAAGCCACTAATACCAATTAGTCTTAATACTTGCTCAATTTGAAGGAGTAAATCTGACGCTAACGGCGTTGAAAATTTCTTATTTAGAACAAACTAAATAGCAAAATTTTTGCCTTGTTATCGACAAGATTTTCTTGCCTCAAAATAGGTCACTTAATTAAGTAAATTGGTATAAAAGTAATTTACTCTGCTATTTTTGCGAAAGATGTACCCATGCGTGTGACAGTCTCTGGGTTTTGGCCATCTAAGAACTCAGCCTTATTTGCCCCCCACGCTAAGATCACGGTAGAACCAAGCTTAAAGCGACCCATCTCTTCGCCTTTTTTCAGCATTATCGCGTTGTCACCTTCTGCTGGATATGTCCAAGTAAAGACATCTCTTCCGGCTGGTGGTGTCACTGTACCGGCCCAAATCGTCTCAATGCTAGCGACGATAGTTGCACCAACCAATACCATAGAAAGCGGACCAATCTCAGTGTCAAAAATAGCAACAACTCGCTCGTTACGAGCAAATAAATTAGGCACATTTTGCGCAGTAAGTGGATTTACTGAGAATAAGTCGCCTGGTACATAAATCATTTTACGAAGTGTGCCATCAACCGGCATGTGGATACGGTGATAATCCTTCGGCGCTAGATAAATCGTTGCAAACTTACCACCAACATAAGGCGCAACGTCTTCTTCTTTACCACCTAGCAGCGTCTGTAAGCTGTAGTTATGGCCCTTAGCTTGGATAATTTGACCATCGACGACATCACCAAGTTGGCTGATTGCACCATCAACTGGGTGGGCAAGGATATCGCTATCTTCTGCCAAAGGACGGATCCCCGGCTTCAGCGGACGGGTAAAAAACTCGTTAAAGGTTTTATAGTGAGCTGGATCTTCGTGCAATGCCTCGCTCATGTCGATTTTATATTGTTTGATAAACAGCTTAATTAGCTTTGTGGTTAAGGCGCCAGCTTCTGCTGCGGCAAGCTTACCAACCAAACGAGAAACCGCATGTTTAGGTAATGCATATTGCATGGCAATTTTTAGTTTATCCAAATTCACTTTTAACAGTTCCTAATTATTAGTCTTGTCACTTTCGCTTTTTTGTATTGCGAAGTGGCTATCGGGCTCAAGTCATTGAGCCAATTTAGCAAATATTATCAGACTCTCGGCGCGCGCGCACCTGCGCGGCCATCAGCCATAGACTCTAAAATACGATGGTAACTTTCAAAACGTAATTCGCTGATTTTACCTTCATCTACGGCTTCACGAAGTAAACATCCCGGATCGTTCAGGTGTTTACAGTCTCTAAAGCGGCAACCGCCAATAAACTCCCTAAATTCTTTAAAGCACCAAGTGACGCGTTCCACGTCTAAGTGCCATAGGCCGAACTCACGGATCCCTGGGCTGTCGATCAGGTTTCCACCGGACGGCAAGTGGTGTAAGCGCGATACTGTGGTTGTATGTTGCCCTAAGCCGCTATTTTCGGAGACTTCTTTGGTGAGAATATCTGCATTGGGTAGTACCGTATTGACCAACGTTGATTTGCCAACCCCTGATTGTCCAACAAAAATGTTATTTTTGTCCTCAAGCATGTGTTTTAACTCGTCAATGCCTTCGCCTGATTTTGTACTGACTAACAGTACGCGATAGCCAAGCTCACGATATATATCTAAGACTTCATCAATATATTCGAGGCTTTCTTGGTCAAGCAAATCAATTTTATTTAGTAATAAAATCGGCTCTATCCCCATATCCTCACAAGCGACTAAATAGCGATCGATGATTTGAGGGGTAAATTCAGGCACAACGGCCGACACCATCAATATTTGGTCAATATTTGCAGCAACAACTTTCACACCGTCATAAAAATCTGGACGAGTGAGTTGTGTGCGCCTTTCATGTACAGCCTCAATTACGCCGGCTAAGTCACCATCACTGACCTTGGCACGACGAAAAATGACTTCATCACCGCAAACTAAGCTTGTTACGGTACGACGGATATTGCAACGCAAAACCTCTTGGTCTGTGGTTTCTATATCCGCATGTTGGCCGAAGCGGCTGATCACCACTGCAGCTTCTGTTGGCCCTAAGTTGTCGTTTTGCCATGAAACATCAGATACTTCTGTCTCTTTCGCTTTATCGATTCGCTTCTGATGATTGGCTTTAATCCGACGGGATTGGCCCTTACTGAGTTTCTTTTTCTTTGCCATGTTTATAATCTGTTTAAGCTTAGGCGTGCAGAGCGTTCAAATTTAGGCTATAAATCAATAAAACGCCGCGCATGGTAAAAAAAGCTTTAGGTCGAGTGTTTAAACTAATATGATATATCTAATTGCATTGGATCTAAAGGAAAGTACCGCTAAGGTAAAGTATGACTTTTCATGAATCAAACTTGATCTGGCTCGATCTAGAGATGACGGGGCTAGAACCGAAAACAGATAAAATCTTAGAAATCGCGACGGTGATCACAGACGGTGATCTCAATGTTTTAGCTGAAGGTCCAGTAGTGGCAATTCATCAAAGTGATGAGCTGTTGGACAATATGGATGAGTGGTGCACCAATCAACATGGTCGCTCAGGTCTAACTGCTCGCTGTAAAGCGAGTCAGTTCACGGAAGCAGATGCAGTTAAGCAAACACTAGATTTCCTTAAAGAGTGGGTGCCGCCAGGTGCTTCTCCAATGTGTGGTAACTCTATTGGTCAAGACCGTAGATTCCTCAACAAATACATGCCAGAGCTAGAAGCTTATTTCCACTATCGTAATTTGGATGTCAGTACGATAAAAGAACTTGCGAGACGCTGGAAGCCAGAGCTATTGGGTGAAATAAAGAAAAAAAGCTCTCATTTAGCACTGGATGATATCAAAGACTCCATCATGGAGCTGAAAGTTTATCAAGAAAAATTCTTCAAAGTTTAAAAAACACTTGCAAAGCAAATTTTATCTTGTAGAATCCTGCCCCGCTTGAGATGACAAGCCTTGCGGGGTTTCTTGAGCATAAATAAAGCAGTACAAGCTCAGGGCTACAGGTAAGAACGCGACTTAGTGTAGTTACCGACAAATCCAGAGCTAAATATTGTGATGCAGCACTAGCTCAGCTGCTAAAACGTTAGACGCGACCTTTAGGTTGCGCCCAGCGGAAAATTAAGAGCTATATCGGAATGCGGCACTAGCTCAGCTGGTAGAGCGCGACCTTGCCAAGGTCGAGGTCACGAGTTCGAACCTCGTGTGCCGCTCCAAACACTTGCTTTAGGTGTATAAACTAAAAAATGTGATGCAGCACTAGCTCAGCTGCTACAGGTAAGGACGCGACCTAGCGTAGTTACCGACAAATTCAGAGCTAAATATTGTGATGCAGCACTAGCTCAGCTGCTATAGGTAATCAACGCGACCTTGCGTAATTATCGACAACACAATGAGCTAACTATGGAATGCGGCACTAGCTCAGCTGGTAGAGCGCGACCTTGCCAAGGTCGAGGTCACGAGTTCGAACCTCGTGTGCCGCTCCAAACTTCTCAGTTTGTATTCGACTGGAAAAATAAAGAATATGATGTGATGCGGCACTAGCTCAGCTGCTAAAACGTTAGACGCGACCTTTAGGTTGCGCCCAGCGGAAAATTAAGAGCTACATCGGAATGCGGCACTAGCTCAGCTGGTAGAGCGCGACCTTGCCAAGGTCGAGGTCACGAGTTCGAACCTCGTGTGCCGCTCCAAGCTTCTCAGTTTGTATTCGACTGGAAAAATAAAGAATATGATGTGATGCGGCACTAGCTCAGCTGCTAAAACGTTAGACGCGACCTTTAGGTTGCGCCCAGCGGAAAATTAAGGGCTACATCGGAATGCGGCACTAGCTCAGCTGGTAGAGCGCGACCTTGCCAAGGTCGAGGTCACGAGTTCGAACCTCGTGTGCCGCTCCAAACACTTGTTTTAGGTGAATAAACTAAAAAATGTGATGCAGCACTAGCTCAGCTGCTTCAGGTAAGGACGCGACCTTGCGTAATTACCGACAACATAACGAGCTAACTATGGAATGCGGCACTAGCTCAGCTGGTAGAGCGCGACCTTGCCAAGGTCGAGGTCACGAGTTCGAACCTCGTGTGCCGCTCCAAACACTTACTTTAGGTGTATAAACTAAAAAATGTGATGCGGCACTAGCTCCGCTGCTACAGGTAAGGACGCGACCTAGCGTAGTTACCGACAAATTCAGAGCTAAAGATTGTGATGCGGCACTAGCTCAGCTGCAGTAGGTAATCAACGCGACCTTGCCTTTATTACCGACAACATAACGAGCTAACTATGGAATGCGGCACTAGCTCAGCTGGTAGAGCGCGACCTTGCCAAGGTCGAGGTCACGAGTTCGAACCTCGTGTGCCGCTCCAACTCTCCTAAATATTCTTATTTTTCAATCATTCTAAAAACCCCTTGCAGATATAGCTTTATTCCACCAATTTTTCATAACAAACTGATTGCTTAATTTTAATGCTACGCGTAAAATACGCGCTCTTTCGGCCTTACTATTATCGTTCCTTGCCTTACCCCGACTGGCCGAAACGGGACAAGGCTATACTAACCGTAAGGAATATCCATGCGTCATTACGAAATCGTATTCATGGTTCACCCAGACCAAAGTGAGCAAGTACCTGGTATGATCGAGCGTTATACTGGTGCTATCACTGAAGCTGGCGGTACTATTCACCGTCTAGAAGACTGGGGTCGTCGTCAACTGGCTTACCCAATCGAAAAGCTTCACAAAGCACACTATGTTCTTTTGAACGTTGAAGCACCAACTGAAGTAATCAACGAGCTTGAAACTTCTTTCCGCTACAACGATGCAGTGCTTCGTAACCTAGTTATGCGTACTAAAAACGCGGTAACTGAAGCGTCTCCTCTTGCAAAAGAAGAGAAAAAAGAAGCAGCTTCTGCTTAATCGTTGTTGATTTCGGATTTGACTAACCTTTCGAGGTAATGGTGAGTAATCAGGTTGACCTGTATACCAATCAATATCTGCTTTCGGGCGTGATTTGTAAAACACCTAAATTTAGTCAAAGCCCAGCTGGGATCCCACATTGCATATTTGTACTTGAGCACAAATCAATGCAATTAGAGGCTGACCTTACTCGAAATGCCTACGTGCGTATTCAAGTGGTTGCCAGTGGAGAACAGTTCCGAAACCAAACTGAGCATTTATACGTTGGGCAAGCATTACAAGTTCGCGGTTTTATAAATCGCCACGAGAGCCGAAATGGCTTGAGTCAGCTGGTATTGCACGCACAACATATTGAAAGAATTAATTGAGGAAATTACTCATGGCACGTTATTTCAGACGTCGTAAGTTCTGCCGTTTTAAAGCGGAAGGCGTACAACAAATTGATTACAAAGATCTGGCTACTCTTAGAAACTACGTAACAGAAAGTGGCAAAATCGTACCTAGCCGTATCACAGGTACTAGCGCTAAATACCAGCGTCAGCTAGCAACTGCTATCAAGCGTGCTCGCTACCTAGCCCTTCTTCCATACACTGACTTACACAAGTAAGCAGCTGATTACTAGTTTTTAAAAGGTGTAGAGACATGCAAGTTATTCTACTAGACAAAATTGCAAACCTAGGTAGCCTAGGTGATCAGGTTAATGTTAAATCTGGCTTCGCACGTAACTTCTTATTCCCTAAGGGTAAAGCAGTTCCTGCAACTAAATCTAACATTGAAACTTTCGAAGCACGTCGCGCTGAGCTTGAAGCGAAAATCGCTGAAGAGCTAGTTGCTGCACAGGCACGCGCTGAAAAACTAGAAGCACTAGCTGAAGTAACTCTAGTTTCTAAAGCGGGTGACGAAGGTAAGCTATTCGGTTCTATCGGTACTCGCGATATTGCTGATGCTATCTCTGCAGTAGGTGTTGAGGTTTCTAAGTCAGAAGTTCGTCTACCTCTAGGTACTATCCGTGAGACTGGCGAGTTCGACGTAGCTATCCAAGTACACTCTGACGTTACAGCTACGATCAAAGTAATCGTAATTGCTGAAGCTTAATTTTTAATTGAGCTTAAAAAAGCCGTGTATTTTTATACACGGCTTTTTATTCACTTAATTTACCTAAATGATCCCGAGTTTCGGATAGTAAAAACCTAGTTAACAGATATTCTTAATACTATTGGTTTTGTTGGTATCCAACTTTTAGGTTGAATTAAGTAACCCCTCGAAGAAAATCATAATAATAATCTTATTCATACCAATTTAAGGTGTGACATGGATGATCCTCTCGCTCAAAGTTTGCCTTATATCAAAAGGCAATACTGCTGTAATGTGGTGTAATAAGTTTCCTTTTTAGAAACTTTCGCTCCATGTTATGTTTACATATTATAGGTTAGTCCTTTTCTTTGTCTTTTGTCTGTCATACAGTGGAATAAAATGACAGCGCTATCAATTTAGTGGTGGAATAATTAAATGTCTGTAAATAAAGGTTTTACGCTTACGGAGCTATTAATTGCCGTTGCAATAGTGGCGATCACAGCCAGCGTGGCATATCCGTCATATGTGGAATACGTTCTGGATGGACGTCGTTCGCAAGCACAGCAGCAAATGTTGGAAATGGCGGGGGTGATTGAACGCATATACAGCCGTAATAGTGGCTACCCTGATGCGAGTTTACTTACAGATCTGCCTGAATCTAAATTCTACACGTTTAAATATATTCCCACTGATAAACCAAATGGCGCAGTTGGGCAGTACCGTAATTTGGGATATCAATTTACAGCCACGCCAATAGTGGGAAAAGCACAAGCGACTGATAAATGTGGTGTGCTAAGTATCAACCATCTTGGTGAACAAGGACCGAAGAACAATGATTGCTGGCAATAGACATTTAGGGTTTACCTTGCTTGAGCTGCTTATTGCCATGGCAATACTTGCAATTTTAGCTTCGATAGCTGCGCCAAGTTTTATAAAGCAAATTCAGCAAGACAGACTTACGACACATGCTAATCAACTGCAGGCGGTATATCGCTTGGCCCGCAGTGAAGCGGTTCGACGTGAGCAACAGGTATCACTGGTCGTTGAGGACAGTGACTGGGTTGTGAAAACCAATGAGAATGGTCAATTGACCGAAGTGGGGCGGTTTTCTATTAAGCATAGCTCGATAGAAGTGGCACTTGCTGACCAAGTTGTGCGTGAAAGTGGCGAAGTGCTGGCAACAAACAATATATTGATCACCGACAACATTACCGATACCCAGGATTATCGTTTATGTGTGCTGGTCAGTGGTCAAAGTTGGTTAGCTGAGGCGGAACAAAATTGCAGTTAAGTAAGGGGTTTTCTCTCATTGAGGTCGTGGTGTCGATGTTGGTGGCTGGGCTAATGTTGCTTGGTCTTGCTGCTACGCAGCTTAAGTCATTACAGTTTGCCTCCAATAGCTTTCAATACACGATGGCGTTAATTCATGGTCAAAATGCAATTGAGAGGATATGGCCCTTGTTATGTGAATTACAACATAACAACAATGATATGACACTCGCTAATCCACTTATTCAACAGCTGCATCCTGCGGATAGTCGCTTTACGTTAGCGCTGCCTGCGACCTATAGCAATAACATGCAGCTTACGGTGAGTTGGGAAGATAAGCGGGTAAAAAAGCTCGCTGAAAACCAAATCTCTTTGACTACCAGTTACCCAAATGTTGAGGATACTTGCTCTCCACCACCTGGGGGGGGGCTCATGAAACAGATAAATGGGTATACCTTACTGGAACTTATGGTTGCTATGGTTGTTGGGTTGGTATTGGTTATGGGGATTGCAACGTCATACACATCGATAAAAGAAACGGTGACGACAAGCCAACAGCTGGCAACATCGCAAGAGATTGTTCGCTATACCAATCGAGTGATGATGCGCAGCATCAAGCAAACTCAGGAAATCCCTACTGTGACGGCGACCGATATTACGGTCCGGCAATTGGCTGGGGTGCCCGCTTGTGATGGCAGTGTCCCCACGGTTGACTACACTGAGCGCTATTTTTTACAAGATGGGTATTTAGTGTGCGATCGCGGCACTGGCGATATCAATCTTTTGAAAGGGGTAACTGGACTCGCGTTTGCAATCGATGCCAGTGGTCAGTTAATTACAGTCACAATACAAGGTAGTAGTTTTCCGACACAATACGGTACAGGCATACAGATGAATTTTTACGCTGGATTAGGTAGCTAATACAATGAAACAACAACAAGGTTTTACACTGGTTAAAGTGATGCTGCTTGGCGGCATGGCTAGCGTTGTGGTATTCGCTTCCCTCAAGGAAGGTGTTGTACAAGAAAGATTAAGTGGTAACTTCCAAAAAGACATTAATGCAAGATTAGTGGCTGAACAAGGGATCAGAGAATATCGTCAAAAGCTGGATGCGGCGTTAAGTGGTAATCCACAAGATGTCAATGCGCTGATAAATGGTATTAGTAAAACCGGTAGTGGAACGATCTCTGATTCGCAATATCAGATCTCGGTTAATGCCAATGGCAATGAGTTTGAAATTGAAAGCTTAGGTCAGCGTCATGGTGAGCACGCGAACCATCGGCTAGTTGCGCGCTTCGAGTTACAGCCAGCAGCGAAAGAGTCCATATTCCAAAATGCGGTTACTGGTTGTAAAGGTGTGAACCTATCTGGTAGTGGCTCTGTTGACAGCTATGACTCATCGAAAGGCACTTACGAAGAAACAAAAAGCCATGATGGTGATGTACACACTGTGGTGGGCGATGCAGATGTGGTGCTATCAGGTCACTCTCCGATTAAAGGCGATGTTGAAGCATCTGGTGTGATTTATTTAAAAGGTTCTTCACCGATTTTGGGTGACGTTAGATCAAATACTGGGGTAGATATTTCGCCGTCATCAAGTGGTATTCGAGTAGAAGGTAATGTCTACAGCCGCGGCTTTTTTACCCATAGAGGCGGTAAGATCCAAGGTTATGTGCGCGCCATGGGTGACGCGAAAATGGAGTGGGGCGCTGAGATCATCAACCAAAATGGCGATGCGTTCGATATTCAATATACTGGCAGTGGTCAATTTAAAGATACTGGCTTGCAAGTTCAAGATGGTGTGCATTACTCCGATGCTAAATTTAGAGTCGCTGATTTAGTGGTTGAGCCGGTAAAGGTGTACGATCCTGATTCTCCCGACTACGACCCTGTAAAGCCTAATAAAGAGTGTGATCCTTTGGCGTTACCCTTTAATATGGATAGCATTATCGATCCTCGTAATCGATTTACTCCTCTCAATGTAGGCGCGCAACAAATCTTACATTTTAAACCAAAACAGGCAGTGTATGAGCGTAATGGATCGAGCGTGTATGTTGCCAAAGAGCACACCATTTATTTATTCCAAGGAGTGGATCAAAACCTCGGCACAGCGACAGAAAAAACTCAGCTCGCGTTTCCATTTAAAGGGTTGAAGTTAGGATCTGATGGCAAAATCAAGATCTCAGGTGGCGATGTGATTTGGTTGATTGATGGTGACCTCACATTAACTGGTGACACCCATATCTGGATAGAAAAAGAAAGTTCTCTGACCGTGTTCACTACTGGCAAAGTTTCTATTGGTGCAAGTGCTAAGGTTATTGCTGAGCAAGAAGGCTTAACCAAGAACAGCAAACTGCCCGTGTTTAGCGTGTACTCTTCATTTGATGGTCCCGAGGGTTTTGTATTTAGCGGCGCATCGTCACTATATGCTGCTATTTATTCACCGTTAACTTCTATTCTGTTGAACGGCAGTGGGCAATTGTACGGTACAGTTCGAGGGGCATCGATTACTGGTACCGGTGGTACAGGGATCCACTTTGATCAAGCATTAAAAAATGCAGGCATTGGCGTACAGCTGCCGGGACAAAAGCCGAAATTAGTCTTTAAGGGCTGGCACTATAAACCTTACCAAGTTGCCGACGAGAGCGAGGCTAACAGCGCTGAGTAACTTTCCTGAGTGGAGCGTCAGGTTCCACTTTTTGCTGCTAAATAAAAAAGTAAAATTTTTTCCAACCCTTTTAAACCATTTCTGATTTTATCTGCGTCTAAATAAGTACTTTATAAAAAAGTAGAAATTGGCAATTGAGCGTTGGTGACTTTGTTTGTTCCATTCGATATGCGAAGATGAAGGAATCAACCCAAAGGAACAGACGCATGATAATTAATGCCAAAGAGGCATTTACACAAGAACAAACCGATGCGCTAGTGGCTAGGTGCCAGCAAGGGGATCAAGGTGCATTTCGCGAACTATTTGAGCAACATCACCGTCGCGTATATGCATTATGTCTTAGATTGCTCGCTGAGCCCGCTCATGCAGAAGATGCATGTCAGGAAGTTTTTGTGCAATTGTGGCAAAAGATAGACCAATTTAAAGGGCAATCACAATTTACGACTTGGCTACATAGTGTGACCAGTAATATTGCTATCAGCTACCTTAGAAAGCAAAAAAACTGGTTACAAAAGGTCGTAAGCTTTGAACAATCCGGACTGGATGAGCAAGGAGCTGAGCAGCTAGGAGAGCTAAATGGCCTAGATAAACTCATTGTCAGATTGCCGGAACGTGCCAGGTTGGTCTTCGTATTACATGCTGTCGAAGGGTATCGCCACGAGGAAATTGCCAATATGTTAAACATGGCCGTAGGGTCGAGTAAATCGCAATATCACCGAGCACGTAACTTATTACAGGAGTGGTACAACAATGACTAAACCATCTTTTGATGAATTTATGCATACCGCACTGAATGACGAACAGTCGCAGCCAAAGCCACAACGTGACTTATGGCAAGGCGTTGAGCGTGCAATCAATCAAGCACAACCGATGCAGTCGCCAAAGCAAAATAATTGGCAAAAGTTATCTGGTATTGCTGCGTGTACTATTGCGGGCTTACTCGCTTGGCAAGTCATTATGAATCAGCCCAAGCAAGACTCACTGGCTAATATTAGCGCTTTTTTTGAGCGGCAAAAGCAGTCTTTACTGGTTCAATATGAAACGCAGCCAGCGCTGACTTCTGATTGGCAGACACAATTGCAAGAGCTCGAGCAGGCGGAACAAGCGATTAAGCTGTCTTTAAAGCAAGATCCTGAGAACGCTGCGCTGTTAAAAATGTTAGCTCAGGTTTATCAGCAGCAACTCGACTTAATCAATAAGGTTCACCAACCTCGTTGGCAACAAATTTAGGAGAATTAGGATGAAAGCATTAATTATTAGCCTAGCGGCGCTACCTGCGATAGTGTTCGCCGGAGAATCTATCGATAAAGAACTGTCGGTTCCTGCAAATGGTAAAGTTGTCATCGAGAATCAGCGCGGTGACGTAACGATAAAAACATGGGATAAAAACGTTTTTAAAGTGACAGGCGAGTTAGACGATAAAGCTGAGGGTTATAAACTTGAAACCTCTGGTGAGGTAACCGAGTTTATCGTGAAGATGCCAAGACGCTATAAAAGTTGGGGCGGGGGTGATGGCTCTAAACTCACCATTTACATGCCTCGTAGCAGTGAATTGAATTTTGAAGGGGTGGTGGTTGACGTTGAGGCTGCTGATTTAACGGCGGGCGCCCGTATCAAAACAGTCAACGGTAATATTAAAGCGAGTAAAATCAGCGGCAAAATTGCATTAGAAACGGTAAATGGTGATATCGATAGTCGTGACTTAGATGGCAATATTCAGTTTGAAACCGTCAATGGGGACATTGAAGATATCGCTTCGAGCGGTAAACTAAGGTTTAACGCCGTTAATGGCGAAATTAAAACGCAAACCACTGCAACCGAGCTGCGCTTGGAAAACGTCAACGGCGAAGTCGAGTTAAAGATGGCAGAGTTAAAAGACTTGCGCTTATCTACCGTTAACGGCGAAATTGCAGTATATGCGGCAAAGTTACTGGATAACGCCAATATAAATATGGACAGCGTTAGTGGCGATATTGAGCTTTATTTCCCTGCAGATGTATCGGCAAGGTTTGAAATCAACGCGCATTCTGGTGGTCATATCACCAATGAGCTAAGTTCAGAGCAAGTTAAAAAAGCCAAATATGGCCCAGCTCGTTCACTTGAGTTTGTGCTTAACGGTGGTAATGCAGATGTAGAAATTGATACCGTTAGCGGCAATATTGAGCTAAAGCGTAACTAGTGAAGCAATAGAGCAGTAAGAACAACAAAAGGCCAGAGTTTCCCCCAAACTCTGGCCTTTTGTTATTTGCACTTATGGGTAGACCAGATACAATAGAGGGCCTTCAATTTCTCAATGTTGTGATATGGCTAAACCAGATATACAAGTCGATACCTTAAAAGTTCCACCGCACTCAATTGAAGCTGAGCAATCTGTGCTCGGTGGCTTGATGCTAGATAATGAAGCCTTTGACCGTGTTGCGGAATTGGTGGTGTCTCATGACTTTTATACCAGAACCCATAAGCTGATTTTTGAAGCAATGGAAAAGCTGGTAGAGCTTAGTCAACCTATCGACTTAATCACGATTTCTGAGAATCTAGAAAAGAACAATCAGTTAGAAACCATAGGTGGTTTCTCCTATCTTGCTGAGATTGCTAAAAACACGCCAAGTGCTGCAAACATTGATGCATACGCGAGTATCGTCCGTGAGCGTGCGGTTGTTCGCGAAATGATTGGTGTGGCGAATGAAATAGCAGAGGCTGGCTTTAATCCTGAGGGACGAGATAGCCATGAGCTGTTAGATTTAGCTGAGAGCAAGGTATTTAAGATTGCTGAGCAGCGCACTAAAAGCACTGAAGGTCCGCAGAGTATTCACAGCATCCTAGAGAAAACCGTTGATAAAATTGAAGAACTTTACCAATCTCCACAAGATGGTGTTACCGGGGTAAGTACAGGCTACGGCGACTTAGACAAGATGACAGCAGGACTACAGCCTTCTGATTTGATCATTGTTGCAGCGCGTCCGTCGATGGGTAAAACCACATTTGCGATGAACTTGGCTGAGCATGCCGCGATGACGCAAGATAAGCCAGTACTGATCTACTCGCTAGAGATGCCTTCAGAACAGATCATGATGAGGATGCTCGCTTCACTCGGCCGTATCAACCAAACCAAGGTACGTACCGGTCAATTAGATGATGACGATTGGGCACGTTTGTCATCCACCATGGGCTTACTGATGGAAAAGGGCAAGATGTACATAGATGATGCATCCGGTCTTACGCCAACAGATGTGCGTTCACGCGCGAGACGAATTGCGCGCGATCACGGTGGGATCAGCATGATCATGGTGGACTACTTGCAGCTCATGCGCGTACCGAGCCTTTCGGACAACCGTACGCTTGAGATTGCTGAAATTTCTCGTTCATTAAAGGCACTAGCCAAAGAGCTGCAGTGTCCAGTTATCGCGCTTTCTCAGCTTAACCGTACGCTAGAACAACGTGCAGATAAACGCCCAGTAAACTCCGACTTACGTGAATCAGGCTCTATCGAGCAGGATGCCGACTTAATCATGTTTATTTATCGTGATGAAGTTTACAACGACGATAGCCTAGACAAAGGCACGGCCGAAATCATCATAGGTAAGCAACGTAACGGTCCGATCGGTAAGGTTAGGTTAACCTTCCAAGGTCAATACTCTCGATTCGATAACTATGCGGGTCCAGCAATGGACGACGAATATTAACTGTCAATTGAGTAGTGAAATGCGACTAGCAAGTGCTGAAATCGATTTAACCGCGCTGAGAGAAAACCTACAGCTAACACAAAAACTGGCGCCAAAAAGTAAGATTATGGCGGTACTTAAGGCCAACGCTTATGGTCATGGTTTGGTTAAAATAGCTCAGCATTTGCAAGATGCGGATGCATTCGCTGTGGCGAGAGTTGATGAAGCGCTCGCGCTTAGAACAGGTGGCATCACTAAACCAATTGTCTTGTTAGAAGGTTTTTTTCATCCTTCTGATTTACCTATTTTACTTGCCAATAATTTGCAAACCATAGTGCATGATATTTCTCAGCTTGAAGCCATTGAGCGTGCTAATTTAGATGCGCCGCTCACAGTGTGGCTAAAAGTAGATACCGGTATGCATCGTCTCGGCGTTGAGCCTGAAGAGTTTGAAGCGTTTTATGCTCGCCTTAAGCGCTCAAAAAATGTTGCTGATAAAATCCACTTAATGACACACTTTGCTTGTGCCGATGATATCAAAGACAATAAAACCGAAGTACAACAAGTGTTATTTAAGTCTTTGGTTGGTCAAAGTCACGCACCATTGTGTTTGGCAAACTCCGCGGGGATCATAGGTTGGCCTGAATCTCATGGCGACTGGATCCGTCCGGGCCTAATGCTTTATGGCGTTTCACCTATGCTTGCGCGTGTTGGCCAGCAACATGGATTAAAGCCCGTCATGCGCTTGACTACTAAAGTTATTGCCATCAAGCGGGTGAGAGCACATCAGGCGGTAGGTTATGGCGGACGTTGGCAATGTGAACAGGACACCTATCTTGCCGTTATTGGTGTTGGCTATGGAGACGGTTATCCCAGACACGCTAAAATTGGCACTCCGGTGGTTATTGGTAACCAGCGTTACGGTATAGTCGGCACCGTGTCTATGGATATGATCAGTGTGAATATTGGTGATAATTCTAATGGCATTCAAGTTGGTGAAGAAGTAGAAATGTGGGGACCAAACCTGCCCGTAGAAGAGATAGCGCAATGTGCAGATACGATTCCATATGAGCTGCTGTGTAACGTCACCCCAAGAGTTAGCTACGAATACATCGAAGGCTAAGCGCTTAGCCTTTTCTGTCACCTTGAAGCGTTGCGATAATGCGTCTTGCACTACCATGGTCACGATGCTCACCGAGATAAATACCTTGCCAAGTACCTAAACGCAGACGGCCCTCAGAAATGGGGATCGTTACTTCACATCCTAAAGTGCTGGATTTGATATGTGCTGGCATATCGTCATCGCCCTCATAGTCATGGCGGTAGTAGCTTTGCCTCTGTGGTACAAAATGATTAAAGTGGCTTTCCATATCCATACGTACCGTTGGGTCGGCATTTTCGTTAATTGTTAGGCTGGCGGAGGTGTGTTGTATAAACAGGTGCAGCAGCCCTATACGATAGTCATGTAGTTCAGGAAGCTGAGAGATAATCTCGTCGTCTATCAAGTGAAAGCCTCGTTTTCGAGGCTTCAAGGTAATTTGTTTTTGAGTCCAACTCATAAAGTAACGTGTGCTTTTAACTATTAGGCGAGTTTGTCGAAGCTGACTTCGATATTGGCATTACCGTCAGGAGAGGTGAATGGCATAATAAGTTTAGGGCCATCACATTTATGGGTGATGGTATGGCCTGGGCCTGAAACGACAACCGGTGTTGCCATATCAAACTCGTAGCCTTTTTCGCCGAGCAGGTTTTTAGCACCGCCAGTGACCATGTTGGTGATTTCACCAACCATATCAGTGACGTCTTCATTAATGGAATCAGGGCGCTCACCAAGCATACGCTCCATAATGGTTAGCGCTAGGCTCTCCTCAAAGGTGATCGAAAATGACCCTTTTGTCTGTGGACCAACCATGCCAATCAGACCCGATACATCACCTTGTGCGACTTCGTCTTTCTTCACTTTTGGCTTACCCGGCGTCAATTCTGTTTGCGCCATTGTAGCCAATACATTGATTAGAGATGATAAAAAGGGGTTGATGAACTCTACATTCATATGGACTTTCCCTTACGCATTTTTAATAAATTAGTGTCGCTCTTAGTGATAAGTGTAGTGGGCTTTTTTGCTCACTGCACTTAATCTTTACATTTTTCGCAACGGCCATGAGCCTCAATGGTTTGCTCTGTAACCACAAATCCGGTTTCTGCAGCTAGGCTGTTCAGTTCATGCGAGATCGTGTTTGAGTGTAACTCTTGAACGTTACCGCAACTATCACAGATCAGTAACTGCACTGGATGTGTGTGGTCGAAGTGATGGCAAAGCATAAACGCATTAGTACTTTCAATTTTATGGATAAAACCCAACTCAGAAAGAAAGTCTAAGGCACGATATACGGTAGCGGGTTTTGCAGCCGCTTCCGTCAACTTGAGCTCTTCAAGTAAGTCGTATGCGCCAACGCCACCTTGTTTAGAGGCGAGTAGTCTAAATACTTTTTCTCTAATAGGAGTAAATCGTGCACCACGGTTGTCACATACTTGCTTGGCTTTGCTAACTAGTAACTCTATATTCATGATTCAAAATCCTTACACTGCCTTGCAATACTAACATATTATTTTTATTAGTCTTGTGTTTACCCTGATTTATTATCTCAAGTGGATATTCGGGCGCGATGTTACTTTTAAAGTTTGTTTTTCTTGCTAAGATGAGCGCTTAACTGGTTCGATCTTAGTATGGTAAAAGGTTTCAAATTGTGCTGCAGAAAGCGGCTTGCTGATCAAATATCCTTGACCAAAATCACACTCCAGCTGCTGCAATAAACGCAATTGCTCAAGCGTCTCCACGCCTTCGGCGACTACCTTCATCGATAAATTATGCGCCATGGCAATAATCGTTTTAACTAACGCTTTAGATTCGTGAGTAGCGAGCATATCGCTGATAAAACTGCGGTCTATTTTGAGTAAATCGAAGGGGTAATGACGGAGGTAATTCAGTGACGAATAGCCCGTACCAAAATCATCCAAAGATAATTTAAACCCTAACTGATGTAATTGGGTTAGGGTCTGTTTTACCTGTGCCTGTCCTGATATCAGTACGCCTTCTGTGATCTCCAGTTCGATAGAACGATTGGCAATCGGGATGTCTTTTACTAATAGCTCTATCTGTTTCAATAGGTTAGGATCTTTAAACTGCCTAGGTGATAAATTGATTGCGATACGGATGTCGGAGTCTAAGTGTTGCTGCCATTGGTGTGCTTGGTTAATAGCAGTTGAGAGCACAAACAATCCGATGTCGATGATCAAACCGCTTTGTTCTGCGACGGGAATAAACTCCGCAGGAGAGACATTACCCAGTGTTTTACTGTGCCAGCGGAGTAAAGCTTCCGCGCCAAATACATCACTGTCTTCAATATAAAATTGCGGTTGGTAAAACACTTCTAACTCGTTTTCATTCAGTGCTACGCGCAATGCTTCCTCAATTTCAATGCGCCGAGATAACTGTTGACTCATCTTCTGATTAAATAGACAGTAGTTGTTGCGACCATTACTTTTGGCATTGTACATTGCGGTATCAGCGCAGCTAAGTAACTCTTGGGGGGAGTTCGCGTCTAAAGGATAGATAGCAACACCTATACTGACTGAAATATTAAAATCTTTATCGTCGACAATAATGGGATGGTGAAAAAGTTTGATGAGCATATCGGCAACAGAGGTAATGTCTGCAGTGTGCTTAAACCCTCCCATCAACACAATAAACTCATCACCACTGAGGCGTGACACGGTATCTTGCTCACGTAGAGATTGCTTGAGCCTTTCCCCCGAAGCGATGAGAATTTGATCCCCCGTTTCGTGTCCGAGTGAATCATTGATCCTTTTAAAATCATCTAAATCAATAAAAAACACTACCGCAAGCTCATCGTTGCGTTCCGCATCAAACAGTTGCTGTGCTAGCCGCTCCATCGCTAAAAAGCGATTTGGTAAATCGGTCAATGAATCATAAAAAGCGTGATGTAAAATGACTTCTTCTTGACGCTTTTTCTCGGTGATATCTCGCACTGCGATAACCAGTTGATCTGTTCCTGGAATAGGAGATAACCGAGCTTCGAATAGCTTCGCTTGATCAGCAATTGTCAGTGGATATTCTATTTGGGTTAATTGGTGGCGCTGATTGGCAGACTTGATGGCTTGGCTAAATTGTTTTGCTGCATGGGAGGGCAGTACCTCCGCCATTTTCTTGTTGATAAACTGCTCAGGCGACATATACAAGTCGTCTGATTTTCCGGTATGGCATTCTAAGATGGTACCGTCCGTATTGATTATAAAGAATATATCCGGTAAAGCCTCAAAAACACTATTAATAAGAGCGTGCCGACGCTGTAATTCTTGGGTGCTTTGTAATTGTTGTTGCCAGTTTTTCTCTAACGTTTGTGCCATGACATTGAATTGCTTAGCAAGGACTCCAAGCTCGCCATGTCCCACGATGTCGGCTCTACTGCTCAAAGACTTTGTGGATAATGCATCGCCTACTTGGATCAGTCTTTTGATTGGCTTATGAATGAAGTAATGAGTAAAGCTTAGTAGCGCGATAATGATGAGTATCAAAAACACCGCTAAAATACTCGCCTTCGTTATCAATTGTTGCTTTAACGAAAGAAAAACGGTGCTTACGTCATAAATAGCAATCAGCCTAACTACATCAGCGGACTCAGCGACGGGCACTTTAGGTGAAATGGGAATGGCTGCGAGAAAGTGCTGCTGATTAGGGTCAAATGTTACAGTGAGATCAAGTGTGCGTAATGTTGCTGTCGCTTGCGCCTGACTGATAACTTGATTAAATACTTGTAGTCCAATCGCTGAGTGTTGGGTCTCGTTGATGAGCGTTTCTCCTTGAATAAGGAAGAGTGCTTTATATTTACTGTCAGAATAATAATCCTCGAGAGTCAGGCTAACTTGATTATTGTTGCCCTCCACAAACTCAGTAAAAAGATGTTTACCTAAATGAGTTAAATTTTGTCTTAGTTTTGTCTCATAGCTTTCGAGCAGCATGTCTCGTTGGCTAACATATGAAATGGAGATAATAAGAGACGAGATCACCAAGCCACAGAGTACCGTGCCCCAAGTCAGCGTTTGTTTTAAATTTATAGAAATAACCTGATTACTCATAAATAACCAATTCAATTACCCCGATCCCGTTGCGTTTATTTTTTCCTGCAGAACACTCCAACATTAGTGTAGTCCAGCTGCAAAAACCTGTATCAAATTTGGGCGAATATTCTCGTGGTAGAGTGAGTACTATGACAATGGATTGTTGAGTTTTCGCATTAGGTCCAATCTCGTTTTCTTTCGCTTTGACCGCAAATGAATTGCTGTAAGCAATTTGGCTTTTTATATTGGTTAAAAAGAAAACAACAAAAGAGAAAATAATGAATAAGGTAGTTAAATGCACGCTGGTTACTATGCTTTGTGCATCAGTAAGCTCAGCGGCTCTCGCTTATGACAGGATCACGGGAAAAGCTTTCGCTAGTCGTTCTGAGGTTATTGCCACCCAGGGCATGGCGGCAACTTCTCAACCACTGGCAACACAAGTTGCAATAGAGGTATTGAAGCAAGGCGGAAGCGCCATAGATGCTGCAATTGCAGCCAATGCCATGCTTGGCTTAGTGGAGCCTACAGGTTGCGGTATTGGTGGCGACTTATTTGCGATTGTGTGGGACGAGAAGCAACAAAAGTTATTTGGTCTCAATGCTTCGGGGCGCTCACCAAAAAGCCTTTCGCTAGCAAAATTACAGCAGCAAGGCGATACAATTCCAAGCTATGGGCCGCTTCCTGTTTCTGTCCCCGGTGCGGTCGATGGTTGGTTTGAACTACACAACAAATTTGGCAAACTGCCAATGAAACAGTTACTTCAACCCAGTATCGACTACGCTAGAAGCGGCTTTCCAGTTTCTGAGTTGATTGCTTATTATATGCAGCGCTCGGTGTCGGCTCGTGAGCAATATGCCGGATTTAAAGAAGTATTTATGCCTGATGGGGAAATGCCTAAAAAGGGGGAGATATTTAAGAATCCGGCACTCGCTAATACCTATGAGTTACTTGCAGATAAAGGCCGCGATGCTTTTTATAAAGGCGAAATTGCTAAAGAAATTGACCGTTACATGAAGGCAAATGGTGGATACTTAAGTTACCAAGACTTGGCTGAGCACCACAGTGAGTGGGTTGACCCCGTAAGTGCTGATTATCGCGGCTACACGTTATGGGAACTACCTCCCAATGGTCAGGGCATTGCCGCCCAGCAAATTCTCAATATTTTAGAAGGCTATGATATCAAGGCAATGGGATTCGACAGCCCAGAGTATATTCACACCTTTGTTGAAGCAAAAAAACTAGCCTTTGCGGATAGAGCAAAATACTACGCCGATCCAGACTTTAATGAGATACCAGTCGCGACACTTATTTCGCAAGTATATGCAGATAAAAGACGCGCATTGATTGATCCAAATAAAGCAGCAAAACGCGATCATGCAGGGCCTGTAGAAGGGGACACCATTTACCTTACGACTGCAGATAAGGAAGGGAATATGGTGTCGCTGATCCAAAGTAATTTCCGTGGTATGGGCTCGGGTATGACTCCAGCTAAGCTTGGCTTTGTCTTGCAAAATAGAGGCGAGCTATTTGCGTTAGATAAAAACCACTACAACAGTTATGCGCCGGGAAAAAGACCATTTCACACCATTATTCCTGCCTTTGTCACAAAAGATGGTAAACCATGGATGAGTTATGGCGTGATGGGAGGTGCGACTCAACCGCAAATGCATGCGCAGATCCTCATTAACATGATTGATTTTGGTATGAATCTACAAGAAGCGGGCGATGCGCCAAGAATTTTGCATAGTGGTTCATCGCAACCTACCGGTGAAATCATGACTGATGGAGGGTATGTCAGTCTCGAGTCTGGTTTTTCCATGGAAACCCGTAGAGAGCTGATAAAAAAGGGTCACAAATTACAAGAAGCAGTTGGTCCCTATGGCGGTTATCAAGCGATTATGCGAGATGGTAAAACTGGAGTGTACTACGGTGCATCCGAAACAAGGAAAGATGGTCAAGCAGCAGGTTACTAAAAGTCTGATTGAGTGGTGAAATCAACACGAATTGTAACAGTTAAAGCACTTCGCTTTTTGTTATCTTGATGTAATATCATTGTTGTTAAACGGAAATGTAAGGAACAAGAACATGACAAAAATAATAACAAAGCGAAGTGCCTTGTCGACACTCGTTGCGGCGCTTTTAACTACTCAAAGTTGGGCGGTATTTGCTGACACCATTACCAATAATGTTTACTCAGAAAAAGGCTTAGCGGGCACGCTAACCCAAGAAAAAATCGACGAGCAAAACTATAAAGCTAAAATTGAGTTCGGCTGGAACAACCGTCGGATCTTAATTGATGAAACCTTAAAGTTGAATGAAAAAGGACTACCCATCAATTTTAGTCTTAAAGGGCGTTCTGCTTTTGGCTCCGCAATTGATGAAACGTTTAGCTATAACAGAGGCATTGCGCAGTGGAAAAGTGTCAATGAATCAGGCATTAAGGCTGACGCGACACTCGATTTCTACGTACCGTCTAATAATCGCCTTGCACTAGATAACGCGACGATGCGTTATGTTCTAAAAAATAATAAATACGAATTAGATGTTTACCCTCAAGGTAAAATGCTTATCGAAAAAATGAAGACGATGAAGTTGGGGGAGCAAACCGTTCATCTATTAGTAACGAGTGGTCTTAGTCTTACTCCTAATTTTGCATGGTATGACGACGATGGTAACTACTTCGCACAAAGTTGGGGATCAATGTATGTCTTGCGTGACGGCTATACCAAATCACAGTTCGAAGAGCTTGAGGCTATCCAAAAACAAGCCGAACAGCAGTATTTAGAAAACCTCGCTAGCAAGCTGACACATGATGTCCCTGCATTACTGATTGAAAATGTTGCCGTCTTTGATGGTGAGCAGAAAAAACTGCTGAAAAACCATGATGTGTTAATTAAAAATGGCAAGATTGTAGAAATAACTAAACATATTAAAAAACAAAATGGCGTAGCTAGCCTTGATGGAAAAGGGAAAACCTTGATCCCAGGGCTTTGGGATATGCACGGTCATTTATCAAAAGATAACGGTATTCTTAATATTGCGAACGGTGTTACCAGCGTTAGAGATATGGGGAACGATCATGACAATATTATGGAAATTGAAGCGCTCTTTAATACTAACCAGGTGCTGGGTTCTCGCGTGTACCGTGCTGGCTTTATGGATAAATACAGCGAAAACTCAGCTGGCTTAAGTGTAAAGTCACTGGAAGAAGCGCTTGAGACGGTCGACTTCTTTGCCGATAATGGTTATGTTCAAGTGAAGCTCTATTCTTCTATCGATCCGAACTGGGTAAAGCCTATTTCTGAGCGTGCGCATAGTCGTGGATTGAGACTTAGCGGTCACGTGCCCGCGTTTATGACGGCAGAGCAAGCCATTGCAAATGGCTATGATGAGATTCAGCACATTAATATGCTGTTCCTGAATTTCCTTGCGGGTGAAGAAGTGGATACCAGAACACAAAAACGGTTTTCACTGATGGGAGAGCAAGCGTCAGGTTTATCACTCGATAGTCCACAGATGAATGCGTTCATTAAGCTACTAAGCGATAAGCGCATCGTTGTGGATCCAACTGTATCTACATTCAGAAGTTTATTGATGGCAGAAGATCAAAAGATCAATCCAGAATATGCTGCTATTTCAGAGCACATGCCAATTGCATTCGCTCGTGGTTTAAAAGGAGCTGAGATGCATGTTGATGAACAGTTTAAGCTGAGCTACCAAGAGTCGGGTGAAGCGATGCAACAAATGCTGAAAAAGCTTTATGATGCTGGTGTTCCAATGGTACCTGGAACGGATAACATTGCAGGCTTTACCTTGATCCGTGAGCTTGCGCTTTACGTTGATGCGGGTATTCCTGCGGCTGACGTGCTGAATATGGCAACGCTAGAAAGCGCCAAATTGATGGGCGTCGCACATCAAACCGGTTCAATTGCCAAGGGTAAAGTAGCAGATTTAGTGTTGATCGACGGCGATCCTCTTAAGGACATTACAGCACTGCAAAAAGCGACATTGGTGATCAAAGGTGAGCAAGCGTTTAAGCCTGCTGAAATTTACCAAGCGATTGGAGTGAAGCCGTTTACTACCTCACCTTCGCTAAAGTAATATTAAGCACATTACAAAAGTAATAGTTTGATGCTGTAAGACCAGTGCAAATAAATATAAAACTTGCACAGGTCTTGCTTTCGTTACCTCGATATCAGGCTAAATTGTATTTCTGAGTTTTATCAAAAATGTTTCTAAAACAGAGGCTTGTTCAGTAAGTGAACAAATCGTTCTGACTTTCCTGTTACTACCTAATAAAAAGTTCCTAAAAGCGGTTCGGTGTAATCTTGTGTAATGGATAAATTTACTTTTTTGTTAATAAAGCGGTTTATTTATCAGTTTCTTGTGCTAGCCTTTTTCAGTACAGATCACGACTCGTTGATGTGAAGCCACACAAATTGTGTGTGTTTTACCAGCTTAAGTATGGTCTTTTTTATAACTCTATTTGAGACTTTGATGTCGTCACCCTCGCTACAAGGATGGTAAAAAAGTTGCCATATTCAAGCGTTAAAGTGACAGTGAGTGATTACAGCAATGTTGTATGCATGCTGCAAGCAAATAGCAAAAGGTGCTGTTGATTAACTTGGCTCGCGGTTTTAGCGGTTAGTTAACCTTTATAGATATACCCTACAAACGTTCTCCTACTTAAGTGGGTACTGTGTTTGTTGCGGTTAAGTAATTGATTGGTTTTTTACAACGTTACTGATGGTTAACTGTCGCAAGCCAAATTGATACTGCTCGCGCTGTTGCCAAAGGAATCCCAACCAAGTTATGGGGATGGCATGAATACAAATATTGTTACTATACTCGCGGGTTTAGCGCGTACTCGATCTCAAGATATTGCCTATCAGTATTTTTACGATGAGGCATTACCAAGTAAAACCATTTCCTACCAAGAGCTGCATGAGCGTGCAGCCTCTATTGCTGAGACATTGAGTGAATATTTTGAACCGGGTGACAGAGCATTATTACTGTACAACTCTGGATTTGAATTTATTGAAGCCTTTTTTGCTTGTTTATACGCAGAGATTATTGCAGTACCGGTCTATCCACCTAAAAAGAATCAAAATGTTGATCGTCTGCGCGCCATCATCGAAGACGCAGGTGCCAAAGGTGCGCTTACCAGTGAAAAGATCAATGAAATCGCCAAGCCATTGCTTGATTCTGAGCCAAGTCTAGCGCAGTTAGCACTATTTACTACCGATAACATTGCACTTAAATCGACGACTCAACAGTGGCCTCGTGCACAGATCCGTGGTGAGCAATTGGCATTTTTGCAATATACCTCAGGCTCGACGGGCACACCTAAAGGCGTAATGGTAACCCACGACAATATTCTTGATAATCAGGCGCTAATGAAAGAAGCGTTTGGTCACGATAGCAACTCTTCGATTGTAAGTTGGTTGCCTCATTTCCATGATATGGGACTGATTTTTGGCATTATGCACCCAATCTACATTGGTGCGACAGCGGCGCTGATGAATCCGGCTTATTTCCTGCAAAAACCGCTACGTTGGCTAAAACTGCTTTCACAAACCAAAGCATTGACGTCAAGCGCGCCAAACTTTGCCTATGACCTGTGTGTGGACACCGTCAAAGATGAAGATCTTAAAGACTTAGATTTGTCCCATTGGCGCTCAGCATTAAATGGCGCAGAACCAGTGCGTGCCAGCACGTTAGAGCGCTTTTATCAAAAGTTTAAAGTGTGTGGCTTACAAAGAGAAAGTATCGCACCTTGTTACGGCATGGCAGAAACCACCTTATTTGCAACAGGTGGACGTCTTCTAGAAAAGCCAAGGATATTACGTATTGATGCGACCAAGTTACAGCAGGGTAAAGCCGAACAAGTCGCAGATGAAGATACAGTAGATGCGTTTTATGCGTTAGATGTGGCTGATGAACAGCAGCCTTATTACGCAGTATCTTCTGGCGTGAGTTGGGGCGAGCATAGTATTGCGATTGTTAACCCAGAGTCTTTTGAAGCCTGCAATAATGGTGAAACCGGAGAAATTTGGGTAACTGGACCAAGTGTAGCAAAGGGATATTGGAATAACCCAGAAGCAACTAAGGCTACGTTTCATGCCAGAATTAAAGGTGCTGACGAGCGGGCTTATCTGCGTACTGGTGATTTAGGCTTTATCCTGCGTGGGGAATTATTCGTTACAGGACGCGCCAAAGACGTGCTTATCTTCCGCGGTAAAAACTACTACCCGCAAGATATAGAACTTACGATTACAGAAGCAAGCGATAGCTTAGAGCAAAATGGCGGTGCGGCGTTTTCGGTAGCTTCCAATGGCGATGAAGAACGTTTGGTGATTGTGCAGCAAGTTAAGCGTACCGCGCTTAGAAAGTTAGATACTGAGAAGGTATTGCAGCAGATCACCGCTGCGATCGTTGAGCACCACGGCATTACGCCTTATGACATCGTATTGATAAAGCCTGGTCGCATTCATAAAACATCGAGCGGTAAAATTCAGCGCCAGGAGAATAAACGCAGTTATTTAACCGATAATTTTGAAGTAATTGCGCGTGCCCGTGAAGAAGCTACGCCACAACAAGCTGAGGTGTCATCATCCTCATCGTCACTACAGCAAATTCAGCGGTTATTACAAGAGTTAGTCGCACAAGAAATAGATAAGCCCGCGCGTAGTTTGGATATCGACGCGCCATTCTTGGCATTAGGTGTGGATTCGATGAAAGCGGTGCGGATCTCAGGGGAGTTAATGGAAGTACACGAGCTAGATCTTGAGCCTACGGTACTTTACGAATATCCCTCAATTCGCGAACTAGCCCAGTACTTAAGTCAGTTTAGTACGCTTACTCAAGCTCTAGGACAGACAGAGCTTAACGAGTCGAAAGGTACTGAGCAAGCGAATAAGACGCAAGCCTCTCGCCGAACTGCACATATTGCGGATACAGATATTGCCGTGATTGGCATGGCCTGTCGTTATCCTTCAGCAAATGGGCTTGAGGCATTTTGGCAGTTGTTAAGCCAGCAGGGCGATGGCATCACCACGCCAGATCCTAAGCGCCAGCAGCTTTGCCCTAACCTTGAAGCCGACCGTCTCGGTGGTTATCTAGAGAATGTCGATGAGTTTGACGCTGCATTATTCGGCATCTCGCCACTCGAAGCTAAGCATATCGACCCACAGCATAGGTTATTGCTCCAAACGACTTATCACGCCATACAGCATGCTGGTTACCAACCCGCCACGCTCGCAGGTAGCGATATTGGCGTGTATGTTGGTATATCGCAAAATGACTACTTTTTATTGTCGCAACAACAGCAAAAAAGTACCGCGTATTTAGGCACGGGTACAGCGCTGAGCATTGCTGCAAACCGCATTTCTTATAGCTTTAATTTTACCGGCCCAAGTGTGGCAATTGATACGGCGTGCTCGTCATCGCTGGTGGCACTTCATCATGCAATTCAAGCACTAAGAAATGGGGAAACGAACGCGGCATTGGTGGCGGGCGTTAATCTTATTCTGAGCGATGATGTGACTAAGGCCTGTGAAAACGCACAAATGTTGGCAGCAGACGGCCATTGCAAAACTTTTTCACAGGCAGCGGATGGCTATGTGCGAAGTGAAGGCGTTGGGGTGGTGATGCTAAAGCCGCTACAACAAGCCATGGCAGACAACGACCCGATTGTTGGTGTACTCAAAGGCAGCGCAATTAATCAAGACGGCCGCAGCAATGGTATTACTGCGCCAAATAGTGCCGCGCAACAGGCAGTGATCAATGCAGCCCTTGGTAATGCCAAGATGCAGGCGGGAGATATCCACTATGTGGAAACCTATGGCACGGGTACGGAGCTTGGCGATCCTATCGAGATCACTGGGTTAAACCGCACGTATGGAGAACACCATAGTCGTCATAATCCGGTTATTCTCGGTGCGGTAAAAGCGAATATTGGCCACCTTGAGTCCGGCGCGGGTATTGCTGGACTTATCAAAACGCTACTGTGTTTACAGCATGGGCAAATTCCTGCGCAGCGTTATAGTGAGGTGTTAAATCCGCATATTCCATGGCAAAAACTTCCGTTTATGGTGCCGCAAAGCATGCAGACATGGCCTGTACAACAGGGGGGAATAAGAGCCGCTGGATTAAGCTCTTTTGGTTTTGGTGGTACTAATGCACATGTGATCTGCGCACAGGCTCCAGCGCCTAAACCCGACACACAAGCTGAAGTAACACCGCCTTCGTTTTATCTATTGCCTCTCGCTGCTAAATCGAAAGCTGCATTGCAGCATCTTGCTGGTCACTATAGTGAACGATTGTCGAGTCTGACTCCTCAAGCGTTTGATGACTTTTGTGCACAAAATGCCGAGCAAGTGCCGCTTAAGGGGGTGCATAAAACGTTTAGTGGTGTGAGTAGAGAAACACTTATTTCGCAACTGAATACTTCTATTATTGCCGAACCGTCCTCGGTAAATGCTGCGCCAGAAGTTGTGTTTTTGTTCACCGGACAAGGTTCGCAATACCCCTTGATGGCTCACTCTTTATATCAACACCATGAAGTGTTTCGTAGCCAGTTAGATGACATTGACAGTTTGGTTGGCGAGCGCTTTGGTGCACGCCTGTTGGATGTGTTATTCGATGAAAAGTATAGTGAACTACTGGCGCAAACGCGTTGGACGCAAGTGAGCTTGTTTGCCGTTGAGTACAGTGTGGCAAAATTATTGATGCATTATGGGGTGAAGCCATCCCAGCTGCTCAGTCATAGCGTTGGTGAATATGCGGCTGCTTGTATTGCTGGCGTGTTTTCGCTTCGTGATGGCGTTGAGTTGATAGCGGCGCGTGGTCAACTAATGCATGCATTACCGATAAAAGGCAGCATGATCGCCGCAAGATGTGATGAAATAACCGCACGCAATTGCTTGAGTGAGTATCAAGGGCAAGTGGTGATCTCAGCCTTCCATGGTGAGGCTGGGGTAGTATTCTCCGGTGCTGATGAAGCAATCACAGCCCTCAGTGACGTACTTGCAGTACAGCAAATTAAAGTAAAAGCGCTGCATACGGCAAACGCTTTCCACTCTCCATTGATGACTCCCATGTTAGACGCCTTTAGGGAAGTCGCTGAGCAGGTGAGATTTCAACAGCCTCGGCTGCCTTTTGTTTCATCCATGACAGGACATGTAGAGAGCGCACGTATCGCAAAAGCTGAATATTGGGTTGAGCAAATTATGGCACCGGTTCGCTTTGTTGACTGTGTAACTGCTCTGGAGTCACTAGAGCATGGCTTCGCGATTGAGCTTGGTCCCAAACCTATTTTGAGTGGCTTACTGCAAGAAAACAGTAATAACAAAGCGCTCAATTATGCCCATGTATTGCACCCCAAAGGCGATGACAGCATGAAGTTCGCCGAGTGTTTAGGCACATACCTCGATTTAGGCGGGGCGCTCGAATGGCAACAGGTGTATGGCAATCGCCCGAGCGCTAGAGTGAGTTTGCCGCAATATCCATTTGATTGCAGTTCATACTGGATTTTTGGTACTGAACAATCACAGCTCGAAGCACAAACAGTGGCAGAAGCGAGTGACCGTGATGCTCAGATCCGCAGCTTTGTGATCAATACCCTAGCGGGACTCTTGTCGATGCCCGCTGATGCTATCCAAACCAACCTTCCGTTGTTAGAAATGGGGGTTGATTCGTTGATGATCATGCAGGCCGTTAGAGTATACGAACGGGAATTCGGTTTAGAGTTTAGTGTTCGTCAATTTTATCAAGAGCTCAGCGATGTCGATAAGTTAGTAGCCTATATTCAACGCCATAGTAACTATCTCAAAGCACCGCAAGGTCCTCAACAAGCGGGCAGTTTGCCATCACCTGTATCGGGCACGACTGATACGCCAAAAGGTAGTGTAGTAGGGGCTGACAATCAGACGCTTGTCGCTATCTATCAGGCGCAATTGCAGGCGGCAAGCACTGTGACCAACGCTGAAGCAAGAGCCGCGTTAGAAGCTGTAGTAGGGCAGCAGTTACGCCATATACAGGGCGTGAAAGTTGAAAACAGTGCAGTTACCTCAACAGCAACCTTGGTATCAAAACCCCATCCAAGCAGAGCCCAATCCGTATTACCTGGGGCACAACAAAAACAAGTGCAGCGTGCCAATAGTAGCCCGGCCATACGCCAACATCTTGCTGCATTGAGTGATGCTTACATTGCGAAAACGCACAGTTCAAAAGCGCTAGTGAGCGAATATCGCGCACGCCTTGCGGATTGCCGTGCTTCGGCGGGTTTCAGACTGTCGAGCAAAGAGCTACTTTATCCGGTGTTTTCTAAGCGCTGTGAAGGCGCATATATCTGGGATATCGATGATAATCGCTATATTGATATCACCATGGACTTTGGTACTAACTTATTTGGTCATAACCCTGACTTTATCAAAAAAGCACTGGCGCAACAGCTTGAAGCCGGGATGCAACTGGGGCTTGCAAGTCCTGATGCGCCTGAGGTTGCTGCACTTATCTGTGAACTGACTGGGCTTGAGCGTGCATCGTTTTGTAACTCTGGTACAGAGGCGGTCATGACGGCGCTACGTTTGGCAAGAACAGTGACTAAGCGCGATAAAATTGTTCAGTTCTCAGGCGCGTACCATGGTCACTATGATGGTACTTTAGCTACTGAGTCGCCAGAGCAAGGCGTAGAGGCAATGTGCGCTGGAGTGCGTTATGGCGCAATCGCCGATAATCTCGTTTTACCTTATGGTGATGATGAGTCGCTAGAGGTTATTACCCGAGAGGCGCAACATATTGCTGCGGTGATTGTTGAGCCGGTACAAAGCCGTCACCCTGAAAATCAACCTTGGGCGTTTTTACGTAAACTACGTATGCTCACTGAAGCACATGGTATTGCCCTTATTTTTGACGAAATGATCACCGGCTTTAGAGCACATCCCGGTGGTGTTCAAGGTTTGATAGGGGTTAAGGCCGATATGGCAACCTATGGCAAAATCGTCGGTGGTGGTATGCCTATCGGTGTGGTCGCGGGGGCCGCTACCTACCTCGATGCCATTGACGGCGGCAATTGGCAATACGGAGATGATTCCTACCCCTTGACCGATACCACCTTCTTTGCTGGGACTTTCTGCAAACATCCAATGACCATGGCAAGTGCCAAAGCAGTGTTGCAAGCTATTCAGTCGCAAGGTCCAGCGTTACAACAAGGGATCAACGACAAAACCGCGGCATTTAAAGCACATCTCAATGCGTTTTTTGAAACCCATGACGTACCCATTCGAATAGAAGCGTTTGCCTCATTATTCCGTTTTCGCTTTTCGCAAAATCTTGATGTGTTCTTTTATGAAATGCTAGAGCGCGGTGTGTTTATCTGGGAAGGACGTAACTGCTTTTTCAGCGCCGCCCATACAGATGAAGACATTGCAGCGGTGATAAACGCAGTTGAAGCCAGTGTACTTAGCTTAAAACGTGCGGGTTATTTTGGTGAAGCGAGCCAAAGTGATGATGCTGCATTTCCACTTAGCCATAGCCAGCAACAGCTATTAGCGATGGCGCTGACCTCAAGCGATGGAGCGAGCGCATATCAATTACAAGCGATATTAAAGCTCTCCGGTAAGCTCGATTTAGCGCGGCTGCAACAAGCTATTACTGCGGTCTGCCGCGACTTCCCAATCTTGCGTTTTAGTGTCGATAGTGATCGCTTAATGCAATATTGCCGAGTGGAAAAAGCCGAGTTGCATGTTGAGCCATGGAACGAAGAAGACCAAGTAACATTGCAAAGGCGGTTATCCGCGCTGCGTTATCAACCGTTTGACTTTGTCAAAGACGCACTTTGTAGAGTGACGCTGTTGAGTGATGGCAAAGCACAGCACTATCTAAGTGTTGTGGCCCATCATGTGATCTGCGATGGGCTTTCACTACAGATGGTGCTGGCAGCAATCGCTGAGCGCTACAATCAGGATGCAAAACAAAATGAGGTGGCAAGCCGAGCTGTCTCCTTTAGTCACTACGTTGATAGCTTGCAGGCATATTCGCATTCACCGGAAGCCGCAAAAAACCAAGCTTTTTGGCACCGGTGCTTAGCGAGTTCAACACCACTTGAGCTGCCAAAATCAACGACGGTGAGCGTGGCTTCATACCAAGTTAATCAGCTCACATTACCCATTTCTTCGAGTGCAATCCGAAACACTGAG
The DNA here is from genome assembly GCF_000238315.3 of Pseudoalteromonas piscicida. NCBI lineage: Bacteria > Pseudomonadati > Pseudomonadota > Gammaproteobacteria > Alteromonadales > Pseudoalteromonadaceae > Pseudoalteromonas > Pseudoalteromonas piscicida. The sequence continues at coordinate 3,785,175 of NZ_CP011924.1, forward strand.
AGCCTTGCTCAGTCTTTACGCTGTGGGCAATTTGCGACAATGCTTGCACTTTATTGCTTGTGGCTACACAAGTTAAGCGGCCAGACTGTGATAAGTGTAGGAGTGCCGGTATCGGATAGGCAACGACTGGCATCGCAGTTTGAGCCTGAGTTACTCGACCAAGCGTTACTGGGCTATTGCACCAATATCTTGCCCATTGTGGTTGATATAGCTGGCCTTAGCGCTATCGGTGAGCTGGTACAGCGGGTGCAAAATACTTTACTTGATGCCTTTGATCACCAAACTCATCCGTATGCAAGCCTTGCCGATGATCAGCTAATTCTACCTAGCACTATGTTTAATCTAGATAAAGTCACCACTTTGCCGAGTTTTAATGGGCTAGAAGTTGAGGTACAGCCAAGTGTAGCTAAATTTGGCCAATTTGAACTGACGACAAATATGACCTGTGTTGCAGGACAGTGGTCACTGTTAGTGGAATATCACACAGCGCAATTTGATACTGAGTTAATGACCCAGTACGTGGCTAAGTTCGTCCATTTGCTGTCGCAGGTTCAAGGCAACACACCTATGGGGGCTCAAAATGAGTTGATACAAAGTAGTGATGATATCCACAGGTTAGTTGAGTTACCACTAGAGCAAGAGAAGTCGGTTAAGGTCGCGACGAGTTTCATTGAAACTTGGCAGCACAATGTATCGTGCCGCAGCAAGCGTACGGCACTGGTAACGGATGATGTGAGTCTCAGTTATGAAGCGCTTGATGCGCGTGTTAACCAGCTGGCTCACTACTTGATGAAGCAGCAGGTAACGCCCAATAGTATCGTGGCGGTGGCATTACCACGCAGGGCGGAGCTGTTGATAGCACTGATGGCGGTGATGAAAGCTGGAGCGGCATTTTTACCACTCGATCTCACCTTTCCTGACGAGCGCATCGCGCATATTTTGCATGATGCCAAAGTGAGTGTTGTGCTGTGTGATGCCAGCAGTGCAGAGTCTGCGTTATTCAATCATGGTCGTTTCAAACGAGTCTGTATGGATAGCGATGCTGAAGACATTGCTAACAGTGCAGTTCGCAGCCCAAGCTTGCTAATTCAAGCTCAGCAGCGTGCTTACGTGATTTATACCTCTGGTTCCACGGGGTTACCCAAGGGCGTTGAAGTTAATCACGGGGCATTTGTTAATCTGCTTGCATCTATGAGTCGTGAGCCGGGGTTGGTGGCAGATGACCGCTTATTGGCCATCACCACAGTGGCGTTTGATATTGCCTTGCTTGAGTTGTTTGGGCCATTACTCGTTGGTGCGTCGGTGGTGCTGGCAAGTGATGAAAGTATTAGCGATCCTGCTGTGCTCGGCGCGCTTATTGAACAGCAGCAGATCACGGTGATGCAGGCAACGCCAACGCTATGGCAATTAGTGTTAAATGCGGCGCCAGCATGCACTTCTGGCATAAAAGTATGGAGTGGCGGTGAGCCTTTACCTCAGGCACTGGCCGCGCAGTTATTTAGTCACAGCAAAGCGGTTTATAACTTATACGGGCCAACCGAAACCACGATTTGGTCGGCGGTGGCACATATCGACAATGCCGCAGAGATAACCATTGGTAAAGCGATACAAAATACCAGCTTATTTGTGCTCCCAACCGAGTGTCATGGTGAAGGGTTGCCTTTACCCGATGGCGTATGGGGCGAGTTATACATTGGTGGTAGTGGTGTTGCTATGGGTTATTTACATCAAGCGGAGCTGACCAAGCAGCGCTTTATCAATCATCAATTTACCGCTTCCATTAGCCGCCGTTTATACAAGACGGGAGATAAAGCGAGGCGTTTAGCTGATGGCCGTTTTGAAGTAAAAGGACGCTTAGATAATCAAATTAAACTCCATGGTCATCGTATAGAGCTTGGCGACATTAGCCATCACTTGGGGCGGATACTCAATACTAGTGAAGTCGATGTTTGCGTACAAACGTTAGAAACTGGCCCATGTCTGTGTGGTTATATGATTGATGATGGTGAGCTATCAACCGAGTGGTCTTCGCCTCGGCTGCGCCAAGCGCTCGGTGAATGGTTACCAAGTTACATGGTGCCTGAGCATTTTGTTTGGTTAAGTCAATGGCCGATGACACCAAATGGTAAGCGCGACCGAAAAGCACTACCAATGCCTGCTGCTGAGCAAGTATCAGAAATATGCACGTTGGCTCCTCGCACTGAAACAGAAAAACAGCTACATCAACATTATATAGCGCTTCTCCCTGTTGAGCAGCTGGGCGTCACAGCACGTTTTGTGGATAGCGGCGGCAATTCGGTGATTGGTATGCAGTTGGTATCGAGACTCAACCGAGCTTTCAATATTAAATTGACCATTGGCGACATTTTTGAGCACGCCTGTATTGCAGAGCTTGCTGAGTGTATAGAAGCGCTAAAACAAGCTCATGATGCTATTTCGGTTGAGACGCAAACTCCAAACGTAGAGAAAGTCAGTGATATTGTAAGCGATCGCGATTTGAGTGCTGCGCTAAGTGATAAATCTATGACGGAGATGGACTTGTAATGATGGAAAACTTTGCAATAAAACAATGGTTAGATGAGCTTGACCGTCAACAGATTTATGTTTATTTACAGCAGGATAAATTAAAACTTAGAACACCGCTTGGGCAGGTGCCTGAGGGTATTCTGGATAAGGTAAAGGCGCACAAAGCTGCGCTTATCACCTACCTTCAAGGACAGCAAAAGCAATCTGCTGCGCTCTCGGCAGCACAGCAAAGAATGTGGTTTATTGATAAATATGAAGGGGGCACTGCGGCGTACAACATGGCTGGGCTAGTTAAGTTATCGCAGCCATTTTCAGTCACGGACATTGAACAAGCGTTGAGCCGCTTGATAGCTAAGTACGATATTTTGAGAGCACGATTTATCACGGTTGAAGGGAAGGTCGTGCAGCAAATTGAACCTGCTGAGGCGATGAAAATTGCTGTGATGACCGTGGATGAAGAAGTGCTACCCAATCAGCTACCAGAGTCGATTAAACAGGCTGTGCGGTATCAGTTTGATCTTGCCAACGAGTCGCTGCTGCAAGTTACGGCTTTAGTGAGTAACTCTTACACCGCTTGCCGCTGGTTACTCGTTAACATGCATCATATTATTAGTGACGGCTGGAGCGTCACTGTGTTTATCAACGCACTGCTGTATGAGCTATCGGAGGCGTGTGTTGAGCTTCCCGATTTACAGTATGTTGACTATGTGCACTGGGAGCAACAATTAAGGCAATCCCCAGACTATCAACAACAATTGGCTTATTGGACTGAGCAGTTAGAGGCATTTACACCGTTTGAATTGCCCACCAGCTATCCAAGAAAAAAAGAAAAGCAGTACCAAGGTGGCACGGTTCGTTGTGCGTTTAATACGGAGCAAATACAACAATTAGATGAAGCCTGTCACCGCGATGGCGTAACACACTTTACCGCCTTGCTGGGCGTGTTTTACATCTTGCTTTACCGCTACAGTGAACAAGCCGATATTACCTTAGGGGTGCCGGTTGCAAATCGTCAGCAAAGCGAGTTTGAAGCTATGCTTGGCTGCTTTATTAATACCTTGCCACTGCGTATGCAGATAAACGGCCATCACTCCATGAGTGAGGCGATTAAGGCACTACAAGGTCAAGTATTGCAAGGGCTTAGTAATCAAAACGCTGCGGTGGAAGACATCATTGAAGCGCTAGAGCTACCCAAATCCGCCGCGCATTCCGCCTTGTTTCAAGTGTTATTTAACTACAATGGTGTAGCAAGTAGTAAGGTGTCGGTAAATAACCAATTAGAAGCCGAGTTAATTGCCCTAGATAATGGCACTGCGAAATTTGACTTAACCCTATCTGTTGATGATACAGATGATGGCCTTGTGTGTGACTTTGTTTACGCAACAGGGCTTTATGATCGTGCGCTTATTCAGCAATTTGCCGATGATTATTTGGCACTCATCCAGTGCTATTGTGCTAAAGAGGCGCTGCCAATTGACTACTTGGTGCTCAAATCAACGAGCGTACTGACAACGGCGGCGGGTATCAATCACAACATCAACCAGCCGATGCTTGTGCCGCAAGCAATCAGAGATATAGCGCAAACCCAAGGCGAGGCGATTGCAGTGGTTGTGCCAAGCAGCAATGGCGAAGCATCGCGGACCCTGACGTATCAGCAGCTACAATCTCAAAGCCTACAAATTGCCAACAACTTAGATGTTTCAGCGTCAATCATTGCGCTGATAACAACGGGTGATATGAGTGACATTGTCACTATGCTTGGCGTAATGCAAAGTGGCCGCGCGTATCTACCTATTGATGGCAATATGCCCACTGCCAGAGCGCTACAAATGCTAGCGCAAGCTAATTGTAATACGGTGGTGGTAAGTGTCGAAACGCCACTTTGCCAAGCGCTACGAGATGCGGGCATTCAGGTGCTTGACTATAGTGAGCTGAGCCAAAACAAGGGAGCGCCGCAGCAAACTTATTCACCAAGTTTTGATGATAGCGCGTATGTGTTGTTTACTTCTGGTTCTACTGGTGTGCCCAAAGGGGTTGAGATCAGCCATGGCGCGCTGAGTCACTATTGTAGCAGCATCGCGGCGAGATTGAGTTACAACCAAGATACGCGAGCGGGCGTGGTTACAGGACTTGCCACGGATTTATGCTTAACGGCTGTCTACCCGGTGCTTACTCATGGCGGCACTGTGGTACTCACTCTTGCAAACCAAGCGCCAGAACCTGCTGAAATCGCAGCCAAGTTAGTAGCTGAGCAAGTTAATTTGATTAAATTAACCCCTTCTTTTGCCGCGGTGCTTTTGCCTCAGTTTGCTGAGCAAAAGCCCGCTATTTCGCAGTGGGTGTTAGGTGGAGAAGCATTAGGTGAGCAGCTTGTTGATAGCATTCGTGCGCTGACACCAAGGGCGCGTATTTTCAACCATTATGGTCCGACGGAGGCTTGTGTTGGAGTGGTTTGTCATGAAGTCACTGACAGCAGACTAACCGGCCACAGTTACCCAATCGGTACGCCGTTGGCACATGTTACTACCTGCGTACTCAACAAACAGGGGAAGCTAACACCCGCTGGCATGCCCGGTGAGCTCTATATTGGCGGGCCGAGCCTCGCCAAAGGGTATATAAATGCGCCTGCAGAGACCGCAGCTCAGTTTACAAGTAGCTTGCAACATAGTGCCCAATGCGCCCGTTTTTACCGCAGTGGTGATAGCGTTAGACTGAATGCGAGCGGCGAGCTTGAATTTCTCGGTCGAATTGACAAACAAGCGAAAATTCGCGGTTACCGCGTTGACCTTAATGAAATAGAAGTTGCACTGTTAGCGCTTGATGAGGTATCGCAGGCAGCAGTCGTCGTGCGTAAGCTCGGCAAACAAGATGCTTTGGTTGCTTTTGTGGTAAGTGTTGATGGCAGCCAGTGCGCCGCAACCAATCTGCGCGAGGTGATCCGCCAAGGCTTGAAGCGTCGCTTGCCTGAGCCGATGATCCCAAGCTGGATGGAGCTTTGCCAGCACTTACCCACCTTGAGTAATGGCAAGATAGACCGCCAACAATTACAGTCTTTGGCATTAACTTCTCAAAGCCAAAGTAGTGAGGCGACAAGTGCGTTGCAGCGACAGTTAATCACACTCTATCAAACCTTAACGGGCGCACCAGAAGTGGGGCTGCACGATAGCTTTTTCAGCATCGGTGGTCACTCTTTATTGGCAATGCAATTACTCAATGAACTAAGAGCCCAGCTCTCGGTGGAGGTGAGCTTAAAGCAACTGTTTGCCAATCCTAGCGTATTTGAACTAAGCGAGATGTTGGCTAACGCTCAGTCTCAATCTTCATTACCAAGTCTACAACCTGCGCCATCACAGCCTAGTTATCCTTTGTCATTTGCACAGCGGCGCTTGTGGTTTGTTGATCAACTGCAAGGGCACAGCAACCAGTATAACCTACAGGGTATATTCCAATTGCAAGGCAAGCTGAATACCAAGGCCTTAGAGCACGCCTTTATTGCTGTGATTAAGCAACATCCAGTCTTGGCGTTTAATTATCATCAAAATGAGCAAGGAGAACCGCAGCAAAGCATTAACCTTGATGCTCGATTTACCCTGGTTAAGCACGACTGGACAGATAAATCTGCTGAGCAACAAGCACATGCGTTAGAGCAAGCTATCGCAGAAGATTACGCAACCAGCTTCGATTTAAGCCGTGATTTAATGCTGCGCGCCAGTCTTTATCAACAAGAGGCGATGCAGGCTACCCTTGTGATCACCTTACATCATATCGCTGCCGATGGTTGGTCTATTGCGTGTTTGAGTGACGCTTTAAGACAGGCATACAAAGCTGCTCTCAGCGGCGAAACCTTATCGCTACAAGAGGTGCATTACGTTGATTATGTAATGTGGCAACAGCAGCTGGAACAGGGGGAGTTATGGCAACAGGAGCTCGACTATTGGCGTATGCAATTACAAGGTCTGCCCAAGGTTCATGAATTACCGCTAGATTGTAGCAGAGAAGCAAAAACCTCTTTGCGTGGTGCCTTAGTGATTGAGCCCATACCTGCAGCGCTGGTTAGTGCGCTTCGAGCGTATCAAACTCGCTCAGGACAAACCTTATTTGTGTTACTGCAAACGCTATTTTCATTGTGGTTAAGCCGCTTTTCTCAACAGCGCGATGTGGTTGTTGGTACGCCGGTATCAGGACGTCACCTCAAAGCATTTGAAAGTATGATTGGTAATTTTATCAATACCTTAGTGCTTAGAAGCGAATGGAGTGAAGACACCAGTTTTACCCAAGCGCTACAGCAAACCCAAGGCTTACTCAATGACGCGTTGCAATATCAACATATTCCCTTCGATGTGTTAGTGGATGAGCTAGACATTGAACGCTCAAGCGCCCAGCATCCGCTGCATCAAATCGTGTTTCGGGTAAATAATCAGGTAAATGAAAACCTTAGGCTAGCGCAACTGGAAGTGACGCCCTGCCAAAGTAAAGTACGCGGTGCCAAATTAGATTTAGAAGTCGCAGTGATAGACGGGGGGGGATGTACTCACCGTTGAATGGCTTTATGACAGCAATTTGTGGCAAGAAGCGAGTGTAGTTAGTTTTCATCAGCAGTTTTGTTATGTGTTATCGCAATGTCTTGCAGAGCCAAATACCCCGTTGTCAGCATTGTCATTGTGGCCAGCTGAGCAGCAGTTAGCTCTATTAAAACAGCAGCAAAGTGTTGCGGTAGAAGTGACAGAGCAACAGCCATGGGTAACTCAGTTTAGTCAGGTGGCTCTTCAGACCCCACTACAGACTGCGGTGCGCATGGGAGAGTTTACTTGTAGTTATCTCACCTTAGAAAAATGCGCGAACCAACTTGCTAATAGCTTATTAGAAATGGCATTTGCTGAGCAAAGTCGCATTGCTATTTTACTGTCGTCTTCGAGTTACATGGTGGCCGCGGTGCTGGCAATATTAAAAGCGCGCCATACCTATGTGCCCATTCATCATGACACGCCAACCGATACCTTAGCCTATATCATGGATGATGCAGACATCGTATTGACGCTGGCGCTAAGTGAAGATGCCGAGCGCTTGATTGAAGCCGGTAGTGACTTTTTGTTGCTTGATGATTTGTTCGAAGCCGAAGGGAACTTTGCGTTTTACGATACCAGTTTGTTGGTAGATGAAGATGCATCTGCATTTAACCAAGCCGAGCTTGCCTATGTTATTTATACCTCAGGTTCAACCGGGCAGCCAAAAGGGGTGCCCATTAGTCATGGCAACCTCAATAATTATCTGCGTTTTGCGTCTCAGCGCTACTTGCCACAATCGGGTGGCATAACCAAGGCCGTACTCAGTACACCGCTGGCGTTTGATGCGACGGTGACCGCCTTGGTGCCTATTTTAATGCGAGGCGGTGAGCTTGAGCTGCTCCCTACGGACGCCGAATTGTTGCCTGCGTTACATGAACAGATTTTTGCCGCTACGGAAGCCAAGTTATTCAAGTTAACACCGGCTCACTTACGCGCGGTATTTGCATTAAGTGACGCACAAACTCATAACAATATCGCCCACCGATTTGTGGTTGGCGGTGAAGGGCTAAGCGCAGCCTTGGTTGATAAGCTGATGGATAAGCTCCCTAACGCCCAGTGGATAAACGAATATGGCCCAACAGAGGCAACAGTCGGCTGTAGTATCTATGCTGTAAGCCGTGAGTCACGCCACCTGTTAGCGGGCCACGAAGAAGTGCCTATCGGTCATACTATCGATAATATGACCCTTGCGGTAGTCGACGAATTTGGTGAACTGGCTTTACCTAACATGCCCGGAGAGCTTTGGTTGGCGGGAGATGGGGTGTGTGAAGGCTATATTAATCTCGCGAGTGTGACGCAAACACGCTTTGTTGAGTAAGCAGTGCCTGCGTCTGGTACTTCAAGCTTGCGTTGGTATCGCAGTGGCGACAAGGCAAAGTGGCAGGCGAATGCGCGCGGTGAGGCTGACTACCTTTGTTATTTAGGGCGGTTAGACGAGCAAGTAAAACTGCGAGGCTACCGTATTTCTCTTGTGGCAATCGCCCATCAAATCGACGCGTTGGCGCAAGTAAAAAGCTGCGCTGTGAGTGTTGATGAAGCACAAGAAAGCCTAGTGGCTCATGTGGTTTTAAATGGTGAGGCTAAGCTCACACTCGTGCAGTTGCGCCAAGCTTTATCGCAGTCGTTGCCCAGTTATATGTTACCTGCCGCGCTGGATATCGTTGCTGATCTTCCACTGACTGCAAACGGAAAAGTAGACAAGCAAGCACTACAGTTTGCCTATCAGGCACAGGCGAAAAGCCATGAGGTCGCCGAGGTAGTTGATGGATCTAAGCTCACAGATATACAGCGCTATTTACTTGAGTTATATCGTGAGCTACTACCGAGCCAAGTACAGAGTATTAACGATAGTTTCTTTGACCTAGGCGGGCATTCACTGCTTGCCATAAAAGTGATCAGCCGAGTGCGCGGTGAGCAACGGCGAGATATCACTTTGCCACAACTCTTTGATGCGCCAAGTATTGCAGCGTTTGCTGAAGTAATAACCGCAAGTTCGATGATTGCGCACAGCCATACCATTGAGCCAGTATCAAGAGCCCAAGCGTTACCTCTGTCTTTTGCTCAGCAGCGTTTGTGGTTAATTGACCAGTTACATGAGCAGAGTCTGCAATACCATATGCCAGCGAGCTATTGGTGTGAGGGAGCCTTAGATATTGATGCTTTAACACAAGCGTTAAGCGCGATTGTTGCACGTCATGAAGTACTCCGTACGGTCATCGTTCCTGCAAATGGTGAGCACGGTGCAGTGCAACAGGTTCGTGATCAAGTAGCCTGTCCTGTGGAATTAGTAGATTTGTCTGGGCTGAATAACGCAGAGCAACAGCTGCGTTGGCAAACATTGCAGCAACAATCACTCAGCAAACCTTTTGATTTATGCCAAGACACTATGCTGCGCGTTATCTGTGTACAGTTTAGTCACAACCAATTTGGACTCTTGTTTAACATGCACCACATTGCCAGCGATGGTTGGTCGATGGCGCTGCTGGCCAAAGAGTTCGTGGCGTTTTATCGGCACTTTAGCGAAGCGCCAGCGTATCCCTTGCCAGAGCAATACGCTAAACCGCTAGCGGTGCAGTATGCAGATTTTGCCTACTGGCAGCAGCAACAGCAAGATAGATATCAGGCGGATCTTGCCTATTGGCAAACTCAGTTGCAGCAGTGTCCTGTTGTTCATGAATTACCGCTGGACTTTGAGCGACCACAAGTTCAGTCCCTGGATGGTGAGTGTATTCGTCATACCCTTACGACATCGCAAGTTGAGGCGATAAAAGCGCAGTGCCAAGCACAAGGGGTGACCTTGTATATGTGGCTGCAAAGTGCTTTTTCGCTGTTGATGCTTCGTCTTAGTCAAACGCAGGATATTGTTATTGGCTCGCCCATTGCCGGACGTGAGGTGAAAGAGTTAGAGGGGTTACTGGGCTGCTTTGTGAATACCTTGGCTATTCGCGCTCACAAAGTGGGGGCGCCGTCATTTAACGACTGGCTAAGTGAGCAAAAGCAGGTGATCTTGGCGGCGTTTGCCCATCAGAGCTTACCCTTTGAGCAACTTGTTGATGCCATTAATCCTCCGCGTAGCCTAGCGCATTCGCCCGTGTTACAAATACTCTTTGCATTACAAAATAACGAACAAAGTGACTTCAAGCTACCTCACCTTAAAATTGAGCAACAGCTTGATCTAAAGCCTGCAATGAAGTTCGACTTAGAAGTGAATGCACAAGAATCGGGCAGTGAGATAGCAGTGCAGTGGAATTATGCCAAAGCCTTGTTTAAACACACTAGCGTACAGGCGATGGTCGACGCTTTTGTGACCTTAATTGATGCTGCGCTCATAAGCCCTGAGCAAAGCGTGAATACCTTACCATTAGTTGAGAGTAAAGCACTCAGCGAGCTAGGGCTCGCCACGCAAGCACAGCCTCAATCTCCTTGGTTTATCAGCGATAAAATACAACATTTTGCTCAGCACCACGCGAACCATAATGCAGTGCGAGATATGGCTGGAAAACGGTTAAGTTTTGGCGAGTTGGAGTCCCAAAGTAATCAACTAGCGCGTTACTTGATTGAGCAAGGCGTTACAGCAAGGTCGCAGGTCGCAATAAGCTTAGCGCCAAGCTGTGAGCAAGTTGTGGCACTGTTGGCAGTCTTAAAGGTCGGGGCCGTGTATGTGCCGCTTGACCCCAATGCACCGAGTCAGCGTCAGCAATATATAGTGCGTGACAGTAAAGCGGCTTGCCTTATCACCACCTCAGCACTACTTCCAAACAGCGCAGATCTCAGCTGCCGTGTGATGCTAATAGACACAGAGCAGGGTTGGCTGAACATGCCTGTAGAAGCGCTTGCGCCGTTAAGTGATATTGATGCGCCGGCTTATATAATTTATACCTCAGGCACCACAGGGCAACCCAAAGGCGTGGTGGTCAGCCATCGTAATTTGCACCTTTATCTTGAGCACGTTAGCCACAGTTATCTCCAAGGCGATATACAAGAGAGTGTTGTCAGCACGCCTTTAGCGTTTGATGCGACTGTAACGAGCTTATGGGGCGCGCTGGTTAATGGTCTTGGTGTAGTACTGCTAAGCGATGGTGAGCAGTTAATCACAGAGCTTAGTGCGTGTTTAGCGCGCGAAGAGTCATTGCTGTTTAAGCTGACTCCAGCCCACTTGCAAGGCGTGCTGGCACGATTACAACCGAGCAATGCTGCGCACCACATTGTGGTGGGGGGAGAAGCTTTATCTAGCAGCGTGGTTGCTCAAGTCGGGGCACTGATGCCACAGGCTCATTTTTATAACGAATATGGCCCAACAGAAGCAACAGTCGGTTGTTGTGTGTATCGCTGTAACGGCCAAGATGCAGTGTCGCTTGCACAACAATCGCAGCGCTTTGTGCCAATCGGTAGCGCCATTCAAGGCACTCATTTGGTGGTGCTGGATCAGCATCAACAGCCTGTGCCTATGGGCATGCCCGGTGAGCTATACATCGCAGGCGATAATGTGGCTCAGGCGTATTTTGGGTTGCCAGAGCTCAGCGCCAGTAGATTTGTGTCATTGTCTTTGAGCAATAACTTGCAGCGTTATTATCAGACGGGCGACCAAGTGCGTTGGCTGCTAGATGAAGAGGGCTGCCCTTGCGTGCTGCAATTTATTGGTCGTCGAGACAACCAAGTTAAGCTGCGTGGTTATCGCATCGAGCTTGAAGAGATCGCGGCGCAACTTGAGCAACTAGATGCAGTGCAACAAGCACATGTGTTACTTAACGAAAGTAAAGATAACTTACAGGCCTGTGTGGTGCTAACTACGCCATCCCAAAGAGATACCATCTGTGAGCTTGAACAGGCGCTACACACTCAGATTTTAACCTCGTTAGCAGAGGTCCTACCAAGTTATATGTTGCCTTATAAGCTGTATGCACTGGCTGCTATGCCGCTCACTAATAATGGCAAAGTAGACTCGGGCGCGCTTGCACAACTGGTGCAATCGCAACAGGCGCAAGCGCTTACGGCACCTTTAGCTCCTATGACTGAACTACAAATGCTGCTGGCAGAAATTTTTTCTCAAGTGCTCAACACTCAAGTTAGAGATATTAACAGTAACTTCTTTGAGTTAGGGGGGCACTCTTTATCAGCAAGCCAAGCGGTTGCCTTAATTGAACAGGCGCTTGAGGTGCCTATCACCTTAAAAGTATTGTTCGAGCGGCCAAGTGTAAGCACACTTGCAACTTGGTGTGAGATCCACCGTGCAGCCAAAGCGGCAGACGAAAGCGGCCAGTCTGAGGAGATGTTTTTGTGATGAATGAACAGCAAAGACAGATAGAGGCGTTGATTGCAGAAGCATTGGCAGCTGGCGTGACCTTGTATGAAAAAAACGGTGGCCTGGCATTTAAGCAAACCGCTGGATTTCCTCCACAGCTAAAACAGCAAGTGGTTGAATATAAATCAGAGATCATTGCCTATTTCCAACAGCAAAGCCGTGATGTGGCGAACTCATCGCCGAAAATAGTCGCGCAGCCAAGCGCGGGGAAAGTCTTACCGCTGAGCTTTGCGCAGGAAGGACTGTGGTTTATTGAGCAACTGCAAGGTAGCAAGCAGTATTATATGCCCGCCGAGTTTTTGTTACGCGGCAAGCTTAATATTCAAGCAATGCACAGCGCCGTACAAAATGTGGTGCAGCGCCACGAAATACTGCGCGCTAGGTTTGTAAAAAATGAACAAGATGGCCAACCCCGGCTGCAAATAACGGATGACGTGAGTGCGCCGTTTGAGTGGCTTGATGCCAGTGTAGTACCTGAGGAAACAAGGCAAGCCTACATTGCTTCGCGCATCGCAGCACATCAAAACAAGCCTTTTGACTTGGCTCATGATTGTTTACTTCGCGTGCTGGTGGTGAGTGATGACGATGAGCATCACCTTGCTTTTAATATGCACCATATTGTCTCTGACGGGGCGTCAATGGCGCTACTCGCACAAGAGATAGAGGCTGGCTATTGCAAACACATAGGTGCACCTTATACAGCACTTGCAACGATGCAGGTACAATATAGTGATTTTAGCCTGTGGCAGCGAACACAGTTAACGCCAGATCGCATCGAGGCACCACTGGCGCAATTAAAACAGCAATTTAGCGAATTAGCGCCGTTGCAGTCATTGCCTTGTGATTTTGTCCGTCCAGCGGTGCAATCGTTAACGGGGAAAGTATATCGCCAAGCGCTTGATACATCGTTATTTGCGGCGATCTCGACTCAGGCGAAGTCGCTCCAGTTGACACCCTTTATGTGGCTACTCAATACCTTTATGTTGTTTATCGCAAGGCTTACGCAATCGCAGCAGGTGATTGTAGGCACGCCAGAGCTTGGCCGCCATCATCCTGAATTAACGCCGTTAATCGGCTTGTTTGTTAATACCCTCGTGATGCATGCAAAGCTTAAAAGTGATATGCCATTTAGCCAATGGTTGCAGCAACAAAAAGACCTCAACCTAGCGGCGTTTGAATACCGCGATATTCCTTTTGATAAAGTGGTTGAAGCGGTTGGCGCTCCAAGAGATTTAAGTCACCATCCGCTAGTGCAAATATTATTTACACTGGAAACCCGTGATGAGCGTGCTTTTACGCTTCCGGGATTATCGGTTCAAGAAGTGCAAAAACAACAGGCGGATAGCATAGCGGTAAAATGCGACTTAGAACTTAATGCCGTAGTTGATGAGCAGGCACTTTATTTACATTGGAAGTTTGATAGCAACCTCTACACAGCAGAGACCATCAAACATTGGGCGGATTGCTTTCACACGCTGCTTCAAGCTTGTGTTACAGCCCCTCATACCGCCGTTGGTGAACTTGCGTTACTGAACCAAAAACAGCAGCAAGCTTTAATAATGGACGCTCAATGCCAAGCGGCAACTTGGCCTAAGCAAGACACCATCACCAGTTTATTCACGCGCTACGCCGAGCGCTTTGCCACACGCACTGCCGTGCAAGATAGCACGACTGTGCTGAGTTATCGTGACCTTAACGAGCGAGTCGATGCGCTGGCGATAATGCTGTTACAGAAAGGGGTCACGCCAAGAACCATGTTGGTGGTGAGTGTATCACGCAGCGTTGAGATGATAGTGACCTTGCTGGCAGTGCTTAGAGTCGGTGCTGCCTACGTGCCAGTAGATCCCAACTATCCGCAAGAACGCATTGAGTATATTTTGGGAGACGTGCAAAGCCCATGGCTACTTTGTGATAACGCTACCCAGGCACAGTTTAGTCAGCTTTCATATCAGCTAATTAATGTGTCACAGGCAGAGCCTCAGGCCAGCCGCGAAGCCCTCAAGCAGCTTGATGCTATTCAGGTTGAGCCGCAAGACTTGGCGTATATGATCTATACCTCGGGCACCACAGGGCGACCAAAAGGCGTACAAATTGAGCATCGTCATGTGGTGCGGTTACTTCATGTTGAGCCCAACTTGTTCGATTTTAATGAGCAAGATGTTTGGACTTTATTTCATTCCTTCTGCTTTGATTTCTCTGTGTGGGAAATGTATAGCGCGTTGCTCTTTGGTGGTCGTCTTGTGGTTGTGGATAAAGCGACTACGCAAGACACCCAAGCTTTTGCTCAGTTGTTGGTTGATGCTCAGGTTACGGTCTTAAATCAAACACCAAGTGCGTTTTACGCGCTACAAGCCACGCTACTCAATGACAGTCAGTTGGCGAGCCAATGTGCAGTGCGGTACGTGATTTTTGGTGGTGAAGCGTTGCAGCCAAGTAAGCTACAGCCTTGGGCACAGCACTTACCAAATTGTCAGTTAATCAATATGTATGGCATTACCGAAACCACGGTACATGTTACCTTTAAAGCGCTGGAGCCTGCGGATCTGACGCTTGGCACCAGTAATATAGGTCGTGCGATTCCGACCACCAGCTGCTATGTACTTGATGACAAGCAAAGGCTCTTGCCACAAGGTGCCGTGGGCGAGTTGTACGTAGGGGGCGAGGGGGTTTGTCGGGGATATTGGCAACGTGATGAATTAAACGCAACCCGCTTTATTCAAAACCCCTTTAATGAAGGGTCTGAGCAGCGGCTATATCGCTCGGGGGATCTCGTGCGGCTAATGGCCAGCGGTGAGCTGAGCTATGTTGGTCGAATTGACGACCAAGTAAAGGTTCGAGGTTATCGCATTGAATTAGGCGAAATTGAAAACCAGTTGCGCCAGCATCCCGAAGTGGCTGAGGTCACTGTGCTGTTAAATCGGCAAGACCCAGAAAATGTCTGGATCTGCGCCTTTGTGGTGTTACACAAACAAGTCGAGTTCGACGACATCACGTTGGTCATGCAGCAGTTTTTAAAACAAAATTTACCCGACCATATGTTGCCTGCCAAAGTGCAAGCGGTTTCAGCCATGCCACTGACCAGCAATGGTAAAGTAGATAAAAAAGCACTACTGCAGCAACTTGATACAAGCCTTAACGAAAACACTTATGAAGCACCGATTGGCGAGCTTGAAACCCAACTTGCAAGCTATTTTGCCGAGATACTGCAGCGCGAGTTGGTTGGTCGCTATGACGACTTTTTTAGACTCGGCGGACACTCGCTACTTGCTGTAAAACTGGCAAACCATATTCGCAAGACGCTGCACATTGAGTTACCGCTGCAAGCGATTTTTACGCACCCTACAGTACAAGGTTTAGCGGCTGCACTTGAAAAGCAAGACGCGCAGCTAAGTGCTATTGCTGTGGTGGATAAAACCAATGGCGTAGTGTTGTCTTTTGCTCAGCAGCGTTTATGGACACTAGATCAAATGCAGCAGGGCAGCCAGCAATATCAAATTCAAGCGTTATTGGCGTTTTCAGGGGAGTTTGATCTGAGCGCATTCGAGCAAAGTTGGCAAAAGGTGCTGTCACGGCATCAGGTGTTGCACTCGGCTATCACCAACACGAATGATGGGCCTAAACAGTACCTTGTGGCTTTGTCTGAGCATTTTGTTACGATCATTGATGTCTCCACACAATCGCCGCTTTGGCAAAACTTGGTTTGGCAGCGCGCGGTACGGGACGACCAAGCACAGGGTTTTGATCTTAGTAAAGATCTAATGATCCGCGCAACTCTAGTTCGATTTTCATCAGGTTATCATCGCCTTATCGTCAATATGCACCATATTGCTAGTGATGCTCGCTCTATTGAAGTATTAATGCGAGAGCTTACGCAGTTTTATGCCCATTACACCCAAGGCTGTGAACTTGCCCATGACTTAATTGCGCCACCTGAGGTGCAATACGCGGATTATGCCCATTGGCATCGATCACTGTGCCAAGGCGCGCAGCAAAGTGCAGATATGGCATTTTGGTCAGCGCACCTTGACGATGCGCCGCCACTGCACCAATTACCGCTCGATACGCCGCGTGGGCAAGCGGTGAATAATAGCGCGCAAGCATTTAATGAGCAGCTAAGCGCAGAGACTTGGCAACGGCTACAACAGCATTGTCAGCGCTTGGCAATAACCCCGTTTATTTGGTTGCATAGCGCGTATGCGGTGGTGCTCGCTAAGTTTAGCCAAGTGGATGATATTGTGGTTGGTGCGCCATTTTCAGGGCGGCATCACCCGCAAGTGGAGCAGTTGATTGGCTTTTTCGTCAATGCCTTGCCTATTCGCGTGAAGCTCGATTGGCAGCAGAGTTTCAGTCAGCTACTCGATATACAAAGAGAGCAGATTGAGCAAGTACATCAACATCAATCACTTCCCTTTGAGCAGCTCATTGACCATCTTGGTGTTAGCCGTGAGCTGAGTCACCAAAGTGTTTTCCAGTTGAGTTTTGCGTTTAATCCGGAGCCACAGCACACACCGGAGTTTGTAGGCCTTAGCACGGAAGTTTTAGCGTCGGAAAACGCGCGTGCCAAGTTTGACCTAGAGCTCAGCGCAACAATAAATGGGCAAGAGTTAAGGTTGCACTGGCTATACAACAGTGGATTATTTGAAAAAGAAACTGTGGCTAGCATTGCAGAGTGTTTTAATGTTGTGATCGCGCAGTTACTCACGCAGCCTGAGTGCCCGCTTGCGGATATAAAACTTTGTAAGGATCAGCTGCTAGAGAATCATGCAATTTCAGGTAAATCAGCACCGGAACACTTGGATCTGTCAGTGCTTGAGCAAATTGAGCGAAATTTGGCTGTGCCCACGCAGGCCAAACAGATAGCGGTAATTGACACAAACTCAAATCAAACCTTGAGTTATGGTGAGCTTACTGAAAGAGCGAAGGCATTGGCGGCGCTGTTATTAAGTGAAGGGCTGCAACCCGAGCAGCCTGTGCTTGTTGCGATGACGGGTAGCGCAGAGCTCATTGTGGCGATGTTGGCTGTGTTAAAAGCGGGTGGATGTTATGTACCTGTGGACCCTCATTACCCTCAAGCGCGAGTCAATTACATCGCTAAAGACAGCGGCGCAGCGCTGGTTTTAACAAAGTGTGAGTTTGCCGCTCGCTTTGAGATAGCTGAGTTAGATGATAATCACCTTGAGGCTGAATATCGCTCGCCACATGTTATGTGTGTTGATGACGCTAACGTGCAAACGCGCCTTGCGGCAATACCATTACCTCAGCAGTTTCCAAAAATTAAGGCTGAGCAGCTGGCCTATGTGATTTATACCTCAGGCACAACAGGTAACCCCAAAGGCGTGATGATAGCCCACCAAGGGCTGGCGAATTTATGTGGTTGGCACCGACGCGCCTTTGCGGTGGATAATCATAGCGTAGCGAGTCAAACCGCCAACCCCGCCTTTGACGCGGCAACCTGGGAGATTTGGCCTTATCTATGTGCTGGCGCGAGCTTAGTGTGTGTGCCAAAAACCGTGCTGCAGTCACCGGCCGAATTAACTGCCTGCTTCAATACGCACCAAGTCACGCATAGTTTTATTGCAACGCCAATCGCTCAAGCGCTGCTCACTGAGCCTTTGTTTAATCCACAAAGCTTGCGCTATTTGCTGGTTGGCGGCGATAAACTCGGTGCGCTGCAAGCAAAAGAGTACGGATTTACCCTAGTCAATAACTATGGACCTACCGAAGCTTCGGTGGTCGCGACTTCTGGTGTGGTTGAGTTTGACAAACAGGTGCCAGATATCGGCTTGCCCGTCGACAATAGTCAGCTATTTATCTTAGATCCACAACTGCGGGCTGTGCCACCGGGGATGATCGGTGAGTTATACGTAACAGGGGCAGGACTTGCCAGAGGATATTTGCATCAACCACAGCTTAGCGCTGAGCGTTTTATTGAGCTACAAGTCTCTCCATCGCAAGCGGTGCGTGCCTATAAAACCGGAGATTTGGTTCGCCTGCTGAGCAACGGCCGTATCGCCTATATGGGTCGTAACGATGGACAAGTAAAGCTGCGAGGTTATCGTATTGAGCTGGCCGAAATTGAACAGCAAATTGGGCTACTATCAAGCGTACAAGAATGTGCAGTTCAGATAACCACAAGCGCGTCAAGGCAGCCACAGTTACAGGCATTTGTGGTGGCAAACACTGAGCCTCAAGTGCTTCAAGCCCAGCTAAAGGAGAGACTGCCAAGTTATATGGTACCAGAGCATTTTGTTATGCTCGCAAGACTGCCTTTGACACCGCATGGCAAAGTTGACCATCGTGCCTTGGCAACGCTTAGTAAAACTCAACAGACTACCACAGTAACCGAGCAGAGCGCGGTCACATCACAGGCTAACAGCATCGTAGCCCAGTTACTGGCGATTTATCGGTAGGTATTAAATACGCCATCCATGACCGCTAAAGACGACTATTTTGCTTTAGGCGGCGACTCTATTTTGAGTATTCAAATCGCCAGTAAAGCCAAAGCACTCAAGTTACCTGTTAGCGCTACCGACGTGTTTACCTACCCCTGTGTTTCGGCACTTGCAGCAAGACTTGCCCAGCAAGATATTCACCTGTCGATGGGTAAAGAAAGGCAGCCATTGGTAGGTCAACTCGATAAATTACCAATTCAGCATTGGTTTTTTGCCCAACAATTTGCCAACCCCAGTCATTGGGATCAGAGCGTGCTGGTGAGTGTAGATAAATCCGTTACACCAGCGCAGCTCATGCAAGTGATAGGGTACTTGATAGCCCAGCACGATGCGCTACGTTTGGTGGTTGCGGATGAAAATACCCTATTTATACGTGATGGCATTGATATTCAAAAGGTATTTACGGCGCATACGCTTGAGCGTGACGCATGGCAAGCTGAGCTGAGCGAGTTCAGTGAGCAAGTGCAGCAAGGCTTTGCGTTTACTGGCACGCCACTGTTTAAAGCGGTGTTATATGTTACGCCTGACAGTGAGGCCAATAATCGCTTGTTGTTCAGCGCACATCACTTGCTAGTGGATGGCGTCTCTTGGCGTGTGTTACTTGAAGATGTGAGCCAGCTACTACAGCAGCAAATAAACAATGTGCCGTTGGAGCTTCCTGCCGCAAGCGCGAATTTGGCTGAACTTGCCGATTTTTATCGTGAACTTGCGACCAATGAGCGTGATTTGCGCAAATGGCAGAAGGTAGCTGCACTGGCTGAAACTTCGCACTTATTGAGTCTTAAAGATACAAGCGCGACCCCAACCATAGCCAAAGTTCGCCACACATTGTCAGCAATGCACACCCGTGCGCTACTGGGAGCCGCCAACACCAGTTATGGTACGACGGCGCAAGCATTGCTGCTCAGTACACTTGCTTGGTGTGCGCAAAAGCGTGGTGCAGGCAGTGAAGTGATCATGCTAGAAGGACATGGCCGCGAGTTACTAACCGAGGCACTGGATAGCAGCCGAACTATCGGCTGGTTAACGGCGCTTTATCCAATGCAGTTATTTAGTAATGGCAGCCGCTTGCATGATGTGATTTGTAGTATCAAGGCAGAGCTTGAAAGGAGCGCTAAAGTTGCCAGTAGTTATGGTGCTGCACGGTATTTACACCCAGAGCCAAACGTTCGCTCATCGCTTGAGATTGATACCCGAGGCTTACTGTTTTTCAACTATTTAGGCCAGCTAGATACAGTCATTGAGCAACAAGGTTTGCTGGGAGATGCTCGTGAGTCGACTGGCACTTTGGTTGCAGAGTCAAACCTCAGTTACTTTGGAGCACAACTAACGGCGGCGGTCGTGGATGGTAAACTGGCGTTAACGCTGGAATTTGACAGCCAGCGCTTAGCATCTGAAGAAGCAGAGCGATTAAGTAAAGAGATACTCGAAAGTCTAATTCAGGTCATCGAGCATTGCCAATCCCAGCCTCAACGTCATTACACAGTCAGTGACTTTGCACTTCTCAGCGGCATTTCTGAAAGGCAGTTACAGCGCATACTTGGGCAGGTTAAAGGAGACGTTGAGGATATTTACCCTCTAACTGGTTTGCAGCAAGGCATGTGGTTCCACAGTCAAACGGCACGTGAGGCGGACACTAAAAGCACGCTACCTTACGTAGAGCAAACCAGCTTATTGCTACAAGGTTGTGTGGATATAGAGGCGCTGAGTTACGCTTGGCAGCAATTAATTAAACAGCACAGCATATTACGCTCGGCCTTTATAGATGTTGCTGGCGAGCCGCTACAAGTGGTCTGTAAACATGCCGATGTGCCACTCAAACTGCTGCACAGCAGCGTCATTGCAGAAGAACAATCGCAAATAGTGGAATCACAGGCCGCGGTGGAGCTTGCCGAGCCGCTTAAGCTCTCGCAAGCGCCTTGTATGCGGTTAAGCTTAATCGCTTTTGATGATGGCAATGTTGGGGTGGTGTGGACCTATCATCATCTTATTATGGATGGCTGGTCGCTGCCGGTGTTATTTGCTGAATTATTGGCATTTTATCAAGCCCGTTGCCGAGGTGAATTACGGCCCGTTGTGGTAGATAATTTCCGCGATCATATCGAATATTTGCATACGCATGTCGACCGCGACGAAGCGTTTTGGCGGGAGTATTTGGGTGGAGTCACCGCGCCCACATTGCTTAGCGAAAAGGTACTACATACTGAAAATAAAGTGACTGGTGTTAAAGAACTTAGTGTGACGTTACCGCAATCACTGCAAGATGCAGTGACTCGCTTTACAGGCGAGCAAGGACTTACCGTCAATCAGTTTATCCAAGGGCTATGGGCGTATTGGGTGGCAAGTTGCTGCAACGAACCGTATGCCTTATTTGGTCAAACCATTGCGGGTAGACCTACAGCGCTTAGTAGAATGGCGCAGCGCGTTGGCTTGTATATTAATACGCAAGCGGTCCATGTCACGATAGATCAAAATGCGCGTGTGAAAGATTACCTGCAAGCGGTGAAGTCGCAGCTTACGGCATTGGCGCAGCACCCGCATACACCACTGACACAAGTTCATCAGTGGTCGGGTATTGAGAATGAAAGGCCACTGTTTGATTGCTTGTATGTTTTTGAAAATTATCCGCAAGATCCGTTACAAAATAGCGCTGCGTTGCCATTTATCGCAACAACCTTAAGTGAAGTTGACGAAACGCACTATCCATTGACCTTTGTGGTAGGCATAGGGGCGGGTTTATCGCTCACGCTGAGCTATCAGCAGCAATGCTTTGATGAAGTGTTTATAGAGCAAAGTCTTGCGGCGATGCAGCAGCTGATTTTAGCTGCGACACAACAGCCTGAACAAACGCTTGGGAAATTGTCTTGGCAGGCTCAACGCGCGCCGTACAGCAAGGCATTGCCTCTGCCTACTTTTGCACTGACGCAAGCGGCGAAATATCAAACGCCAAATTTACCTATTCAGCAATTATTTGCTCAAGTTGCTGCTGAGTTTCCTGAGCATATTGCTATTCGTGAATATGGTGCCGCCTCTGGGGAGGCACGCTGTTATCGCTATTCACAACTGGATAAAGACGCCAATCAGCTCGCCCATTACCTTGCTTCACGACTAGAGCCGAGTACAGCCCCCGTTATTATTGGCCTGTGTTTAGAGGCGAATTATCAGCTTATTGTGGCTATGCTTGCGGTGCTCAAATTGGGCGCGGCTTATCTACCAATTGCACCATCACTACCCGAGCCTCGACGTCGTTTGCTGCTGCAAAATGCCAATGCAGCCATGCTGGTTACTAAAACAGAATATTGGCAGGGTAGCTCGGAGCAAGTGGTGCCTCAAGTCGATTTAGATAATATTCAGGGCACTTTGGGCGAGCAGCCTAGTCGTTGCTTTACTGCGCCATGCCAGATTGACGACCTATGTTATGTAATTTATACCTCGGGCACCACAGGCATGCCAAAAGGGGTGATGGTGGAGCATGCCAGTGTCGTTAATTATGTGCAGGCATTAGCCGCGCAATATGCGATTACGCCAAGCGACAATTACCTGCAATTTGCTAGCATGAGCTTTGATGTGTTTGCCGAAGAAGTTTTTTGTACTTTACTTCATGGCGCAACGCTGGTGATGGCACCGACAGACGACATGTTGGACCCCAACAAGCTGGCGCAATTAAGCCAAGGTGCCGAGCTGACACTGATGAGTTTACCAACGGCGTATTGGCATCAACTTGCTGCGACTTCAGTCACCTTGCCAAACCTCGTTACGGATCATCACCATAGGTGGCGAGCAAATGCAGATAGCCGCGCTCACCGATTGGCAGCAGCGCTATGGCGACCGTATTCGAATTATTAATGCCTATGGCCCGACCGAAGCAACCATTTCTGCAACCCTTAATGATGTCACACACTTCAGCGGTGCGCGTGTGCCGATCGGTCAGCCCGTCGCGGGTTTGTCTTTATATTTACTTGATGAGCAGCTCCGAGCGGTAGCCACTGGTGTGGAAGGCGATTTATACATTGCGGGTATTGGCCTTGCCAGAGGCTATCTCAATGACAAAGAAAAGACGCAGCAGACCTTTATTATTGAGCCTAACAGCGGCCAGCGACTTTATAAAACTGGCGATCGCGCTTGCTGCTTAGCTTCAAATGAATTGCTGTATCTAGGCCGTGGTGATGACCAAGTTAAAGTGCGCGGTTACCGCATCGAATTGGGTGAGATTGAACGACAACTTCAGCTCATAGACGAAGTTGCTGCTTGTGCTGTGGTGGTGCGCGAAGATAGCAGCAACAACGCGCAATTGGTGGCATTTGTACAGCCAACGCAGCATACGGAAGTGAATGATGCTGCTGTGCGAGCGCAGTTACTCGCAGTACTACCCGCTTACATGGTCCCTGAGTTGTTCCAATCAGTTAGCCAACTTCCGCTTACAACGAACGGCAAGATAGATCGCAAGCAGCTCATTGCACCGGCCGGTTCATACACTCCGCCTCAATCCTTGCGGCAAGAGGATAAGCTGGAAAGGCTCACACCACTACAAACTCAATTAGCGCAGCAGTTTGCCTGTCGTTTGCTGGTGGATGGAGTGTGCCTTGACGATAACTTCTTTAATCTAGGTGGTCATTCGCTATTAGCGATGCGTCTTGTGGGTGATATTAATCAGCACCTACAACTCAATTTGCCACTGCCGGCACTTTTTGAGTATCCGACTGTGCGTGGGCTCAGTCAGTATATTCAAGCATTGAGAGATGGTCTTGGCGAATGCGATGGCGAACCTCAATCGCTTGAAACCTTAGTGTGTTTGCAAGAGGGCGAGCTTGGTTTTACACCTGTGGTGTTGATTGCGGGAGCGGGAGGTTGGCTAATGGCATTTCATGCGTTAGTGAATGGGCTTGATAGCCGTATACCCGTTTATGGCTTGCAGCCAGAGGCGCTAGCCGAGGAACCCGAGACACTAACCTCGATTAGGCGCACCGCAGAGTATTACTTGAGTGTATTAGCAGACGGTGAACTTGGTGAACAAGTGCATTTGGTCGGACATTCTTTTGGTAGCTTTATTGCCTATCAACTTGCCACTTTACTTGAGCAACAAGGTCGAATTGGCTGCTCGGTAACTGTGATTGATACGCCTGTACCGAGCAGCCCTGAGCTTAATTTGGATGAAGCACAAATTGCACAAATGATGCTGGATAATCTGATGGCGTTTTTCCGCCTTAGTGTCTCTGATACTGAAATCAGTGCCTATAAGCAAGGTGATGCTTCAGCACGCATTGCCTATCTCAATCGTTGGATACACCAAGCTGGATTTAATTTTAGCGATGCGCATCTACGTCACTTTCAACAAGTTTTTAGTGCCCAACTGCGAGCAAATATTGAGATGCAGTCTATGCTTAGCGACACCCCAATCTGCGTTGTAAAAACGCAGCAAACGCAAGAATTTGAAGGCCGTCCTGTGAATAAAGACATGGGGTGGAAACCATTTAGTCACTCTCTCTCTTGTTATGAAGTCAAAGGAGATCATTTGTCCTGCCTACAAGCCGAGCAAGTGGGGCAGTTGGTTAACATAATTGAGCGCAACTATGTGTTGCACTAGCAAAAGTACTTACTTTTAAGGATGGGAAAACAATGGATCACGCACTTTCTTTGGAATTGGATCCGACAACAATTGCAGCAGACTCTCGGATACATGACTTATCTGAGGTTAAACAAAGCGGCATGGCATGGGTGAAAAACCACGTTCAAGAGGTGAATAACTGGGTTGAGCGAGATGGTTTTGCATTGCTTCGTGGCTTAAATATTGTGAGCACGAATCAGTTTAGCGCCATACTTGAGACCTTGTTTGGTGAGCGTTTAAGCCAGTATGTTTATCGCTCCTCACCACGTACGGCACTGAACAACAATATTTACACCACCACGGAATATCATGCCGATCAAGTGATCCTGCAGCATAACGAAAATGCTTACTCCAATGTTTGGCCGATGCGAATGGGCTTTTTTTGTGTGATCCCAGCAACCACGGGTGGGTGCACTCCACTTGCCGACAGCCGTGAAGTGTATCGCCGTATTCCTAATGAATTAAGAGACAAGTTTGAGCGTTTAGGTGTGCAGTACGTGCGTAACTACGGTGATATCGACCTACCATGGCAAGAGGTTTTTCAAACTGAGAGTAAGACAGAAGTTGAGCAATATTGCCGACAAAATGAAATCGAATTTACTTGGCTTGATGATAAAAGACTGCAAACCAAGCAATGGCGTCCGGCGGTGATGCGCCATCCACAAAGTGGTGAAAAGGTATGGTTTAATCAAGCTCATCTGTTTCACTGCTCGAGCCTAGACAATCAGTTGAGTGCGCAAATGCGTGACAGTATCGGCAGTGAATTTTTACCTCGTAACGCCTTTTTTGGTGATGGTAGCGAAATATGTGACCAAGACATCAAGCTCATCAATCAGGTTTATCAAGACCTCAGTTTTGCTTACCCATGGCAAAGAAACGATATTTTGCTGCTGGATAATATGCTGTTTACTCATGGTAGAGAGGCCTACACAGGCACTCATAAAGTACTAGTTGGCATGGCAAATATCGCGTCAGCATAACTAGTTGGTACTCATTCCGATGAAAGTCGGGCAACAACATTTGTTAGTGGTTACGTGGTTGGCAATGTAAGGAATGAAAAAATGAAATGGCTAATACAACTGCGGCTAAGAATGATGATGCTATTTTGCATCACCTTAGCACTGGCATCTTGTTTGCAGAAAAAGAGTGTCGCAGATAATCACACCATTATGCCTAATCAATTAGAAATGATAGAGGCGGTGGTGAAGGAATATTGCGATGCCAACCTATTCTTTGGCACGGTTTATATCACCTCGGCTGATAAGGTGGTGTACCAGTCCAACTGCGGACCACAGAATATGCAATATGATGTTGATAACAGCGTTAAGTCTAAGTATCGCATTGGCTCCAATACCAAAGCGTTTTCGGCCGCTATTTTAATGAAGATGTTAGATGGTAAGGACTTACGGCAGGAAACCATTGGCGATCATTTGCCTTGGTACCCAGATAATCAATGTGCCGATGTTTCGCTACATCATTTGCTTACTATGTCGTCTGGGATCAATAACTACAGCGATAACGAAGCCGTATACGATAACTACGGTTGGCGGCCTTATTTATATAACGCGAGTCTAGATCTTAACGGACCGGAAGATTTTAGTAACCGCTTTTGCACCTGTGGTGCCGAAGCGGGGCAAAGTGGTACACCGTCATTTACGCCCGGCAGTAAGTATGAATACAGCAACTGTAACTACTATCTTATCGGTAATATCATCGAGCAGTTAGCGGCTGGCAAACAAGGCAATATTGGTCGTGAGTATTGGTTTGCCAATATCGTTCAAGAGCAAATTTTAAACCCGCTTAGCATGACGGACAGCGGCTCTTACAGTGCGATTGGTGTCTATGCAAATATGACCACAGGTTATATCTATAATCAAAACCAATACTTATCGCTTGCTAATGGCCGTCCACCAGCCACTGGAGGCCCCGCACCTTACGAAGATATTTTAGTGAATCCATATAGCAACCCATTAGTGCTGTATTCAGCTGGAGATTTGTATTCCACAGTGGAAGACATGCATAAATGGGATCAAGGTTTGTATGGCACTCAAATCTTAAATGATACCCAGAAACTAGCGGCCTTTGCTCCCTACTCTAACACTGGTAGCAGCGACGAGTGTGAATACTATGGCTATGGCTGGTTTGTCACTTATGTCGACCCAAACCAGTACGGCAAAGTGGCAAATTGCCCCGAAAACCCAGCCGATGCAAATCTCAGAATGTATGAAAAATTCTTACAGTACTCTGGTAGTTACCCCTATTCATGGGTGACCAGTTTTACTCGTTTACTGGAACGAGATCAAAGCATCATGGTGTTTAGCAACTATGTGAAAGAGGGGATTGAGTCAGATTGTATCGCCAAGGAGATCCGCAACATTATCTTCTATAGTGATAAACACCGTACCGAGCAATGCCAGCAAGATTTGAATCAGGCATAACGCGGTAGGGAAAAATACCGAGCTTTCGTGCTCGGTTAAACAAATTAATAGAACGCCTGCAGTAGGTGGCAACGTTTCGCTCAGTTGTATTTGTGACACTGTGCAAGTCCTTGGTTGTTCTTAGGTTTACTTCTTCATCATGGATGAAGGCGGTAAAGCTCAGAGTTGAATAAGTGCAGCTTGTTTGATTTTGGGTACTAGGGCAAGTGCCAATATGGTGCTTGATGAGTTCGACAACTGTTTAAATAAATCATAGAGGATGAATTATGGCAGTGACAAAAACAGCGAAGGATGACAAGGCGAGCGACGCTCCAGAACAACAGGAATCACAACTTGTTGCTGATGAAGACAGAGCAGCCGTTGCTCAGCTGATTGTCGACAAATACACAAAATGGTCGTTTGGCTCTGGGTTTATTCCCGTTCCTGCGGTTGATTTAGTGGCGTTGACAGGGATCCAAATGAAGATGATAGGCGAAGTAGCAAAAGTCTATGGTCAATCATATGGTGACAACAAGCTGCGTGGCACAGTAAGCGCATTGATTGGCGGCTCTTTTCCACAAACCTTAGGGGGCGCGGGACTAAGCAGCTTTTTGAAGGCGGTTCCTGTCCTTGGCACGTTAAGCGCAATCGCATTTATGCCAGTTGTGTCTGCGGCATCAACACACGCAGTAGGCGCAACTTTTGTTCGACACTTTGAAAATGGCGGCACGCTGATAGACCTGAATCTAGCAAGTATGAAAGGGGATATCGCAGACATCGCAGCTAAGTATCGTGCAAATAAAGGGAATGCGGACGCAACAGCTACAGCGGATAAAGCCACAGTATAACCGATACTGGCTGACATAAACCGGCAGGCAACTGCTGGTTTATTCTCCGCACCGAATTTATCAACAACTTGGAGAAAATTATGCTTATCGCTTTATATTTAGTGTTATGCATTTTAACTGGTTATTGGGGACGAAACACCTTTGCGGGGCCCGTGGGCTTCTTTTTAATTTCGCTGATGTTTACGCCTATTGTTGGCTTGATCATTTTACTAGTTGGGCAAAAGCGCAAGCCCACAGAGGTGAATGACGAGGAATGAGATTTTACATTGCCGGTAAAACTGGGCGATTTATAAATATAACTTAATGTTTTAATGCAATATTTATTTAAATCCAACAGGCAGTTTTGATTTTTAGGGACTATGCTAAGTAGCATGCGCGGGCGGTAGCCCAATAACAATAAAAGATAATAACAATGGTATTGTACGAATTAATTCGCCGACATATTCAGATAAAGAAAAGGACCTTTATTGCACTGGGGTGCATTTCTGGTTTGGCCAATGCGTTGGTGCTTGCGCTTATCAACAACGTAGCTGCCAATATCTCTGATATTAATAAAGAAAATCATATTCTTTACTACTTAGTGCTATTTACACTGACGATTGCAATATATGGGTTCACTCAGCAAAGATTGATGACTAAAGCCGCGCAAATGGTGGAGCGTGCCATAGACAAATTGAGAGTCGATCTGTTTGAAAGCATTCGTCATACCGAGTTGTCAACACTAGAGAAAATTGGCAAAGAGCGGATCTTTAATACCATTAGCAAAGAGTTACAGACTATATCTCAGTCGGCACAGCTGTTTGTGATCATTGGTCAATCCATTAGTTTGGTGTTTTTCACATCGCTCTATATTGCTTGGCACTCTTTTGTGGCGTTTATGGTTATCTCGACACTGATTTTGGTCGGAGCCAGTATTCACCGTTTACGCGCCAATGAAATCCAGCGCAACATGCGCATTTCTTTTGAAAGCGAAAATCAGCTTATTCAACGCTTATCTGACTTGCTCGATGGCTTTAAAGAAGTAAAGCTCAGTGAGCCAAGAGCTGAAGATTTAGAACATGAATACCGCCGTGATTCGAATCGTGCAAGGCGTGCAAAAACCAAAACCCAAACCTTGTTTGCGACCGACTTTATTCTGTCGCAAATCACCTTTTTCGCAGCGACGGGCGCGATGGTGTTTATCGTCCCTATGCTTTCGGATGTATATACCGATGTGGTCATTAAAGTCACCACCGCATCGCTATTTTTAATCGGCCCTATTACCAGTATTGCTGGTGGGATCCCCGTTTTCACCACCGCAACAGAGGCGGCGCAAAACGTCTTAGCATTGGAACGCGATTTAAAAAATGTCCAAGATGAGCAAGAGACTAAACGACCTGAACCTGGTGAAAGCCTAACCTCATTTAATGCCATTACCTTAGCGGGGGCGTTTTATCAACATCAGAAAAAATCGAGCGATCGTCCGTTTGCTGTGGGGCCGGTGGATATCACCTTTGAACAAGGGAAAACCACTTTTATTACCGGTGGTAATGGTAGCGGTAAAACAACGTTTATACGGATGTTGACTGGCCTTTATGAATTACAGAGCGGACAAATCCTTTTGAATGGCAAAGCGGTTACGGAAGATAATCGCCTTGCTTATCGAAGCCTATTCACAGCCGTTTTTGCGGATTTTCATTTGTTCCAGCAGCTCTATGGTATTCGTGATTTGAGTACTGAAGAAATCGACGAATGGTTGGACTTTTTAGAGATGCGTGCCAAAGTGGGTATTCAAAATGGGGCGTTTAGCACCATAGATTTATCATCAGGCCAGCGCAAGCGTTTAGCGCTTTTGAGTACCATTTTAGAAAATCGTCCCATTTACATCTTTGATGAGTGGGCGGCAGATCAAGATCCTATCTTTAGACGAAAATTCTACGAACAAGTGTTACCTCGTTTAAAAGCGCGTGGTAACACCATTATCGCCATCACCCATGACGATGCCTACTTCCATTTGGCCGATGTACACTTAAAAATGGAGGAAGGTCAGTTGTTAGCACACCACGACAGTGAAAGTAATGGAGTACCATCATGAACATTAATATTTCAGGGGATTTTGCCTTACTCGTCGTCGGCGGCTTAATACTGGCGCTGATCCTATCTAATTTGCTCATGCGGGTGTTAAAGCGTTACAAGCCCAAGTGGCATAAGCGTATTTTGTCTTGGCGTTTTCGCGCAGGTGTGACGTTACTTATTCTACTGTTTATTGCCGTTGCATTGGTCAAAGTTATTTTTATTAAAGTCGACTCAGGTCAAGTTGGGGTGCTGTGGAAGCGCCTTGGCGGTGGTACGTTTGTAGAACATCCATTTTATGAGGGTACGGTGCTGGTTTATCCCTGGGATACGTTGACGATTTATTCGAGTCGATTTCAAACTGCGACCACAGAGATCCACGCCATTACCTCCGAGGGGCTCAGGATCAAAATGGAAATAACAGTGCGATACCGTCCTGTTGTGGAACATATTCCTTACCTACACAAGTTAGTCGGGACAGACTATCTTGATGAAATTGTGATCCCTGAAGTTGCATCAGCGGTTCGTATGATTGTTTCTGATTATACCGCTGAAGAGGTCTATGCTAATCAGCGATTAAAGATCCAAGATCAACTGTTAAGCACTGTGTTGAGAGAAGTTCAGCTACAAGAGAAGTCGATACTCAAACAAGAAAAAAGCGAAATGCAAGGGCACAATTTGGTGAATTTAGACGATATGCTTATTCGCCAGGTTGATATTCCTGAAGGCGTGCATAGTGCGATTGTTGCGAAGGTGAATCAAATGCACCTATATCAAGAATATAAAATGCGTTTAGATGTTGCTGAAAAAGAGGCTGAGCGAAAGAAAGTGGAGGCTCAGGGGATAGCCGACTTTCAAGAAACGGTGAGTGGTGGGATCTCTGAAACTTATCTAAGATGGCGTGGCATAGAAGCAACCATAGAATTGGCGAAATCTAATAACGCAAAAGTGGTGGTAATAGGCAGTGGTAAAGATGGTCTACCATTGATTTTAAATACGGAGGGCAGCACATCTGCTTTGCCTGCTTCGGTTAACCCAAATGCTACGGATCCACAAAGCCAAGAGCCACAAACACCTAATGCAGCTAAATCAAAGTAAGGAATAGTTACATTTTCAGTGTCACGGACTACACTGTGGCGATAAAGGAAAAGAGAAGGACAACGAAAAATGCAAATTGATTTACATCATGGCATGACATGGGTGGTCGCACGCGCGGCGGGATTCACTGACCAAGAGGCTGAAATTATTGCTCACGCGGCACAATACGTAGATGATGCAACAAACTATGGTCACATCAAGTTTGATAACGGTGCTGCTTACGAGCGCATCGCAACCGCCCATAAGATGCTCGATTATAAAAACCTAGACAGCTTAAAGAACATGAAAGTGTGGGTACCTTTTCATTTCCTACCGGGTAATGGGGGGTTACCTGCTGGGCAAAATCCGTCGGGCACCTTTATTCAAAAGCTAGTGTGTAAGCCACATTCCCATGTAGCAAAAGATATGGTCGCTGAGTGTATTGCAGATAAGCATAGGCCTTATGGATTGCACCGTCTTGGTATTACCTCTCATGTCTTTATTGATACTTGGGGGCATCAGGGATTTGCTGGCATACAGCATGAAGTCAATGAAGTGACTGAAATAATGGACTTGAATGGTGAAGCAGAAGAGACTTGGCGCGAGCGAATAAGCGAATACTTTTCTGATGTTTTTCAAGATGATATTCCAAGTTTAGGACATGGGCAGGCGCTTTCCCACCCTGATCAGCCTCATCAGCAGTGGAGTTACATCAACGGATTGGGCGAGAAAGTGGTGCGAGATAATCCAAGCGATTTTCTGGTCGCAGCCGATGAGCTCTGTAAAGTCTATCAAGACTATCTAGGCGAGGCTACAAGGGGTTTGAGTGAGTCATTAAAGCAAAAAATAGCGCAGTGCTTTGCTGAATTTGATATGGATGATGGTGAAGAACGTCATCAACTGTGGCTTGATGCCATTGAAGCTAACCGATTTGGGCTTGGAAGTTATACCCTAACTTACATTGCAAAAGGTGAAGGGTCGTGGAAACACCAAGCGCTAGGTACAACCCGTGCTAAAGGTGACGACGATAGCTATTCATTTCGCAGTGAATTCTTAACTTCTAACTGGAAGTATTTTCACGATGCAGCCAAAAAGCATCGCCTCTGTGTCATTGATGATATTTTACCCAAATACGGAATTTGTGTGAGCTAAGCTTCAGTAAAGTAAGTGCAGCAAGGCTGCACTATTTTTGTGTTTAAAATAGCTCGGAAGAAAGCTCGCGGGATTGTGAATTTTGGTTAATATGCCAAGTTTCGACAAGGCGAGTCGTACCACCCGAGTTTTTACAAATTAATTCTGTCACCAGCACTTTATAAAAACCACTGTATTTAGCCTCACCCACAACATTCAAGACATCACTATAAAATCCACCTTGATGTCTTTCATTGAAAAATTCTGGGTTACCACTGACGTAGTTGGTTTTACGGCACTGGCCTTGATGTGAGTTGTTATTAATATTAATCAAGCCTGTATATTGAACATCTGCAAAATACCCTGGGCCATTGCTCGGCGTTTGCCAATCAGCCACTGTGATTTCACTGTGCCATACAATGGCGGGAGCCTTGGGTATCTTGTGATATACAATCGCCTCTTCACCTGAGGGCAAGGTGCAGCTGAGTTTAACCGACTTTTCTGTCAGCTTATGCTCCGCAGGTAGTGGGCCAGAAATAAAGGGCGCGTTGAATGTGAGAGGAGCAATCAAATCGCCGGTTTGTGTATTAACCACTTCAAATTGATGGCATTCATCCACCGCTAAGCCGCCCGTGAGCGCATTAAAGTACTCAGTTGTGCCTGCACGAGCTGAGATAAAATCGACAGGTGCGCCCTGATACTGCGAATGATCTCCCGCACCATCCTGATCATAAAATACCTGTGTAGCCAAAACCGAAGTGGAACTACAAGCCAATGCCATAGCAAGCAGTCGAGTGTTGAATGTAACCATAGTCTTTCCTTTACAGTTGTGTTTGTTTTTTATTCAGTTTCAATATAAGGTAACTGTAACTTCATGCAACTTTTTGATTTTTCTGGTTCTGGCAACTATCTAATTACTGCAACCGCTATGTGTATTGGTACGTGATGTGGATATAAATACTTAGAGTTTAGCCAGCGTTAGATGAATGGAGTTCAAGTGGGTAGGGGGTCGAGTCATCTGACGCTCTAGTTACTAGGTTTCAGTATTTTATGATGTGGATTGAAAGTTGTGTTTGTACCTGCTTTGGATTAAAGCTGTGCAACTTTAAAGTTTAGGGCTAAGGAGCCAATATCTTTATAGTTTGCAATCAAATAAGCTTTTGAATATTGATTTAAGCAGTACGTTAAAAAAGAGTGCAAAAGACGTAAGGTAAGAAAATGGTGGCCCCACCTGGACTCGAACCAGGGACCTAACGATTATGAGTCGTGCGCTCTAACCAACTGAGCTATAGGGCCATTTTGTATTGTAAGTGCTCATTAAATTCATCCATGAAGCAATATCCTGTCGGCGTCCTGCCTCCACCTCATCAAGCTGCGAAGCGCTGCTTCGGTCTTGATTTGCCCAACTGAGCTATAGGGCCATTTTGTATTTTTGCGCGTTATATTCATCCATGAAGCTTGGTTCCGGTCTCGGATTCAACACTCAGGGTCGCTGCGCTAATATCCCTTCGCTTCCTCGACGTAAACTTTCTTTGAAAGTTTACCCAGCTGAGCTATAGGGCCATTTTGTATTTTTGCGCGTTATATTCGTCCATGAAGCTTGGTTCCGGTCTCGGATTCAACACTCAGGGTCGCTGCGCTAATATCCCTTCGCTTCCTCGACGTAAACTTTCTTTGAAAGTTTACCCAGCTGAGCTATAGGGCCATTTTGTATTTTTGCGCGTTATATTCGTCCATGAAGCTTGGTTCCGGTCTCGGATTCAACACTCAGGGTCGCTGCGCTAATATCCCTTCGCTTCCTCGACGTAAACTTTCTTTGAAAGTTTACCCAGCTGAGCTATAGGGCCATTTTGTATTTTTGCGCGTTATATTCGTCCATGAAGCTTGGTTCCGGTCTCGGATTCAACACTCAGGGTCGCTGCGCTAATATCCCTTCGCTTCCTCGACGTAAACTTTCTTTGAAAGTTTACCCAGCTGAGCTATAGGGCCATTTTGTATTTTTGCGCGTTATATTCATGCATGAAGCTTGGTTCCGGTCTCGGATTCAACACTCAGAGTCGCTGCGCTAATATCCCTTCGCTTCCTCGACGTAAACTTTCTTTGAAAGTTTACCCAGCTGAGCTATAGGGCCATTTTGTATTTTTGCGCGTTATATTCATGCATGAAGCTTGGTTCCGGTCTCGGATTCAACACTCAGAGTCGCTGCGCTAATATCCCTTCGCTTCCTCGACGTAAACTTTCTTTGAAAGTTTACCCAGCTGAGCTATAGGGCCATTTTGTATTTTTGCGCGTTATATTCATGCATGAAGCTTGGTTCCGGTCTCGGATTCAACACTCAGAGTCGCTGCGCTAATATCCCTTCGCTTCCTCGACGTAAACTTTCTTTGAAAGTTTACCCAGCTGAGCTATAGGGCCATTTTGTATTTTTGCGCGTTATATTCATGCATGAAGCTTGGTTCCGGTCTCGGATTCAACACTCAGAGTCGCTGCGCTAATATCCCTTCGCTTCCTCGACGTAAACTTTCTTTGAAAGTTTACCCAGCTGAGCTATAGGGCCATTTTGTATTTTTGCGCGTTATATTCATGCATGAAGCTTGGTTCCGGTCTCGGATTCAACACTCAGAGTCGCTGCGCTAATATCCCTTCGCTTCCTCGACGTAAACTTTCTTTGAAAGTTTACCCAGCTGAGCTATAGGGCCATTTTGTATTTTTGCGCGTTATATTCATGCATGAAGCTTGGTTCCGGTCTCGGATTCAACACTCAGAGTCGCTGCGCTAATATCCCTTCGCTTCCTCGACGTAAACTTTCTTTGAAAGTTTACCCAGCTGAGCTATAGGGCCATTTTGTATTTTTGCGCGTTATATTCATGCATGAAGCTTGGTTCCGGTCTCGGATTCAACACTCAGGGTCGCTGCGCTAATATCCCTTCGCTTCCTCGACGTAAACTTTCTTTGAAAGTTTACCCAACTGAGCTATAGGGCTATTTGCTGTAGTGATTTAAAGGTAAATCACTGAAAGCGCAGGCAGTATAAAAATTTTTAACAGGCTTGTCACTATTAAAACGTGAAAAAGTCGGGGCGAATGGATTGATCGCTCAATATTAAGCCAATGTTGTAGTGGTTCGGGTGTTGAGCTGTGCGGATCATTAAAATGGCGAGGTAAGTACTAGTCTGGTTTTGCAGTGAAAAAATAGAGTCTCTTAGAATTCGGGTTGGATTTTTGCTGTAAACACAAGATGAGCAAGCAGTAACGTTCGTTGGAAGTAGGGCAGAGATAAAAGAAGCCGGCAATTGGCCGGCCTCTTTTAGGAGAACGAATTAGGTTATTGGTGCATGCCTAGTTTTTTCTCTAGGTAGTGGATATTCGTACCACCGTTTTGGAAGTTCTCGTCAGACAAGATCTTCTTGTGAAGCGGGGTATTGGTTTTAATCCCGTCAATCACTAGCTCATTCAGTGCGTTTTTAGCACGAGCGATCGCAACATCACGGTTCTCACCATAAGTGATTAACTTACCGATCATTGAGTCGTAATGTGGCGGTACTGTGTAATCAGCGTAAATATGGCTGTCCCAACGGATCCCAAGGCCACCTGCTGGGTGGAAGCGTGTAATTTTACCCGGTGAAGGGATAAAGTTTTCTGGATCTTCTGCGTTAATACGGCACTCGATTGCGTGACCACGGATCACCACGTCTTCTTGTGTGATAGAAAGCGGTTGACCAGCAGCAATCTTAAGTTGCTCTTTGATTAAGTCTACGCCAGTGACCATTTCAGTTACTGGGTGCTCAACCTGAATACGGGTGTTCATTTCAATGAAGTAGAACTCGCCGTTTTCGTATAAGAATTCAAACGTACCTGCACCGCGATAACCAATCTCGATACACGCACGAGTACAGCGATCACCAATGTACTTACGCATTTCAGCTGTGATCCCTGGTGCAGGTGCTTCTTCCACTACTTTTTGGTGACGACGCTGCATTGAACAGTCGCGCTCACCTAGGTGGATTGCATTGCCTTGACCGTCAGCGAGTACTTGTACTTCGATATGGCGTGGGTTTTCTAGAAATTTTTCCATGTAAACCATGCCGTTACCGAAGAACTGCTTCGCTTCTTGTTGTGTTAAGGCGATAGAGTTTGCGAGTTCTTTCTCGTTGCGAACGACACGCATACCACGACCACCGCCGCCGCCAGCCGCTTTGATGATAACTGGGTAGCCGATACGCTTAGCGATCTGCGTATTGCGGTCGTTGTCATCGGTCAATGGACCATCAGAACCTGGCACGCAAGGTACGCCTGCTTTTCTCATCGCTTCAATTGCTGATACTTTATCACCCATTAGACGAATAGTGTCGCCCTTTGGACCGATAAAGATAAAGCCACTTTGCTCAACTTGGTCTGCAAAGTCGGCATTTTCAGAAAGGAAACCGTAACCTGGGTGAATAGCAACCGCGTCTGTGACTTCGGCTGCCGCGATAATACGAGGAATATCAAGGTAGCTTTCGCTTGCCGCAGGTTTACCGATACAAATGGTTTCATCCGCAAGAAGAACGTGTTTTAGGTCGCGGTCAGCTGTTGAGTGCACAGCAACCGTCTTAATACCTAGCTCCTTGCAGGCACGCAATACGCGAAGTGCAATTTCACCTCGGTTTGCAATGACTACTTTATCTAACATAACGTTGACCTTCTGCGTAATTATTCGATGATGAATAGCGGTTGGTCGAATTCTACTGGCTCACCGTTTTCAACTAGGATTGCTTTCACTACACCAGCTTTGTCTGATTCGATCTGGTTCATCATCTTCATGGCTTCAACGATACAAAGTGTGTCGCCAACATTTACTTTTGAACCTACTTCAACGTATGCCGCTGCTGTTGGAGAAGAAGCTGTGTAGAAAGTACCAACCATAGGAGACTTAACTTGGTGACCTGCAGGTGCGCTGCTTTCTGCTGGTGCTGCTTCTACTGCAGGAGCCGCCGCTGGTGCTGCTGGTGCAGGTGCCGCTGGAGCTGCCATGTATTGTTGAGGTTGCGCATAAACTGGTGCACTGCTGTGGCGATTGATACGTACTGACTCTTCACCTTCAGTGATTTCTAGCTCTGCAATACCTGATTCTTCTACTAGCTCGATAAGTTTTTTGATCTTGCGAATATCCATACAATGACCCGCCTGTTAGTTAATTTGAGTTATTTTGTTTTCGCAATTGCGCTAACGCTGCATCAAATGCAGCACGATAGCCCAACGCGCCTAATCCACATATCACGCCTTCCGCCACATCAGAAAAATAAGACTTGTGGCGAAATGGCTCTCTGGCGTACACATTGGTGATGTGTACTTCATAAAAAGGGATGTCCACACTGAGTAAAGCGTCTCGAAGGGCAATGCTCGTATGGGTAAATGCGGCGGGATTAATGATAATCGCATCGCATTGTTCATATTGAGCGTGAATAGCCTCGATTAGCTGCGCTTCACTATTACTTTGAATGTGTGACAAGCTGACTTGCTGTGCTTCTGCATATTCAGTTAATGCGTCAACAATTTCGTTGAGAGTCTGCGTGCCGTACTTGTGCGGCTCACGGCGACCTAGCATATTTAAATTAGGGCCGTTTACTAATAAAATCTTTAATTTTGCAGACATATTACGCGAACTTCCTTTAACTAAAGCATTAGCCAAAAATTTAGACTGTATGGCTTGTTAACTTAAGCCGAATTCCAGCAAATAGCAAATATTTCTCCATTTCGTGGAGTATTATAGAGAGTTCGAGGTAAATAGCAGCAAAATACTGGTCTAATCAGAAGGGTAGAGGGGCAAACAAGCTTGCCCCTAAAATGGTTACTTTGCGTCCTGCTTGGCCTTTTCTAGGTGGGCAGCAAAGTCTTTTGCGTCTAAAAAGCCTGTGATGCGGTGTGCTGGCATCTCATTACCTTGGCTATCAAAGATTAAAATAGTCGGTAAACCAAACACCGTAAATGCTTCCATGATCTCTTGGGTGTTGTCATTGGCCTTGGTCAAATCGAGCTTTAATAGCTCATAATCTTTGAACTGTGCTTGTACTTCAGGTTTCGGGAAAGTGTATTTTTCAAACTCTTTACACGCAACACACCACTCTGCGTATAAATCAACGATAGGCACTTTGCCTTTAGCATTGGCCTCAGCAACGGCGACTTTAAGCGCGGCTAAGTCAGGTAGTAGCTTAAACTTCTGCTCTCCGGTAACGGTCTCGGTTTGAGTCGATGCAGTACTTACAACAGCTGCAGGTGCTGGAAACAGGCTTGTTTTTAATGCATATAAACCAACAATAAACAGGGTGATCGCGAAGCCCCATAATGTGGTTTTACCTTTGCCTGCCTGTAATTGGCTTTGCCAATAATGCAAGTAGAGTGCTGTCGCTACGGCGAGGCCACCGGCAAGTGAGATAATCACTGTCGCATCGAGTATGCGCTCTAAAAGGATAAGCGGTACGAAGAGCATCACAAAACCAAATAGCGTTTTGACCTGATCCATCCAGCCACCTGCTTTTGGTAGTAATTTTCCACCTGAGGTACCTAGCAGTAATAGCGGTAGGCCCATGCCCAAGCTAAGGGCATATAGCGTTACCGCGCCCACCACATAATCACCACTTTGCGCGACAAATAATAGCGCGCCAGAAAGTGGAGCCGTGGTGCAAGGCGATGCAATAAGTCCAGAAAGCACACCCATAATGAATACGCCCCAGTAATTGCCGCCTTTTTGCTTGTTACTGAGCTGAGTGAGTTTATCCATCATGCCGCTAGGCAAACGAATTTCGTAAACCCCAAACATAGATAGCGCAAGTGCGACGAACAATATACTAAAGCTGATAAGTACCGCTGGATGCTGCAAGTAGCCTTGAATTTGGCCACCGAAATACGCAACGACTAACCCAAGCGCAGCGTAAGTGACCGCCATACCTTGCACATAAATAAAAGACAAACTGAAGGCTTTTTTAGTCGAAAGACCTTGTTGACCGGCGATGAGGCTCGACAAAATAGGGAACATCGGGAATACACAAGGGGTAAACGCAAGGCCAATACCAAGGCCAAAGAACGTCAAAATATTCGCAAGTAAGCTGCGCTGCATTAACTGCTCAGTGAAAGATAAATTATCGTTATCCACAGGCGCGCTTTCGCTTTGAACTTCTGCTTTTTTCTCAGGTGCTTTCGTTTCAGGAGCTTTGGTTGAGGTGGTCTTTGGCTTTTCTCCGGCAATCGTGCTTAGCGGCACTTCAACAATTTCTGGCGGATAGCAAAGCCCCGCTTCGGCGCAGCCTTGATAGCGTATTTTTACGATTGCACCTTGCTCGATATTACTGAGCTTAGAGATAACGGATAAGTTATTAAAGTAGACTTCAGTGCGACCAAAAAACTCATCTTCAATCATCTTTCCTTGCTCAAGCTCCGGCACTTGGATGTCGGCTTGTTTGGCGATAATTTGAAGATTCTTCTTATATAAGTAATAGCCGTCGGCGATGTCCCAACCTACAAACAAGGTGTTGCCTTGTTGGTCAAAATCGAACTTGAATGCTTCTTTTACTGGTAAAAAAGTCTGTTGTTTAGGAGCCAGTAAGCTGTCTAGCACTGCATTGTTTGCTTGCGCGGGAAACCACATCAGCAATGAGAAAAGAACTACTAAGAGTCGCATTACAATAATACCTCGTCCATCCATTTGAAATAAGCTAAGTTGCCGCTGGTTACGTCCACGACTTGAATTTCTGGAACATCATAACTGTGTAGTTCACGAATCGCGGCCATCACTTGCTCTAGTTTTTCGGATTTTGTCTTGATTAACAGCTTGGTTTCTTGTGCATGTTCAACCTGACCTTCCCAAACATAAATAGATTCCACTGCTGGGATTAGGTTCACACAAGCTGCAAGTTTTTGCTCTACAAGTTGCGTTGCAATCTTACGCGCTTCAGTAACTGAATCGCATGTAGATAAGACGAGTTTATATCTTACGCCCATTGCCATTTCCATTTTAGGGTTAGTAATGGCATCTTAGCGGATAGCGCCTCTTTTCTAAAGCGTCTTACTTATATCGCTTGAATTAAGACCTTAGCACCCATATTTATCTTTCGTAGATTTGGAGAAAGTATGTTTAGATTCTTATTTATTTTATTTATCGCTATTCCGATTATTGAAATTGCTTTGCTGATCCAAGTCAGCGAGGTGATAGGCGGTTTTGCTACCATTGCGCTTGTAATTGGTACCGCTATTTTAGGGGCAAGACTAGTGAAACAGCAGGGTTTTGGCGCTTATGTCAACGTACAGCAACAGATGTCTCGTGGGCAATTGCCTGCACAAGATTTATTTACCGGTTTGTGTGTGATTATTGCCGGCGTGCTATTGATGACGCCTGGGATCATGACCGATGTATTAGGTTTTTTACTGTTAACTCCAGCCGTTAGAAAAAAGCTGGCGCAGTCGCTTTTAGCTCATGCCACCGTAAGAGTGCAAACAGGCATGCATTCAGGCCAGTCACCGTTTGCTAGTCAATCACGCGATGAGCGTCCGGAGCAGCAAGAAGAAATTAGAGATCCATATAAAAATCAATCGGGTAGAAATTCTTCAACAACGATTGAAGGTGAATACGAAAGAAAAGACTAAATTTTTTTGGTTTTTTCTCTTGGGTTTTAATTTGCCCATCCCCATAAATGAAAGCAATTAAAATTGCGTGTGTTAACCACAACCTGTGGATGTAACACCGCCTTAAAAAAGCATTATTTCTGTCATTGTTCAGAAACTGTTAGGAGAACTATATAAATGAACATTCGTCCTTTACATGATCGCGTCATTGTTAAGCGTCTTGAAGAAGAAACAAAGTCAGCTGGCGGCATTGTGTTAACTGGTTCTGCAGCTGAAAAGTCTTCACGTGGTGAAGTAGTTGCAGTAGGCAACGGCCGCGTGTTGGACAATGGTGAAACTAAAGCACTACAAGTAAAAGCTGGCGACACAGTGTTGTTCGGCTCTTACATCGAAAAAACTGAAAAGATCGAAGGTCAAGAGTACCTGATCATGCGCGAAGATAACATCTTAGGCATCGTAGAATAATTAATACTTTTTAGTTTAATCGACAACAGAATTTAAGAGGAATTTATAACATGGCAGCTAAAGAAGTTCGTTTTGCAGGTGACGCTCGTACAAAAATGCTAAAAGGCGTAAACGTACTAGCAGACGCAGTAAAAGTAACACTAGGTCCTAAAGGCCGTAACGTTGTTTTAGAAAAGTCATTCGGTGCACCAACTATCACAAAAGACGGTGTATCTGTTGCGAAAGAGATCGAGCTTGAAGATAAGTTCGAGAACATGGGCGCACAAATGGTTAAAGAAGTTGCGTCTAAAGCAAATGACGCAGCGGGTGACGGTACTACAACTGCAACGGTTCTTGCGCAAGCTATCGTGAACGAAGGTCTTAAGTCAGTTGCTGCGGGTATGAACCCAATGGACCTTAAGCGTGGTATCGACAAAGCAGTTATCGCTGCAGTTGAAGAGTTAAAAACACTTTCAGTACCTTGTTCAGACGCAAAAGCGATTGCACAAGTTGGTACAATTTCAGCTAACTCTGACAAAGAGATTGGTGACATCATTGCAGAAGCAATGGAAAAAGTAGGTCGCGAGTCTGGTGTTATCACTGTAGAAGAAGGCCAATCACTACAGAACGAACTAGATGTAGTTGAAGGTATGCAGTTTGACCGTGGTTACCTTTCTCCGTACTTCATCAACAACGCTGAAAAAGGCCAAGTTGAGCTAGATAACCCACATATTCTTCTAGTAGACAAGAAGATCTCAAACATTCGTGAGCTTCTACCTACACTTGAAGCTGTTGCGAAAACAAGCAAGCCGCTACTAATCATTGCTGAAGACCTTGAAGGTGAAGCGCTGGCAACTCTGGTTGTAAACAACATGCGTGGCATCGTGAAAGTTGCAGCGGTTAAAGCGCCTGGCTTTGGTGATCGTCGTAAAGCGATGCTTCAAGATATCGCGACACTAACTGGTGGTACAGTTATCTCTGAAGAAATTGGCCTTGAGCTTGAGAAAGCTACGGTTGAAGACCTAGGTACAGCTAAGCGCGTGGTTATCACTAAAGATGATACAACTATCATCGACGGTGCTGGCGAGCAAGAAGCAATCGATGGTCGCGTATCTCAGATCAAAGCACAAATCGAAGAAGCAACTTCTGACTACGACAAAGAGAAACTACAAGAGCGCATGGCAAAACTTGCAGGCGGTGTTGCAGTAATCAAAGTTGGCGCAGCAACTGAAGTTGAAATGAAAGAGAAAAAAGACCGCGTAGAAGATGCGCTACACGCAACTCGCGCAGCGGTTGAAGAAGGTGTAGTACCTGGTGGTGGTGTTGCGCTAGTTCGCGTTGCGAGCAAGCTTGAATCGCTAACGGGTGATAACGAAGACCAAAACCACGGTATTAAAGTGGCACTTCGTGCGATGGAAGCACCACTTCGTCAAATCGTTTCAAACGCAGGTGACGAAGCATCAGTTGTGGTTAACGCAGTTAAAGCTGGCGAAGGTAACTACGGTTACAACGCTGCAACTGGCGAATACAGCGACATGATCGAAATGGGTATCCTAGACCCAACTAAAGTAACGCGTTCTGCACTTCAGTTCGCAGCATCAGTTGCTGGTCTAATGATCACCACTGAAGCGATGGTTGCTGAAATTCCGAAAGAAGAAACTGCTGGTCCAGATATGGGCGGCATGGGCGGAATGGGTGGCATGGGCGGCATGATGTAATAAACATCATCTCCTAAGCACTACACGCTTTAGAAAAACCCTAACAGTTTGATGTTAGGGTTTTTTTATGCCTGAAATTTGCTCAAGCGTCATTATTTTAGGGATATAAAGTGGGGTATCGATTTAAGTCCCATGTGTTGTAAAAAAATGTGCTTTGTGCTGTTTCACACAAATGGACTAGTAGCAGGAACATGCTTAGGTGGGCTAATAAACCGATGTATAACAACCATAAAATCCAACACAATATGCTAAAGTAAAATAGGAATACTGCCGATACTAAGGCAATACGAAAAGGAGCTTTTATGACTATTCATTTTAATATCCATTCGGCGTCAACAACGAATGCGCCAACATCAACACCTACACAACCGTTTGCTGCGCCCGTAAAAAAGGAACCAGAACCAAATCAGATTAAAGATACCAAAGAGAAACAAGTATCTGACGAGTCTGTGTCTATTGCTGCATTTACAGGTGATGCACCGAGCAGTTCACCATACAGCGCTCTACTTAATCCTGAGGGCTTTGATTTTGAGAATATGTCTATCAATGAATTTAAAGGTATTGTTGACGCAATTCGAACGTTGGAGTCTGATATGGCACGCTCGAGTGGGTATACAGGGAGCTTACGTGACACATTTTGGGATGATGTAATGGGGGTGAAAGGTTCTTTAGATGGTGTCAATTTTGAGGAAAAAGGTTTCAAGCCTGACGAAAAAATAAATATTATCGACTTCTTTGTAGATCATG
The DNA here is from genome assembly GCF_000238315.3 of Pseudoalteromonas piscicida. NCBI lineage: Bacteria > Pseudomonadati > Pseudomonadota > Gammaproteobacteria > Alteromonadales > Pseudoalteromonadaceae > Pseudoalteromonas > Pseudoalteromonas piscicida. The sequence goes on from NZ_CP011924.1 coordinate 3,828,655, forward strand.
TAGAAGGCGCGGCGCAAATGGAAAAAGAGAACTACCGCTCATTTCATGGTGTGTTGGGTAATGTTCAAAAGAAACAGCAAACAGTTGCTAAAATCACTTCAGAATCTTTTCTCCAAGAGTATCAAGAGAAGGTGATCAATTTCCTAAAAAGCCAAGAAACTAAACTTGTTGATACGCAGGCTTAATTAGCCTGCGTAATATAAATTAATTCTCGCGGTATTCGTAACGTACACCGCCACGTATACTTGTACCGCCACCGTTGTTTTTCAGAGTTAATCTATAGCTGCCACGAGGAAGGTATCTTCCGATATGAGTACCTCGATCAATTTCTCTATCATCACGGTATAAAATTAATTCCATATCATGGCCATCATAGTTTCTTTCTATTGTGAAAAAGTAAGAATTACAAGTACCGCCAAAGCTTGAAAAATTGGTAAGAGTAATTTCTTGATCTACTTTAGCACTTGCATACTTTGTATATTTATAGGTCTCGCAGCGTCCCCATTCAGCATTTAATTCAGCTGCTCTTTGATTTACGTCTAGCTCGCCACTTTCAGAACGGTCTAGCAGCTCAGCCATAGTAATACCTTCAGCTTTAGCGACCGCTTCAGCTCTTTGAACTAATCCTCCTTCGGCTTGAGCATAAGATATAGCAGAAGTGCTAACCAATGTCGCTAACATAAGCGATTTTAATAAACCGGTAACTTTCATAATATTCCTTTGTCCTTGAAGTTATTTTGTATGATGAGAAAAAGAGAGTGATTTTGTAACTTGACTCTTGAAAGCCTTTTCTCAGAATCAAACTCGGAGAAAATTTTAATTTATCTATGTTCCTATTACAATACAAGGTAGTTCGAAATTTACTTCTAATTATATGATTGCCAGTATCATAACAATTTGTTATTAAATAATTTATATTGAATTGCTTCAGAGCCTTAGAGTTGTTGTTAGCGCGCTATTGATATAGGTAACTGGGTGAAAAATAAATAAATTTATCCTTTATTTCATCCGAGGGGTATTAAGTGGGGTATCGCCACTTTTTCCCATGTTAATAGTTAAATAGAAACAAAAGCTTAAGCTCTGTATGGGCGGCATGATGTAAACATCATCTCCTAAGCACTACACGCTTTAAAAACCCAGCTTCGGCTGGGTTTGTGCTTTTTATATTTGATACTAGGTTCTACACGCTCAGGCAAATGAACTTCTATTTCTTTGAGGTACTCGACTCCATGAGTAATAATTCCCAAACTTTTTCTCTATAGCACCTTGCTGCTTTTATTTATCCCCCAAGAATATAAATAAACGCCCCTATATCATCCAAACACCGTGGATGTGTAGCCCATAACTGCTTATTCGTAAGAATACCCACTCGCTCTTCAGCAGATGTGTAATGATAGATAAGGTCTTTATTCTCTTGTGTTATTTTTCGTGATTTAATTTTTCAATTTCATAGCAGAGCATCAAAGTTTTTAGTGCTTTATATCTTTATTCACCAACTCCCTCACTACCGGCCACTTTTTGATTCCCTCTAATAAGGCGTCTGTTGTCCACTCGACCTCATTAAATGGGATGTCAGGTTGATAAAAATCACCATTGCCACGAGCTCTATTTACATAGACTTTATTAGGAATAATGACCTTGCTCAAGCCTGATGGGGTATCAACCAACCTTACATCCATATAGGTTGAATCTGAGCTACTTGGGGCGCCAAATAACACTGTATTTGAAAACAACTTAAAAGTATCGACAGCATCCAGACAGGCGCTGCCACATTGCCCCGGCACGATCACTATCGCTTTATTTTTAAAGTCACTTTCAGCTAGCTGCTTTGAAGCATTGTTTGCTTGTGGCTTATGCTCTACATAAAATGGCTTTCCAGCCTCTAAGGATGCACGCATACCTACAGACACTGCTTTCACCATTTCATGCATCTCAGGCTGGTCGCGTAATACAGTTATTAACGACTCTACATACTGAGTATTATCTTTTGATGCTCGCCACCACACCTGTGATTTTTCGTCATGTTTATCTTTTCGATAATTAACGATTTGCTGCCCCCATAATTGCTCGGCGATTTTCAAACTCCAATACGTTGAACCACCTTGATTATGACGAAGGTCTAATACCACAGCTGTAGCTGTGAGAAGTTGTTCGCGTTGCCTAGCTAAGTCAGCAAATAGTTGCTGGTAATTTGATTTTTCTGTTTCGTTAGGTGCAAAGGTGGGCATTGCTATCCAGGCTATATCTTCGACAGGCCAATGTAAACCGACCTCCAACTTATCGCCATTGTAAGCATTTACTAGATGTTGACTAACACTATCTGGTCGTTCTACCCACTGTAATTGTAGACTGTAGGCCACGCCACTCGATTGCACAAAGTCGCATGTTTTTAATGGTGGTAAAAATGGATTACCGTCGTCGATTAATAATCGCCACCCTTGATTCCACCAATGACCTGGCTGCTCAACTTGACCATGAAACTTAAACAACGTGTTACGCATTAACGGCTTAATAGGTGTATCATTACAGCTTATGATCTTGTCGCCCTTAGTCACTTTATCATGCTCGCTGTAATACACTTTTAAACCATCACCACGCCAGACTACCGAGAACCCCGGCCAACGTCTAGGTTGCCTCACCGATTTTGGTAAAACCGCCACAGCGCCAGCATGACCATCCTGTAAAACCGTATTAAAACGGGCAATTGTGGCCTCATAGCCTGAGGTATTTTTGATCTTTTCAGCAAGCACTAAGGCTTGTTGCTTTGCGTTTTCAAGTAACTGTGCAAAGCCAGGATTGTGGCTATCCAACATACCGGGGTGGTTAGTAGCTGATTGCTGATAGGCGTAATGGATATCTTGTTTTGCAACAGCTTGCCACTGCAGAGCTGTGCTAGGCAGGTTGTCGATTGAATCGTTGTCATTTCCAAGCGCATGAGAATTCGTTGCAAGCACACAAAGGCAGCTCGCTAACGTTCCAAGGTAGGTGTTAATTGTTTTTTTCATATAGGTGCTTTTAATTATTATAATTTGACTATTTAACACAGCACAAAAAATCGAGAGATAGTGAGCTCTTTCACAATGACAAGCGCAATATGACAGGATAAATCTCGACCTAAAAAATCATCAAAATAGAAGGCTGATTGCTCAGCTTACCAACTCACTTACTATTGCAAACAAATCACTTTTGGTGCGAATTGCGCTAAACCCATGACCAATAGTGAGCTATTGATGCACTAATTTACCTAGTTACCACTTGGATAATTGAAAGTGAACTTAAAGGATTAGTTATCTTATTCTTAATCCAATCTCAAGTTAGCTACAAACTAGCGATACCTGCTCTTGGCCTTTTTTATTTCTTGTTATGACAACATGGCAGTCTTTAATTGATGTGCTAGCATTACCTTGACCACTATTATCTGAGTTATATATGGGCACGCCCCGATCTTCCACCCTACTTAGCCATTCGGTGAGCCACTTCATGCTACCAGCGGTTTCCTCATTTAATGCTCTGTCTTTGGCCCAAAGCCTAACCCCTAAGACGCCACCACCAATAGGAATAATCTGGCCTTGTTTATCGAGTGCTTTTATGAGACTTCCCTCTACGGCTACACTTGTTCCATTAGTTGTGAGCAAATCCAACTTCACCCAAGCATTGGTGCCATCTTTAAAATTTATTACCAACACAGGTTTCAGGTTTAAGCCTAGTGATGATAACCCAATATCTAGACCCAGATCAGCTTTTAGCTGTTTTAGTTGTGTATGAATGAGAGTGAATTGATTTTTAACCTTTTTGTCTGTTTTAATCCGAGTGGCAATTTTACTTATGAAGTTGTGCTCGGGTAAGGCAATTTGAAATGCACTTTCAAATTCCTCGTTGACGAGTAACGTGATCTCAGCTGTCCGTTTACGGAGCACCTCTACAGTCTTTTGAACTTCGATTAGTTTTTCTTTGAGTTGCTGTGACATAACCGAGTCTGGCCCGTGATATTCAATACTAAATGCGTGGTATTTATTAGGTGCAGTTACTTCATCAGTACTTAGGTCTAAAACAGATTTATAAAGTGTTATTTTAGGTGATGAGTGAACGAGATCTACAACATATATCCGCTCGCCTTCATAGCGAGTGACTTCTTCTACTAGTTTTTGCGAGTGCTCTGGACTACAAGCATTACATAGTACTGTTCTTTCAGCATGTACATAAGTGCTGCACAGACTCATGATTAACACACTGAGATATAAGAAATACTTCATTTGAAACAATGTCCTTTTGTGTTTCTAAAAAGTGTATTTTGGTTGGTTTTTTGTGAATGTCAATAGTGGGCGGATTTATCATGCAAAATAAATAGCAGTGGTTTGATGGGGATAAAAGAGCATAAGGATGAAGCTACACGATTGCTTGTAGTCGTAAAGACACCGCTTTGATTACATCCGTTTGAGAACGATTTACCCTAATTTAGGTCTTACTAACTATAAGCTAACTTGAACGCTAGCAATTGTGATTCCTTAGAATGCTTTAACTTTGGTTTTTAATAACTCCCAGAAATCCTACATTGCTTTTGAGCAAGCACTTATCTAGGGTGGAATAGTATTAGTGAACTTAGTTTTTCATTCAGCTAGCTAACTTTTGTGTACAGCTTTAGGTTGGTTATGTAAATGTAGTCAAATGTCACACTGCGTAAAAGGGTGTGATCTTGCTTTACTTCGCACAATGAAGGAGTAAGGTGATGGTAGAGTTTGAAGGAGATCCAAAGATGAAAACACAAATTGCAATACTTGCTTTATTTATGACTCCCTTGTTTGTCAATGCAGGTGAGGTCGCTGTGACTTGGAAGGACTTTAAAGAGTATCGCGATGTTAGACCTGGTAATGAAACGCGAGGTTCGTTTCATAAACGGGTTGAAAAGCAACTACAGAAGCATCTAGAAGAATTAGCGACGAAATTACCCGAGGGCTACAAGCTCGCAATTACCTTTGATGAGATAGACCTTGCTGGTGATGTTCATTACGGTACCACTGATATTCGGGTGATTAAACCAATCCATTTCCCTCGTTTTGAAATTAGCTATAAGTTAACAGATAAGTCTGGTAAAACCATCGCAGAGGAAAATGGCGTGACGTTAAAAGATATGTCGTTCATGGATAGAATAAAAAGAGGCATGGACGAATCCTTTTATTATGAAAAGCGTCTCTTAACTGATTGGTTTGAAAATGACCTGATTAAAAAGGTTAGTTAATTAACAGGCATTAGCCTTGAGATAAGCTTACACGCAGCGGCCAAGCTGCGTGTTTGGTTAACTAGTTGGCTATTTAAATGTAGCCAGTAGCTGTAGTAAGGATTGTAACTTTTTAACAACCAGTGCGAGTTTTTGCTCGTCAATTTTTTCAGTTGTCGATAGGCCTTCAACGTCGGCTGCAACATCCAAAACATAAGGTTTAAAGCGCTTTGCTTCAAACGTAAACCCCGCTTCTTCTTTAAATAACGCTTTAAACTTACCATGACCTTGCTGCTGCAATTCATCGAGTTTTTTATCAGCATCCAGCGCTTGGCGGTATATGATCTTGAGATTTTCATTAAGTTGTTCGATAACGGCTTGCATGGTCATTCCAAACAGATTTTCAAAGCTCCATATTTTAAGGGTTTAGGGATTAAATGTCAGGTAGTAAGTTGGCAATAATTTCCTTAAACCACACATGGCTTCAATTGTGTCGCGTCTTATACCAATTCGCTTACTTAAGAGATCTATTTTGAAGCGAGAAAATCTAGCCGATAACCAGACGAAAATTTTGGTATTTAAACTGAACTCGGGATAAGAAGTAAGTTAATTCAATAGTTTAAAGGTTGCAGTATCACTTTAGCCTGAAGTTATTTCTAAATACAAGGCAAATTTGTGCGTCAATAGCTGGCCTATTGCAAGCAAATTTAACGCAGTAGTAAGGGATGACTGCTAGAGAACAAGTTGTTATCCCTAGTTCAGGTTATTTAGTTGCTCTAAATGAGAAATTTTTAACGCAGTTAGTGTCAGATTTACTCCTTCAAATTGAGCAACTAGTAAGACTAATTGGTATTAATCTAGAGGTTAGGCTGCATACCACACTTAATAAAGCATATCTCGTTGTTTCTCAGACAACTCATCGTGATCTTTGAATTGGCTTCTATATTCTTTTGGAGTAAGCCCTGTTATGCGCTTAAATGTCCGCCTAAATTGGCTGTCATCGTTATAACCTAAGTTATCGCTCACGACGTTGATTGTTTGTGATGTCAAAACCAAGAGCTCGCAGGCACGGTTAATCTTGATTTGCTCTATTAGCTTCAGAACGGTCATGTTGAGCAGCGTCTTGACCCTTCTTGCTAGTGTTCGCTCAGTTAAGTTCAAATGGTCTGCAAGGTTTGATACCGATAGGTCGCATGCGAGTGTCTTATCAACCCAATGAAATACTTTTTTCAATAACGGATCGTCAAGATAAACCAGATCCAAGTGCCTAAAGGGCAAATAGTCTAAATGTGGTCGAGGTAGTACTAAAAATTTGAATACATCTCGCGCAACACTTTCTTCGAATTTATGTCGCATAAGATTATGGAATATTTGTAAATAGCCATTGGCGCCAGAAGTTGTAGCGTCACCATCAGGGTGATAAATACACGCTAAATGATTATTCCATTTTACTTTAGAAAAGCGTGAAGCCGCTTGATCCGTTAACCACCATGTAATCGTGGCTTTCGTTTGATTTAAGCGCCCAGACTCCGCGTGTAATGCGACGCCGGTGCAATATGACCAAACTTGCGTTTCGCTGGGTAACTTTTTTAGCTCGTTAATTAATCGCCCATAGGTAATAGGCAAGCAATGGAGATCTGTACTTCCCCAAAAGCCAGGTAATAATATCGCGTCGTATTGATAGTCATTGATAACGTTATCGACGTTGAGCTTGATGTTGTGTGCGCATGTGACTTCAGTTTTCTCTAAGCCTACCCAAGATACCTCAAATGCGGGTTGAGATAGCCGATTATTAACGGTCTCTAATAAGTCTAAAAAGTAAAATAATCCTGCAGGCATGCAATGTGGGTATAAAAAAAGCCCAATCCTTATCATTGTCAGAAACTGTCCGTATTTGGTCCAATTATGCAATGATACCACGTTTACGTTTTGCATACAATTTGGGGTGTAATGTTAATTTAGTGTGATTTTAATCCGACAGGGGAGTTCTATTTTGAGCATTGAAACTCAAATTGCATCTCAGCCAAGCAAAATGAAACGCTTTACTGAGCTGCTGATACGTTTTCGATATGTGGTTACGCTGATAGTCGTCGCCATTTGTATAGCCACAAGTCTTGGACAAAGCAGGGTTGGCTTTAGTAGTGACTACAGGTACTACTTTGGTTCGCCATCACCTGTGATTGCTGCGATGGATGAATTAGAAAGTGATTATGCACTTTCCGATAGCATCTATATTTCTATTAGCCCTAAGTCTGGGGGAACTGTATTCGACAAAGCTGTGCTATCTGCTGTGTTACATGCAACGGAAGAAGCTTGGAAAGTTCCTTATGCGACGAGAGTTGACTCATTGAGCAATTATCAAAATACAGTAGCAAATGATGATGATCTTACTGTCGCGCACTTATTTAAATCTGAAAGTGAATTAATCGGCTCTAATATTGATTATATCCGTCAGGTTGCGCTTGCTGAACCTATGTTGGAAAACCGTATTGTTTCTCAAAATGGGGAACACACAGGTGTCAATGTGGTGCTAACGCTTCCAGGTAAGTCGCCGATGGAGACTTCTGAGGCCGTATCTGCAGTGAGAGAATTGGCTCAAGAGCTTGAAGCTCAGTACCCGGTAGAAGTTCGATTATCTGGCGTACATATGCTAAACCACGCTTTTGCTGAGATAGGTATGCAAGATATCGTGAACATCATGCCTGTTATGTATATGGTGATGTTGGCGATATTGCTGGTGTTATTCCGCTCTGTATTGCAGGTATTAATGACAGTTGCAATAGTGCACTTATCGACTATTACAACGATGGGAATTGTTGGCTGGCTTGGTATCCCGCTTACGGCTCCATCTTCAATCGCTCCGACTATTATTCTGACATTAGCAGTTGCTGATTCTGTTCATATCATAATGAGTTTTGTTATTGCCAAACGCCGTGGTGTGAGCGATGCCGAAGTAATTAAAGAGTCAATGTCGGTTAACTTCTTGCCAATTTTACTGACTAGTTTAACAACAATTATTGGTTTTGTTGCCTTGAACTTTGCTGATGCACCTCCTTACCATGACTTAGGCAATATTACGGCGATTGGTGTATTTATTGCGTTTGTTTTATCGATCACATTATTGCCTTGCTTACTGTATATTTTACCAAATTGGATTAAGCAAAAAGAGCAAGACACAAAGTTTTCAGATAAAATTTGGGCAAAACTCTCTCACTTTATTGAAAGTAAATATAAGACCGTCATTATTATTTTCTCTGCATTAACTATTGCTTTTATGATCCCTATTCCAAATCTTAAATTAGATGATAGGTGGGTTGAGTATTTCTCTGACAAAACACAGTTTAGAAATGATGCAGACTTTGTTCAAAAAAATGTAACAGGATTATACAGTATTGAGTTTAACATTCAGTCTTTAGGCTCTCAGGGAATTAGTGATGCTGAATATTTAAATACGCTAGATGATTTTGCGAAATACTATCGTAGCTTTGATAACGTTTATAATGTGAGTGTCTTGACCGATACCATGAAGCGATTGAATAAAAACCTTCATGGTGATGATCCAAGCTTTTATCGTATACCTGAAAATAAAGAGCTCGCTGCGCAATACTTATTGCTATACGAAATGTCACTACCATACGGTCTAGATCTAACCAATCAGATCAATATGGATAAATCTAGCTCGAAGGTAGTCATTACGATGAAAGATGTTTCAACTAATGAGCTAAGAGAGGCGGCAGCTAAAGGCGAAGCATGGTTAAAAAATAATGCGCCAGCTTATATGCATGCGATTGGTTCAGGCGCTACGGTGATCTTTGCTCACCAGTCAGATGTGAATATTCAAGGAATGGTCACAGGCACATTATTATCTCTCATTATGATTTGTATTGTCGTATTTATTGCAATGCGTAACATCAAATATGGCCTTATTAGTGTATTACCTAATGTATTACCAGCGATCTTCGCGTTTGGTGCTTGGACGCTGTTAAGAGGGCAGGCCGGAATGGAAGTTTCTATTGTGGTGTCTGCAACACTAGGTGTCATAGTCGATAACTGTGTTCACTTCATGATCAAATACTTGCGTGGTAAAGAGCAATTTAACCTTGCCCCTGCCGATGCTATTAAATACGCGTATCAAAATGTGGGAAATGCATTGCTATTTACGTCAGTTACGTTAATTGCAGGTTATACCGTCCTAACTATGTCTTCTTTCTCGTTGAATAGTTCTTTAGGTTTGATGTCTGCGTTAACTGTGGTAGCAGCTCTATTAGTCATCAACATTTTACTTCCAGCGATCATTTTGTTTGTTGACCGTGCCGAGCAACGAGCTGCTGATGAAAGATTGATCAACGCGCAACTAGCATCATAAGGAGAAATAATATGCTGAATTTAAAAAAGGTTTTTGTGGCAACTAGCTTGCTAGCTAGCTCGACACTCACATTTGCAGCGAGCGATGAAGATAAAGGACTACAACTTGCCCAGCTGGCAGATCAAGTGGATTCTGGTTGGGTAGATCAAACCGTTGATATCACCATGACGCTGCAAGACAGAGCGGGTAATCAAAATATCCGTAAGGTTAGAAATGAGATGCTTGAAGTTGAGGATGATGGAGATAAAAGTTTGGTGGTATTTGATACCCCATATGATGTGAAAGGCACAGTGATGCTGTCGTTTAGCCATAAGGTTGGAGATGATGATCAGTGGCTTTACCTACCAGCGCTTAAGCGAGTAAAGCGTATTTCGTCTAGTAACAAGTCAGGCCCTTTTATGGGAAGTGATTTTGCATACGAAGATATGAGTTCACAAGAAGTTGAAAAGTATACCTACAAGTTTATCCGAGAGGATGAATTTGAAGGCCAAGCGGTCAATGTTGTTGAGCGTACTCCGGTATATGAAAACTCAGGGTATTCAAAACAGCTTGTTTGGTTGGATAAAAAGCGCACGATTCCGCTTCAAATAGAATATTTTGATCGTAAAGGGAGTGCTTTAAAAACCCAGCATTTTAAAGGCTATCAGCTTTACAACGAGAGATTTTGGTGCGTTGACGATTTGCTGATGGTGAACCATCAAAAGGGCACGCAAACTACGATTTCTTTTGGTAATTATAACATTAGCCAAGGAGTACGATTGACGAATTTTGCACAAGCAAACTTGTCACGTATTAGGTAAAAAACAATTGGATGAGTGAGCGTTCACTCAGCCAAGCAGCAAAGGATTAGAGATGAAGTTAATAATGATGCTGTTAGTCGGTGTGTTAACCACCTTTGCTTGTATTGCGGATGTGGACATTAGAGGTACTGCGAACTTCAGCCAGCGACAATATACGGATGCGCAACCAGAGCACCATGAGAGTCAATCTTTGATTTTTATTGAGCCTGAAATATACCTGCCAATCAATACAAATTGGAGTGCACTTGCCAAACCTTATGCAAGGTACGACAGCCTCGGAGCTGCAAGACATCAGTTAGATTTTAGAGAGCTTAATCTGAGTTACATTAATGGTAACTTTGATGCAAAGATAGGAGTGAGTGAGGTATTTTGGGGCGTTACAGAGTCCCAGCATTTAGTTGATATTGTTAACCAGACAGATGTTTTAAGTAGTATTGATGGCGAAGATAAGCTCGGTCAGCCTATGCTACAACTTAATTGGCTTCATGGCAGCGGTTCGCTGCAAATGTTTGTAATGCCATACTTCAGAGAGCGAAATTTTGCTAGCAAAGTACAGCGTTTACATCCTGATGTTGTCATTAGTTCACAGTCTAAATATGAAGATAACCAAGAAAATAGCCATACAGATTTCGCATTGAGAGCGACAAATTCTTTTGATAGTTGGGAGCTTGCCGCTTCATATTTTATTGGTACAAACCGTACACCGAGCATGCTACTGGAAAATGGCCACTATACACCTTATTACAGCCAACTTACCCAGTATGGATTGGAAGTTCAGGGGGTTTTCGGCGGATGGCTGATTAAGAATGAAACCATTTATCGAAAAGGCCTACATGATTGGGCTATCGCGCATACTAGCGGTTTTGAGTACACACACGCAGGTGCTTTAGGTCAAGCAGATTTAGGTTATTTGGTTGAATATAGCTTTGATGAATTAGATGAAAACAGCACTTCCAGTTTCCAGAATGACGTCTTTTTTGGGGTTCGAGTTGCAATAAATGACGTTTCTGGGTCTGAGTTATTGATCGGTGCCATTCATGATATTGACGCGCATCACTGGTCGATGTTTAGAGTAGAAGGTAGTACACGAATAACTCCCGCTTTGAGATTAAGAACTGAGATATGGGTCGGGGATGAAACCAGAGAAAACGATCCGTTTTTTAGCACGAAAAAAGATGACTTTATTCAGTTAAGTATTGAGTATTATTTTTAAATGTTAATTATTTAAATGAACATCCTGCAATATTAGTTATTTTCAATTTTAAAATTTCCCTTTTGATTTTGCCCCTTTTTAGGGGCTTTTTTGTTTGTGATTAACATAATAAATATTTTGTAACAAAGTTGTTTATTGTGTTTATATCTTGTGTCAATAATTGGCTGGTTTTGGTCGGTAATTGCCATAAAAAAGGTTCTACGAAAACATACAATAATTCTATTATTTATTTAATGATGGAACCAAAATGGAGTATTTAAATAAACTGGTTAGTTCAATAAATGCGCCAGTCTCAATATCGAATCTACAGCTCAACAATCGCGTTGTAATGGCACCTATGACTCAGGAAAGCTCTGTAAAGCATATTCCTGGTAAGGTGCAAGTCGAACACTACGGACAAAGAGCAAAGCATGGCGTTGGTCTCATCATTACAGAAGGAACCGTTATTCCGCATGCATCTGCTAATGGACATTTCAACGTCCCGCTTATGTATTCGGAATCCGCACTGTCGGGTTGGCGCAAAGTGGTTAATGAAGTGCACCGCTTTGACAGTAAGATCTTTGCGCAGCTTTGGCATGTCGGTGGTGTAAGAGAAGCTGCAATGCCACCTGAAGTTGGTGTACCTGCAGTTACCCCCAGCGGACTGTCAGCGCCAAATATACCAAATGGCAAAAAGCTAACCATCAAGGAAATTGACGAGGTCATTGCTGCGTATGCAAATGCTGCTAAGAATGCACAGCTTTGCGGGTTTGATGGTATTGAAATACATGCTGCCCATGGATACTTGATCGATCAATTCTTATGGCAAGCGACTAACTTACGAAGCGACCAATACGGTGGTGGGGCAAAAAACCGTTATCGCTTTGCTGCAGAGGTCGTGACTGCTATCCGTGATGCGGTTGGTCCCGATTTCACTATCGGTTTCCGTTGGTCTCAATGGAAGATTCAGAATTTTTCAGCGCGTGTTTTCCAATCACCAGAAGAATTAGCTCCTTTCTTGCAAACAGTTTCCGAGGCCGGTGTGGATGTTTTTCATACGAGCACAAGAAGGTTTTGGGAGCCTGGATTTGAAGGCAGTGAAAGGACACTGGCAGGCTGGACAAAAGCGATTACACAAAAACCTTGTATAGCCGTTGGGGGAGTCGGACTTGGTAATGACTTCTTGCTCGGTGGGCCGTCAAGCGCCAGTCAACATGTTTATGAAAGCTTGATCCGGGGACTAGAAGAAAATGAGTTCGACTTGATTGCAGTAGGTCGAGCGCTACTCGCAGACCCTGCGTGGTTTTCAAAATTAAATCAAAGAAGTACGCAAAATAATAACCATGTTTTGGCTTAGCGATATTTTCGCTAAAGCGCCAAGCATTGGATGAATAAGTTTATAAGGACTGAGATTTATGTCAAACCAGAATGTAGCGGAGTTATCCCGTCAGATACTGCAACTCGTATTTCGTGAGCGAAAGTTGGTAGAGTCCGAAGTTTCGCAAGCGGACGAGAACCGTGAGTATTTAAGTGAAGATGAACTGTATCCTCACTTAGATAAAATAGAGCGGATGGTCGCGAAGGGTGAGCCGATAACAATGGTATTACCGGCCTATCCGGGAAAATCACCAAATCGCAATAAAACATTGAGTAAATACCCTGATTTAGCCGAGAAGCATTCTATCGATATGCTTCATGTACTTTGCGACAGAATTGAAAAAATCTATTCGCCGGGTGTAAAGGTATTAATTTGTTCCGATGGGTATGTGTTCTCTGATCTTGTACGGATCCCCGATACAGACGTACATAGCTATACCGAGGCTATCAAAGAATATTACAGCAGCAATTATCCTACCCAATTTGATTTTTACGACATTAAAGATGCCTTCCCCGAAATAAAATGTTTAGACGCGATGCGAGAAGAGTTAATGATCCGCTATGGTGAGTCATTGGTTAGTTTAACAAATCGCTCGCAAAGCGAAAAAGAAACTCGCTCCATGTATCAAGGAATAACTAAGTTCTTATTTGAGGATTTTCTTGGTTTAGTTGAGTTTGCTGGGGTGAGTAAAACTCAGGTACAAAAAGCAGCTAAGTCTACGGCCTTAAGGGTAATACTTCGAAGTAATGCTTGGAGTAAGTTGCTAGAAGTGAGATACCCAGAAGCCTTGAGATTATCCATTCATCCACAATTTAGAATTTCGCAAAAAATCGGTATCAAACTCGCTAATTCAGCAGATTGCTGGCGCACACCATGGCACTCAGTCGCAGTACTGAAAAAGGATCAAATTCACCTTGCTCACAGAAATATGGTGAGCGAAAGCAGTCACCGATTGATGTTTAGTCAAGGAGCGCCAAGTCATTATGTTATGTCTTGGGAAAATGGAGCAGCAGCGCATGTATAAGCTCGCAATTTTCGATCTGGATGGCACCTTGATTGACACGCTCAGCAGCATCACCACTAGCGTCAATATTTTGCGCGGAAAAGGTGGGCTTGACGCTGTGGATCAAGACGTTGTTTTACCATTTATTGGTAAGGGAAGTGCAAACATGCTGCAAGCACTCTGTGGAACTTCTACTGGATCGTTACATGAAACTGTAGCTGCATACAACAAAGTATATGACGACAACCTATTCACTCAGCTCACTGTTTATCCCGGCATAGTGCAGTTACTTGAAAGCTTGCATGCACAGGGAGTGAAAACCGCAGTTGTAACCAATAAATATCACCGTCAGGCGCTAGATGTATTGGAGTACTGCTTTAAGTATTTCGCATTCGATGCAATTCAAGGTGTCACCGATGAAACGCTCAAAAAACCGAATCCTACTCAGACTTTAAGGCTTATTGAAAAGCTTAGCGTTCAACCCAATGAGGTGGTGTTTATTGGTGACTCTGAAATCGATCAATGCACAGCACAGGCCTCGAATATTGATTTCAGGTTTGTTACTTGGGGATACGGTGTGGCAGAGCAGCTTAAGCTTAAAGCCGATGAAATTGTGAGTTCGGCTACAGAATTACAAAAATCAATTTTAAGAAGTGTTTAAGAGAACATCATGGAAATTTATAATTATATAAAAATAAACGATAAGGTTGCATTAGCAGGTCAGCCATCAGCACATGAGTTTGAAGTGTTGATAGCAAATGGTGTGAATTGCGTTATCAACATTGCACCATATGACGAGCGTTATTCTATCGAGAATGAAGCTGAACTAGTTGAAAAGCTCGCTGCGACATATATTTATTACCCAATTGATTTTGCGAACCCAACTCTTGCCGACTTTGCAAAAGTAGAAGCATTGCTTTTGGATAACCAAGATAACAATGTGCTATTACATTGCGCTGCCAACTACCGAGCTTCGCTGTTATTTGGGCATTTTGCGATCCGCCACTTAGGCTGGAGCCGAGCAGAAAAAAATGCCTTAATCAATCAGATTTGGTCATTGGATGATTTCCCTGCTTGGAAGGTTTTAGATGAAAAGTTAGAGGCTGGATTAAACGATGATATTAATACGCGGGTAGCTGATGTTATCGAAAAGTACTTAGTACAAACTGGTGACGGTTTTGCAAAGCAGGGTCGAGCTGAGCTCGCAAAAGCTATTGCGGCATTTACGAGCCAAGACCAAGCAGTGCAGCTTGTGCTACCTGGGTTTCCTTGCAAATCACCAAATATAGATGCGAAATCATTTTCTAACTTACCAGATTATGGTGAGGTATTGGCCTTAGAGCGAATGCAGTCTTTGTGTGATGATATCCAAGATATTTATCCAGTTGGCGCGAAATTAACCATTATTAGTGATGGCGCAACTTTCTCAGATCTTGTTGGTGTCGATGACGCTATTATGCAGGAATACAATGCGGCATTAAGAACGTTAACCATAACTCATGACATACAATGGGCAGATTTAACCGATTTATGTCAATTAGAAAAAGCAAACTCAGAGTATGACTCTGCTTATCTAAGAAAGCAGCTACTTAAGAATTTAACGACGAATCCCAGAGCACTACAAAATTATACTGATAAGGTTAAAAAAGATGCGCAGCTTCGCATCGAACATGATGATTTATGTAGCTACCTATATAACGATGTTTGTCTTGTACATCTCTCACAAAATGATAGAGACGATTACTTAGCAAGCATATGCGATAAAGCCTACGAGATGATGTTTCGAGGAAAGGCGCTGACGCATAGCATCAATGAACGATTCTCAAACCATATCCGTTTATCAACGCACCGATACGACAATACAGGGCCAAAGTTTACTATCGCTTTGTCGGCGAACAATCAACAAGTGCTAGCACCTTGGCATGCTGTTCCTGTGATGCGTTTGAATGGCAATGTCGAGTTGATGCCGCATGCAACGGCTAAGGAGCTCAATGTTGCTAATGTGACTTTCGAAAATAGCAACTGGATGTATATAGAAGTTTCAGAAGCGCGCTTTACAGCAATGCAGTTTGAAGTGCTGAAGTCACCACGTTTCGGACTGAGAATAAACCTACCTTCAGATATCACCTATCAAGAGTTGTCTCCTCAATTCCTCACGATGTTAAGTCAAGAATTTGGTTTTGTTTTACTACCAAATGCAGGCCTTGAAGAAGAGCAGGAATTAGTCGAGTTAACTGCGCCTTTTGGTGAGATTTATCAATGGCAGTTTGGACCTGTTCACGTGGTGAAGCCTGAAGAGAAACCTCATGGATTTGTTCACTCCATTGAAAAAACACCATTACATTGGGATTTGAGTATGTTACCGCTCGATCATGAGCGTGTTATTGATAATGAGCGTTTCTACGCATCAACCTTTTTACTTTACTGTAAAACAGCTGCGCAGCCCGGCGAAGGGCAAACAACGATTGTTGACAGCCGTAATGTGTTGAAGCTTGCAGGTCGAAAAAAGGTGAGAGAGTGGCAAGAAACAGAAGTTATCTATTCCACAAAGATGACTTATTTTGGCGGTGTGCCGCGCGTGTACCCTTTAGTGTTTGAACACCCAAAAAATGGTGAGTTATTACTGCGTTATCAAGAGGGTAGCGACTCTCAGTTGCAAACTTTTGAACTGAGTTCAGAGCAACTGGAAAGCAATGCATTTAATGCGCTGATCTCTGAAGTCAACGCATTGTGTTATGACGAGCGCTGCATGATTGCCCATGATTGGCAGGATGGTGACTTAATCATAGTAGACAATCATTACACCCTACACGGAAGGTTGCCCATGACGGAGCTTTCGATGAACCGTGAAGTGTGGCGAGTGCAGGTAATTTAAGGAATATATAAAATGAATAACAAAATGACATTTGAACAAATAGATAACAATATTGATGGAATTATTAATCAAATAGCTGCGGCGAGTGCAGATATTGAAGCACTGAGAAGATTACCAGAAAGCACGGTTACTCTGCTCAAAGAGACCGGTGTATTCAGTATGGCGATGCCAAAATCAATGGGGGGCGCTGAGCTAGATCCAATCAATCAAATTAAATTGATTGAGAAAATATCTCGAGCCAATAGTGCGGCAGGGTGGTGCACTATGATCGGTTCAGACAGTGGTTACTTTGCAGCAATGTTACCTCAAGAGCTGGCAACAAAAACCTATCCAAACCCTCATGTCATCAGTGGTGCAGCTCTATCACAAACGGGTAAAGCGCGTAAAGTTGCGGGCGGTTATATGGTAAGTGGTCGCTGGCCCTTTGTCAGTGGTTGTAATAATGCTGAGTGGTTGATTGCGGGTTGTAAGGTGTATGACGGTGAAGACATGGTGTTACTAGAGGGAGATATTCCGCAAACACTGCAATGTTTTTTAAATATGTCAGATCTCGAAATCCTTGATACTTGGCATGTGATGGGGCTACGGGGCACTGGTAGTAATGATGTCGCATTACAGCAAGAGATATTTGTGGCAGAAGAAATGACGTTTAGCTTCCAGCAACCAAGAAGTTTTCAGGATGGGGCGCTTTATCAATTCCCCATGGCCTTTATGTTTAATTTCTCTGCTGTACCGCTTGGGGTGGCACAATCTGCATTAGACTTTTTCCTTTCGGAAGCAAATAAGCCAACCAGGCAAGTGCATCAGGCAGGGCAATTTTTAAAAGGCCGGGCATTAAAAGATGAATCTTTTGTACAAGGTGCAGTTGGCGAAGCGGCAACTAAACTTAGAGTGTTAAGAGCATTTTTGTATCATGAAGTTGAGCAAATCTGGTCTTTATTGAAGCAAGGTGAGATGCCTTCACCTGTGCAACAGGTGGCCTTTTTAGCTGCTACCACTGAAGTATTTAGTGGCTGCCAAGAGATTGTAGAAACGTTAGTTAAGTGTCGTGGTGGTTCGGCGGTTTATCAGGGAAACCCATTAGAGCAAGCGCTTCGAGACATCGTCACTATGAATCAACACGCCATGACATCGCCGCGTAATCAACATCAATTGGGGAGAGCCTTACTTGGTGTTCCTCCAGAGCAAATCTTACTTTAAAAGGTGCAACCCGTATCCTTGATACGGGTCATCTCCTACACTTGTTAAAGAGCAAGGAGCCACGAAATGAATTCGTTAGAAAACTACTTTTTTCCTTACCGCGAGGGAATTATAGGTACAGAGCACAAGGTTTCTAGAAATAATCAGAGCAAGTCTTTAATTTATGCTGATTGGACGGCTAGTGGGCGATTATATGAGCCAATTGAACGCTATATAAGTCAAGAGTTAGGGCCTTATATTGCCAACACCCACACTGAATCCAATGAGACTTCTCGGGTGATGACTAAGGCATACCATGAGGCGCAAGATATTATCAAAGCGCATGTTAATGCGGATGATAATGACATCTTATTGTTTGCTGGAAATGGGTCAACAGCGGCTGTAAATAAGTTGCAGCGTTTAATGGCATTGAAAGGACCCCGTGTTGGTGCCGAGCCCCTTCCTGTGGTTTTTGTTACACATATGGAGCATTACTCAAATCACGCTTCATGGCTGGCATGTGAGGTCGAAGTGGTTGTTATTCCTGCAGCTAAAGGTAAGCCAGCATCAGACTTAGCTGCCTTTAAACGTTTATTATCTGCATACGAGGGGCGTAAGATCATTGGTGCATTTAGTGCGGCCTCTAATGCATCGGGTGTATGTACACAACTCAGTAGCTTAGCGGCTTTAGTACACCAATATGGTGGTGTTTGTATTGCCGATTTCGCCGCCGCAGCCCCGTACCTTGAAATCAACATGCATCCAGAGCGGGACGAGTGTCGTTTAGACGCGGTTTTTTTCTCCCCACATAAGTTCTTAGGCGGTCCCGGTGCTTCAGGTGTGTTGATATTTAATAAAAATCTATATCAGCTAAATACGCCAGATCAACCCGGTGGTGGTACAGTGGAGTCTGTAGATAAACAGGGGAATCCTACTTACATCGCAGACATTACACAAAGAGAAGATGGTGGAACGCCTGGTACATTGCAAGCTGTTCGTGCTGCTTTGGCCGTGGTACTAAAGGAAAAAATGGGAGTGAAAAATATTCTTGCAAGAGAAAAAGAGCTCAGGTTTTTACTTGCACAGCAGTTACGAGAAATTTCAGGCCTTCATATTGTCGAAGATCAACCAGTTGAAAAATTGGGTATTATTTCCTTCTTTGTTAATAACCTTGACCACAATGACATTGCTGAGGAGTTAGATAACCAATTTGCTATCCAAGTTCGAGGTGGGATCTCTTGTGTAGGTTATTATGCACATCATATTTTTAAGAAGGAATTTGAAAAGCTTGGATGTGGTGTAAAAAGTGCGACGCCAGCAGGCTGGGTAAGAATTTCGTTACACCCAACAATGACGACAGCAGAAATCAATGACATCGGCACTGCCGTTAAGGCTGTTGTAGAGCAGCTAAAGTCGAATAAAAAAGCTAGTAGCAAATTGAGCACCGATAAGCTGATGGCTCTTCGTGAGGTGGAATTATTTTCGCCTACAATAAGCTGGAATAAACAGAATGAAGGAGTAGCAGTTGGTGTGTAACCTTTATTTTTTCGTTATTATGGATGATGAAATAAGTTAAAATTTATCCTAAAGGTTTAGTTTTTTACGTCGATAACTAACCTGATCCATCAAAAAGTCAGGTAATCACTTATGAATATTTCCGGAAGTAACCTACCTGCTATGTCTGGAGCTGGTCAAAGCGGTGAAGTATACAGCGCCGTTTTGGCAAAAAAGCAACAGAAAGCAGATGGACAAGCCGCGCTTGCTTTAATTGAATCTGCGGGCAGCAGTGCAGCAGCACAAACGCCAGCTAAATCAGTGACAGCAACGCTAGGCAACAACATCAATACATATGCGTAAGCTTATGTCTGATGGCACGTTGTCTTCGGCATGTCCGATAGATATGTGCAAAGCAATCGGTGCTAGGGTCATTAGCACCGATTTTTTGCTATTTTAGTCTAGTAAATTTAAGTCAATCGGTGTTTTACTTGGCTGACCACCAATTTCTCGCACTAACTTAGGCACCAAGAATCCCGGCAGCACCTCCAAAAGCTCAGCCATTATCGCCTTGGCTTCACGCTCTGCTACATCAAAATGACTAGCGCCTTCTACCTTATCGAGTAAATGTAAATAATAAGGCAGTATATCTGCATCGAACAGGGCTTCACTCAGTTGAGCTTGGGCCGCAACATCGTTATTAATTCCTTTAAGTAGCACAGCTTGGTTTAGCAAGGTCACATTGGCTTGTTTAAGCTTTTGCATTGCCGCTTTAAAAGTATCATCGATTTCATTTGCATGATTAATGTGATTTACCAAAATCACCTTTAAATGACTCTTTGCTAAACGTAGGCACAACTCCTCGGTTATTCTCGCTGGGATCACTACCGGTAAGCGACTGTGAATACGCAAACGTTTGATTTGTGGTATCGCCTCTAACTGTTCTAGCACCCAAGCTATCATGTCATCTTTGGCCATCAGTGGATCACCGCCACTTAAGATCACCTCATTGATTTCATGATGGGCGCGCAAATAATCAAATACAGGCTCTAAGGTGCGTTTGTTGACCTGATTATCCTGATAGGGGAAGTGGCGTCGAAAACAGTAGCGGCAGTTGACCGCACAACCGGTTTTGAGCATGAGCAATACCCTAGAGCGGTACTTATGTAACAAACCAGGTACAGGCGCGTCTTGTTCTTCGAGTGGATCTTTACTAAATCCCGCTTCAGTTAAATATTCCTGATGTACAGGTAACACTTGTAATAGCAAGGGATCATGACGATCTCCGTGGCGCATTTTAGCGATAAATGGGCGAGGTACTCGCATAGGAAACAATCGCTTAGCTGCAAAGTCTCGTGCATCAAATTGGTCATGCAACCCCAAGATGTTGAGTAGCTCTTGTGGGTCAGTGACAACATTTGCTAATTCTTTTTGCCAGTTAGTCTGCAAATTTACTTCATTTATTTGTATCATTAGCAGGTTAATTACTCGAATATACGTAGATTAGAGGATACGATGGCGAATTATAGCACCAACGAGTTCAAGGGCGGCCTAAAAATTATGATGGACGGCGAGCCTTGTTCTATCTTAGAAAATGAAATGGTCAAGCCTGGTAAAGGACAAGCGTTTAACCGCGTTAAAATCCGTAAGCTTATCTCAGGTAAAGTACTAGAGAAAACATTTAAGTCTGGCGACTCAGTGGAAGGCGCAGACGTAATGGATACTGATCTAGTGTATTTATACACTGATGGTGAGTTCTGGCATTTCATGAACAACGAAACATTTGAGCAGATCGCAGCTGATGAAAAAGCACTTGGCGATAGCGTAAAATGGTTGGTTGAAAATGACGTATGTACTATCACACTGTGGAATGGTAACCCAATCGCAGTAACACCACCTAACTTTGTTGAGCTTGAGATCACAGAAACAGATCCAGGCCTGAAAGGCGACACTGCGGGTACTGGTGGTAAGCCTGCAACCCTAAGCACAGGTGCTGTTGTTCGTGTTCCTTTGTTCGTTCAAATTGGTGAAGTGATCAAAGTTGATACGCGTAGTGGCGAATACGTAAGCCGCGTAAAATAATAGCGTAAAGCAATTTACGATGTTTTATAAATCCCAGCATGTTGCTGGGATTTTTTTGGAGTAAACAATGACGGTGAACAATTGGCAACCTAGTGCAACGATAGAGACGCTTAGGCAAAGGGCTGCAATTTTAGCGAAGATACGGCACTTTTTTGCTGTTCGTGATGTGATGGAAGTCGACACGCCGAGCCTTTCTCAAGCCTCAGTGACCGACCCTCACTTAGATACTTTCCATACTCGATTTGTTGGCCCAAATCACAGCCAAGGTTTGCCTTTATTTTTACAAACGTCACCCGAGTATGCGATGAAAAGACTACTTGCCGCAGGCAGTGGTGCGATTTTTCAATTGTGTAAGGCTTTTCGTAATGAAGAGTCTGGGCGTCATCACAATCCAGAATTTACGATGTTAGAGTGGTATCGTCCGGGCTTTGACGAATTTGACTTAATGGCGGAAATTGATGAGTTGATGCAGATGTTATTGGACTGTCCTGCTAGTGACTCAATGACCTACCAACAAGCCTTTGAGACACATCTTGGGTTTGATCCCTTAAGTGTGTCGCTGACGGAATTGAAAGCGCACGCCAATAAATACGGTTATGGTGATATTGCAGCTATCGAGAATAATCCAGATACTTTACTGCAATTGCTATTTTGCATGGAAATTGAGCCTAAAATCGGTCAGCAGCAACCTTGTTTTGTTTATCACTTTCCGGCATCCCAAGCGGCACTGGCAAAACTTAACCCGAAAGACAATCGCGTTGCAGGGCGTTTTGAGCTCTATTATCGCAACATGGAACTGGCCAACGGATTTAACGAATTGACGGATGCGGTAGAGCAAAGAGCGCGTTTTGAGCAAGATAACCAGCTCAGAGCTGAGATGGGATTACACCCAGTGCCGGCCGATGAGCGGTTATTGGCTGCACTTGACGCAGGCCTCCCCGATTGTGCTGGCGTTGCACTGGGAATAGATAGGCTAGTCATGCTGGCGCTAAACAAAGCTAGCATCAGCGAAGTGCTCACATTTGATGTTTCGCGGGCTTAGCGCCGCGAAACAAAACGAGTAAGTTCTTTTTGAGTGGTTTCTGTGAGCTTTTGGGCACTTTGGCATTCAGCTAACGCGCCATCAATTTGTGATTTAGATTGCTGACCCAGTTCGACAATTTGTTGCACTGCTTGATGGGTATGTTTTTGTGTTTCTTCAAGTTGGTGCACCGCACTAACAATTTCTTCTAATTGCGCTTGATTGCGTTCAAAGTCATCACTCATCGAAATAAAGCCTTGGGAGGTATCACTGATGGCTTTCTCTGCTGAGCTTGAATGAGAAATCAGTTGTTCTGATTCTTGATTGGTTTCACCGACTAGCACGTTCATTTGATTGATAAAATCGCTGATCTGGCGGGTGGCCGCATTGACCTTGACCGACAGCGCACGAACTTCATCGGCAACCACTGCAAAGCCACGTCCGGCTTCACCTGCTCGAGCTGCTTCAATTGCCGCATTGAGCGCAAGCAAGTTGGTTTGGTCGGAAAACTCTTCAACCATTTTTAGAATGTTGCGAATATTCTCACTATTTTCTTTCAGGCCTGAAACCGTCGATGAAAAGTTACCTAGTAGCGTGGTGATTTGTTTTACTTCAGCGACAAGCTTAGTTAGCGACTGTGATGAACCGCGAACAAAGTGCAAGCTTTCGGTATTGGCCTGATAAACCTGATCGGTATTGTGCACAATACTTTGTAAACTGTGGCTGACCTGATCGGAAGCGGCAATAATCGTGTCACCTTGGCTCAGCTGCTGCTGTCCATACTTTGCGGTACTTTGCATGGAGCTGGTGATATCGCGGTTGCTTTGTGTCGCCGCAGCGGCACTTTCGTATGTTTTTTCCAAAAGGACACTAAGGTGGGTAGTAAAGGTGTTGTACTGCTCGCTTAAATCTCTAAATTCGTCATAAGTGAATTGTGGCAGTTTCGCATCTAAGTTACCGTTTTGGCGATTAACACGCTCCAATGACTCTTTCATCGCTTGTACAGGTCGTACGATTAAAAAGCGCATATAGAAGACGGTAAACACAAACGCGGCAAGGATCACAATAGTGATAAGCCAAAACAGTCCCATACTCGCACCGGAGTGAGCAAGTTCAGAATATAGCCAAACTAAGCTAATAACCTGAAATAGGAGTAAAAAGCCTAAATTGCCAACAATTTTACGAGAAAGGGTATAGAAAAACGTCTGTTCTACAAAATTATAAATGCGCATATATAAACTCATATTGGGCTCATCATTGTGCCACTTTATTTGTCTCAGTATAGATGAGCTAAATGGAATAACAATGCTAAAGCGATCAAGCAGTTACTCAATTGGGGTGGCGTAGGCGCCAATGCCCTGTAAATACATTTTGGTTTGGCATGGAAAGTTGGTGAAAATACCATCCACCCCGAAATCTAGCATCATATCTATGTCTTGCTGTTTATCGACCGTATAAGCAAATACCTTTAATCCGCGAGATTTTGCGTCCAACACATATTCATGATTAATAAAGTTTTTGTCCATATGAATGCTGTAGGCATGGAGCGATTCGGCAAATTGCGCATAATGAATTGGAATAGAAGCGGTTAACGCGCCAATTCTTACCCAAGGTAATTTTTGCTTTAGCCACAATAGTTGATGATGGTCAAAAGAGGAGATGAGTAGCTGCTCTCTGGTGATCACGCCTTGCTGGATATGTTCTTCAATATAGGTAACGAATTTATCTAGGCCAAAGGTATGCTTTAGTTCTAAATTGATATCTGTCTGTTTGCCTATCGTGGCGAACACTTGCTGCAAGGTGGGAATTGATTGCCCTTTACCGGCATCAAGCGTAGCAAGGTAGGCTTGAGTTTGTTCATTAACTCTACCCACGCCGTTGGTGGTTCTGTCTAGCCAAGTGTCGTGGATAATGGCGTAATCATCCGCGCAACTTTGCACATCCAACTCAATACCATCAACGCCAATATGGAGAGCCGCTTCTATTGCAGCAAGTGTATTTTCTGGATAGATGCCACTGGCTCCACGGTGCGCTAAGACTTGAATCATGCTTTTTTCCTTGTAATAGACCAAGTTTCAAAACAGGCTGCACTAACTACCAACAACCCGCCAAGTAATGTTGTAAGTGTCAACGTCTCGTGTAACAGAATATAAGCTAATAGCGTTCCATACAATGGCTGTAAACAAGAAATTAACCCTGCAGTGGTGGCAGATAAATAACGTAGGCTAGAGGCAAACAAGGCGTGTGGAATTGCCGTAAATATTGCTCCTGCAAGCAAGATTAACCAGATGTTTTCTGTGGATACTTGCTGAATTGGCACTTCCACAAATGCTAACAGCATGAGGCATGCAACAAGCGTTTGATAAAGCATTGTGTGTGGGCCGCTATAGTGAGAAAAGAAGCGCTTTTGGAGCAAGTTGCGCAGCGCAAAGAGTGCGCCCGAGAATACGCCGGTAATAATCCCCAAGGTAACTTGGTTGCCAAGGTTCGCTTCTGGCACTAACAGATAGATACCAAATAACACCGCGCTCGCACTGATAAAATCTTTTAGTTGTACACGGCTGCGAGTGAAAAGTGGCTCTAAAAAAACGGTGATCACGGGGTAGGTGAAAAAGGCAATGATCCCAACTGCAATTCCCGCCATTTGCATGCCTGCAAAGTAAGTCACCCAATGGAGTCCCACGATGACACCAAGAACTAAAGCAGTTAGGTAATCTTTTGTGTGTATTAATTTTATCGGCTGCCGTTGTATTTTGAGTAAGAGGAGTAGCACAACGAAAGCAACGGCGGTACGGTAAACGGTGATATCCAGTGCTGAGAGTGAAATTAATTTTGAAAATAATGCTGTTCCACCAAATAATAAAACGGCACTATGAAGCGAGAGTAAAGCGGATTGTTGTGGGCGCATATTGAATATTAGAACTGTTTTTTGGCAGTCTATCATTTAATCGCTTTGAGATGACAAGATTGTTGACACTTGTCACTCAACATTCTGCGTTTAAACGTAAATAATAATAAAAAGAGTGAATCAGAGAAGCTTGTGTCCATTACCACAGAATTTACCCTAGTTGAGAAACGGCGCTCATTTTGGAATGCCGGACCCCTTATATTTTCAACCTTTTATTTTTTCCCATTGATATTTAACTGGGCGCAATTGAGTGTAGCTAATATTGCGTTGCAAGTTGTTGTTTACCTTAGCTTTGTCGTGCTCTATTGGCAGAGTATTACAAAAACGGGCAATGCGTTGGTGATGAATTTAGTGCTGATGGCAGGGCTTTGTGTCGCAGGTAGTTGGGTGACGACCGGGACGAGTTCGTTATTTGGCTTTATTGCTTTTTTCTGCGGTTTTAATTTTCTGCCTCGCTATAAAATCATTGCGATGCTGGTCATCATAGCGTTGGTATTGCTAACGGCTAAATTTATCGCCACCCAGCAAACGGTTTATTTCTTGATGCCAGCTCTGTGTGTGGCATGTGGACTCTTTATTTTTGGTTGGATGTCACACCGAGAGCGAGTACATCAGGAGTTGCAGAGGCAAAGTGAAGAGGAAATTAAGCGATTAGGCGCAGTGGCTGAGCGGGAGCGTATAGCGCGCGACCTACATGATTTACTTGGTCATTCACTCAGCTCGATAGCATTAAAAGCAGAGCTGGCGAGTAAATTTGCTGCTGCAAATGCATTAGAACAAGCGCAATCAGAAGCGCAGCAGGTTGCAGACTTAGCGAGAGAAGCACTAAGCGAAGTGCGCCAAGCCGTCACCGGCTACCATCAGCTAGCGCTTGATGCTCAGCTGCACATTTTGGCATCGAGGCTAAAAGATAAGGGCATTGCCGTAACGCTAGAATTGCAGGCGGTCACTTTAGATAAAGTAAGCGAAGCCTGTTTGTGCTTTTTTGCTAAAGAAATATGCACCAACATTATTCGTCACAGCGACGCGGATAAGGTTTGCTTCAAACTACGACAAACTGACAATAATGTCTTTGTAGAAATTAAAGATAATGGTTCTATAAAGTCCATAAAAGAAGGAAATGGTTTAATGGGGATCCGTACCCGATTGAAAGAATGTGGTGGCCAATTATTTTATCACACCGAACAGGGCGGATACTTTAAGGCGGTATTAGGGGAAGTAGGATGATCAAAGTTTTTATTGTTGAAGATCAAGCATTAGTAAGAGGAGCTATCGCGGCATTATTGAGCTTAGATAGAGAGATAGAAGTGGTTGGCGAGGCTGAAAATGGTCAAGTTGCAAAGGAAAAGTTAGCAAAGTTAACGCCTGATATCGTGCTAACCGATATTGAGATGCCACAAGTCACAGGGCTTGAGCTTACTCAGCACTTACAACAAAAAATGCCAGACACAAAAGTGGTTATCATGACGACCTTTTCTAAAGCGGGTTATATTCGTCGCGCGATCACTTTAGGGGTAAATGGATTTGTATTAAAAGAAGCCCCAAGTGAGTACTTGCTATCAACGCTGAAAAAGGTCATGAATGGATATAAGGTTATTGACCCAGAGCTTGCGTTGTACGCTTTGGAAGATGCTGATCCACTAACCGACAAGGAACGCAAAGCGCTGCGCTTAGCCAGTGAAGGACTAAAAACTGCTGAAATCGCAGGACAGCTATTTTTGAGTGAGGGAACGGTAAGGAATTATTTATCAGATGCTATCGCAAAATTACATGCGACAAACCGGGTAGATGCAGCAAGAATTGCTAAGCAAAAAGGATGGCTGTAACTAGGTGTAATAGCATATATCCAGTTAATACTTCAAAATAATGCTGTGCGGTAATATACTGCACCATTCGCCAAGTAATAATAATGTATTAATTTTGAGTGCAATAATGGATCCTAAATTACTTATTCAAGTTACCGCAATAACGACTGTGATCTGTACAGTTTTTATGGCCGTAAACTGGTTTATTAATAAAGGCCTACCAGGCACTCGAGATTGGCTTATTTTCATTGCGCTCACTGCAATTGGATGTGGCCTGTTGGCCGCCTATACACTTCCCATTACGTTCTCAATTTTTATCCCCAATCTCACTATCGCATTTGGGCTTTTTTATCTGGCTCGTGGTGTTGATGCGTTTTTTAGTGTGAAAAGCAATTACATGCCTTGGTATGTATTAGCCGCATTGGGTATTCCCAGTTTTACTTACTTTTTGTACGTGGATTTTAATTTTATCGCTCGCGTCGGGATCAACTACTTAGTCTGGGCGATGGCGATGATTTACTGCCTGCGAGCGTTAAATAAAGGCCATAAATTATTATCACAACAGTTTAGTGCGGCACATTGGGCGTTTGGCCTATCGTGCTTGAGCTTATTGGCCGTGTTTACTTTTAGAGTAGTCATGTTTGGCGGCTACTCAGTGACAGACAGCCTTGTTTCGGCAAATTGGGTTAATCAGTTTTTTGCTGTCTCTGTGAGCACGATGCCGCTGCTGTTGTGTTTTTCTTTATGTCTGTTATGTAGCAGCCGTCGTGAAAAAGAACTATGCCTGTTAAAAACTGCTGCTGAGCAGTCAGCGCAAGTAAAAGGACAGTTTTTAACGTTATTAAGTCATGAACTGAGAACACCACTAAACGCCATTGTGGGTCACGCAGAATCACTTAAAAAAGTGCCGCGTGAGCCCAATCGCCATGCTCAATTATGCGATGTTATCGTCCACGCCGCGATGTCGATGTCAGACTTAGCCAATCAAGTATTATTGCAAGCGAAAGGGGAATATGCGGCGCAAAATCGCGTGCCTGTCTCGTTTTATAGTCTTTCGCAAGAGTTAGTTCGCCTCTTACAGCCGCTGGCATTGGCTAAAGGGTTGAGTTTGAGGGTCGAGGTTAAAGGCCTGTATCCACAGGACGTTCATGTCGTCGAGCAAGATACATTGTCTTTGGTACTTAGAAATCTGCTCTCGAACGCGATTAAGTACACAGATAAAGGCATTATTACGCTGATCCTTGAAGGTACAAGTCGCGCTGAGGATAAGCAAACTATCCGCTTTGCAATTAAGGATACAGGCAAAGGACTGACTGAAGTACAAATGGAAAAGATCTTCGAACCCTTTGTCACATTAAATACCGAACAATCCATCTCGCAAAGTGCAGGATTTGGGTTGGCGTTATGCAAGCAACTGCTGCAAGGGTTAGACTCTGAGCTTAACGTCGACAGCAAGCTTGGCAATGGCACCGTGTTTAGCTTTGAGTTAGATTGCCAGTGTAGTGATTCACCGTTACAGAGCGCAGAGTTTAATACAGAGAAGCTAGCACTCAATGTGCTTGTTGTTGAAGATAACGCCATGAATATTGATGTGATCAGCACCTATTTAAACGATATGGTGAGTGAGTTTTCTATTGCTAAGTGCCTCGCAGAAGCTGAGGTCGCGCTATTAGAACACAATTTCGATATTATTTTGTTGGACATGCGACTGCCAGATGGAAATGGTCTTGAGTGGTTTAAAGAGGGCTTCAACGAAATTGGCTTTACCTCCAGTGTTAAGGTTATCGCGTTAACGGGTGATGGCGATCCTGAGTTGAAAAGGCGATGCCTCCGAGCTGGCATGCAGGACTGTTTAACTAAGCCTATCATGCCAAGCCGTTTATATGCGGCACTGGAATGTGCGACTGTAAAAACAACGTCTCGCTTGGAATGTAAGACTCTGATTGATCAATCAAGATTTATGGATCTCGCAAACCGTGAAAGTTCAGGCGTGCTGGCGACGAAATTGATGTATTTAGCAGATCGATTTGAGTACGAAATTGCGCAAATTAAAGGGCTCACAGAGTTGAATGTAACTGACTTAGCCGTTGATAAACTTGCCTACATTGAAAACGAAGCACTGGAGCTTGGCATGGTGAATTTTGCCGAGCTTGTTCAAGCAGCAACTGCGCAGCTAAGTTACTCGGAAGAGCAAGTTGATTGGGACGGTCTTGCTATGGTTGCTAGACGCTCAGTTGAGCGTTTATTAGAACTTCATGCCCAAATTGCAACACTGGAGTCGGTATCAAATTCAGTGGTTAATCTATCTGCATAAAAAGATTCATCGATCTTGGCCTAGGTCATTAGGCTATTTTGAGTTAAAATAACAGCATAGCTTATTTAACAAGACAGTAATGCCAAAACAGGATCCCTATCTCGATAGAGAACAGCAAAAATACGACAATCCAGTACCTAGTCGCGAATTTATCTTAGAACACATTAAAAGCGCGGCCAAACCACCTTCTTTCTCTCAATTGTGTAACGATTTAAAAGTGCAAGACGAAGAACGTCAAATTGCGCTTAAACGCCGCTTGCGCGCAATGGAGCGAGACGGTCAACTGCACTTTAATAAATTTAAGTGTTACACCATTCCAAGTGATGATGGTCTAGTTAAAGGCCGCGTTGTTGGACACCGTGACGGCTTTGGCTTTTTAGAAGTGGAAGGCGAACCCAAAGATTGGTTTATCACTAAGTATCAAATGGAGCGCGTGCTGCATGGCGATTGGGTGTTAGCGAAGGCTGGCAGCCGAGGCTCAGGTGGTAAGGTGGAAGCGCGCATTGTGCGGGTACTTGAAAAGGAGCGTGCGCCAGTCGTCGGTCGTTATTTTGTTGAGTTTGGCATGGCAGTTGTGGTGCCAGAAGATCCTCGCATTACTCAAGATATCATCATCGTACCTGGCCAAGAAAATGGTGCTCGCCATAATCAAATGGTGCAGGTAGAGATCACTCAAAGCCCTAGCAAACAAATGAATGCAATGGGTAAAGTACTTGAGGTGCTCGGCGATCATATGGCACCGGGTATGGAAATTGAGGTGGCACTTCGCAATCATGACATTCCTCATGAGTGGCCAAGTGAAGTAGAAGCACAAGTTGCAAATCTTGGTGAGTTTGTTGAAGAGTCAGCCAAACAAGGCCGAGTTGACCTGCGCGATTTACCGTTAGTGACCATTGACGGTGAAGACGCACGTGACTTTGATGATGCCGTATATTGCGAGCGTAAAAAGTCAGGAGGTTGGCGTTTATGGGTTGCTATTGCGGATGTGTCTCATTATGTCGGCAAAGGCACTGCGCTTGACAAAGAAGCGATTGAGCGTGGTAACTCAGTGTATTTTCCTGAGCAAGTTGTGCCAATGCTACCTAAGGTGCTATCGAACGGTTTATGTTCATTGAATCCGAAGGTAGACCGTTTATGTATGGTTGCGGAAATGACCGTGTCCGAAGCGGGTCGTTTGTCTGGCTACCGTTTTTACGAAGCCGTGATGAACTCTCACGCTCGTCTTACTTACACCAAAGTCCATGCGATCTTACAAGGTGACGAAAAGCTCAGAGCCGATTATCAGCCTCTTGTGCCTCATCTAACTGAGCTCCATAACATGTATATGGCGCTGAAGGCTGCAAGGCAGGAGCGTGGCGCGATTGAATTTGAAACCCTAGAAACGCGCTTTGTATTTAATGCTCATCGAAAGATTGATTCTATCGTGCCTGTGGTTCGTAACGACGCCCACAAGCTGATTGAAGAGTGCATGATCTTGGCGAACGTGTCAGCAGCAAAGCTGTTGGAAAAACACGAAGCCCATAGCTTGTACCGTGTTCATGATGAGCCAGATCCTGAAAGATTGAGCCAATTTAGGCAATTCTTGCAAGACTTGGGTATTGAAAGCCAATTACCTAACGATCCGTCGCCAGAGGAATTGACCCAAGCGCTTGAGTCATTGGGAGATCGCCCTGAAAAAGAATTGATCCAAACTATGTTACTGCGCTCAATGAAGCAAGCGGTATATCAGCCAGAAAATATTGGCCACTTTGGTTTGGCATTAAAAGCCTATGCACACTTTACCTCACCTATTCGCCGTTATCCGGATCTGGTGGTACACCGCGCAATCAAAGGCATTTTACAGCAGCAACAACAGCCAGTAAGTGGCGCTTACATCTACAATGAAGATGAAGTGAAACAACTGGGCGAGCAGTGCTCGATGACAGAGCGCCGCGCTGATGACGCCACTCGTGAAGTCGCTGATTGGCTAAAATGTGAATTTATGCAAGATCACGTTGGCGATGAATTTACCGGTGTGATCTCATCGGTCACCAACTTTGGATTATTTGTGAGGTTGGACGACCTGCAGATTGACGGGATGATCCATGTTAGCAATTTAGGGCATGAGTACTTCCACTTTGATGGTGCAAAGCAATGTTTGATTGGCGAGCATAGTCGTACGGTGTTTAGACTCGGCGATAAACTTACTGTTGTGGTTGCTTCAGTTAGCTTGGACGATCGTCGCATCAACTTAGCTTTAGCTGAAGAAGGTCAGCAAGACAGGTATGCAAGGCGTCGAAAATCGCCAAAAAGCACAGCAAGTAGTGTTCGTGAGCAGCTAAAAACGGGTAAAATCCCGGGAGCTAAGCGCCGTGACGGTGAAACGTCTGGTCGCGATAAAGATAATAAAGGCGATGACAAAGCCAAAAAGCGCAAAAGAACGACCCCTAAGGGTGAGCTCAAACAGGCGAAAAAGGCAGGCACGCTGAAGTCGAAGAAAAAATCGACGAGTAAAAAAGCCAAAGCGGCAAAGGGTAAAGCAAAACGCCCAGGTAAAAACGAAAGAAATCGTAGCAAAAAAGCGCAATAGATTATAAAGCGGGAGCTTTAACGTGAGTAACGAATTAATTTTTGGCTTTCATTCAATCGAAGCCATTTTGAATAACGCGCCGGAGCGCTTTTTAGAAATTTATGCACTAAAGGGACGTGAAGATCAGCGTTTAAATCAAGTCGTAAACGATGCCCGTAAGTTTGGTATTTCAGTGCAGTTTATGCAGCGAAAAGCGCTTGATAACAAAGCGAATGGTGAGCAACATCAGGGCATTATTGCCAATGTTAAAGCGGCGCGCGCATACAATGAAAAAGATCTTGATGAGATCATTCAAAGAGAAACCACACCATTTTTCTTGGTACTTGATGGGGTAACGGATCCTCATAACTTAGGTGCATGTCTGCGTAGTGCGGATGCAGCAGGTGTACATGGTGTTATCGTACCAAAGGATAAGTCTGCAAAGCTAAACGGCACTGCAAGAAAAGTAGCGTGTGGCGCTGCAGAAACGGTTCCGCTTATCCAAGTAACCAATCTTGCTCGCACATTGCGTGATATTAAAGAAGCCGGTGTGTGGGTTGTGGGTACTGCAGGTGAAACCGATACAGCTGTTTTTGATGCAAACCTGACTGGGCCTATGGCCATTGTAATGGGCGCTGAAGGTGATGGCATGCGCCGCTTAACTCGAGAGCATTGCGATGAACTGGTTAAGATCCCGATGGTAGGTAGCGTGTCTAGTTTAAATGTATCGGTTGCGACCGGTGTGTGTTTATTTGAAGTGTTAAGGCAGCGCTCAGCACTTTAATCACTTGATAAGTGCCGGCTTTGCGGCGCATCTTCAAAAGTTTTAAGAGCTCGCAAGGTAAACTTGCTCCTGCTCAGGTCTACCTTTGGTAGGAGCCGATTTATTCGGCGAGCTTTTAAAACCCGCAAAGTCAGCATGCCCCACACAGCGCTACCTTTGGTAGGAGCCGATTTACTCGGCGAGCTTTTAAAACCCGCAAAGTCAGCTTACTCCCACACAATTGTACAGGGTATTACCCCATTAAAATCCCTTGCAACTCTCTCAGAGACTCTACGGTATAGGTTGGCTTGATATGGTCGGGGCAGACTTTGCCATCATGCTTTAACCAACAGCTATCAATCCCAAAGCGATTTGCGCCTAAAATGTCACTCGCTGGTGTGTCGCCAACCATTAATACTTTGGATTTATCAGGGTTCCCCAACAGCGCTAACGTATGCGCAAAAATACTCGGATCTGGTTTGGCTTTACCCACCAACTCAGAGATCACCACTTCAGAAAAACGATCCACAAGGCCAGTATGTTCCAATCTTTTTTGCTGAAGCGCGGCAAATCCATTGGTAATAATAGCCAAAGTACATTGGCCTTTCAGGCTGTCGAGCAAGGCTTTAGCCCCTGGTAACGGTTGGCAAATTTCAGCCATCGCTGCCAAGAATCCCGCATTGAGTATTTCAGGCGCGATATCGAGTTTTTCAGCCCAGCGGCTAAAGCGCGTTACCTGAAGTGTTTTTGCGTCAATCTCACCATTTTGATACTGCACCCAAAGTGGCGCATTTAAGCTGTTGTATTCTTCGTAGTCCTCGTCAGTGAACACAACGTCATATTGAGTAAACAGCGTTTGCAATCCAAGTTTGGCATTAAAGCTAAATAAGGTTTCGTCAGCATCAAATAAAATATGTGTGTAGTTCGGCATTATAAATACATCTCAGGGTGATTAAAGGGCGCCATCGCGAGCAATAAGGCTTGCGTGTAGCTACTTTCTCTGGTGGCAAGATGGTTGGTTAGTAAACCTATAGCACCGCCTTGTTGCTTGATATTAGTGGTGTTGAACAGGTCATCCATTACATGCCCTAGCTCTTCACCTTGTTCAAGGCGTGTATAGACCGATGCCGGTAGAGGCAAATTACAACTACGGCCGACACTTGTACGACGGTTATCCGCAATGACGACATAAGCAAAAGTAGCTGCACCGTATTCAAATTTGGCAGCACCTCCTTCCATGGCACAATAAAAATCGGCTTGATGATGTTGCTGTAAGTAAGTAACACGATTCTCTGCGCCTTCGCGGGTGGCTTGTTCACCTAAAGGCTGATCCGCAACGAGACTCGGCGCTGAGATACCCTGACAGTCAATTTTTGCATTGGGAAAGTACTGCGCAAAGATGGTTTTTGCAGCATTGATTTTTACTGGGTTTTTAGACCCCACTAAAATGGTAAGCACGTCCATATAACAACTACTCGTGATGCCCTAAAAGGCGTCAGTGTAAAGTGTGATATGGAGCGATGCAAGGAAGCTATTATTCCTAATCAAAACATCAGCTGGGTTAAATCGGTAAATCGACTGGTGCCATATTCTCAAGGGCACGTTTCTTTACTAATAATTCTTTGATAAGTGGAGTCAGTACTAACTCCATTGCCAATCCCATTTTTCCACCCGGCACAACTAACGTGTTTACGCGAGACATAAAGCTGCCTTCGATCATTTGTAAATAGTAAGGAAAGTTAACATCTTCGATGCCACGAAAGCGAATAACCACAAAGCTTTCGTCTAATGATGGTATGTCTTTAGCACTGAATGGGTTAGAAGTATCCACGGTGGGCACGCGTTGAAAGTTAATATGCGTGCGAGAAAACTGGGGAGTGATGTGATTAATGTAGTCATCCATTGAGCGTACAATCGATGTCATGACCGCTTCTTTGGAGTGGCCGCGCTCATTGGTATCGCGAATGAGCTTTTGGATCCATTCAAGGTTGATGATAGGCACCATGCCAATCAATAAATCAACGTTGCTGGCCACATCATATTCTGGGGTCACGACACCGCCGTGCAGTCCCTCATAAAACAGCATATCGGTGTTTTGTTCTAGTTCTTGATAAGGAGTAAAAGTGCCCGGTAGCTGATTGAATGGCACGGCATCGTCAAACGTATGAAGGTAGCGACGGACTTTGCCATTGCCGGTTTCGCCATAGCTTTTGAACAGGCTTTCTAATGCGCCGAAGTCATTGGCTTCTTCACCAAAGTAGCTAATGTGCTTACCTTCTTGCAGCGCTTCGCGACGCAGCTTATCCATTTCTGGGCGAGTGTAGCGATGAAAGCTATCGCCTTCGACATAGGCGGCTTTGGTATTAAGACTGCGGAATATGTGTTTTATCGCGCTTGTCGTTGTTGTAGTGCCTGCGCCTGAACTACCAGTAATGGCGATAATAGGGTGTTTGTCTGACATAAATCTGCCTTAGCTTTCATCATCCGTTAATTCGATGTTACGCGAAGCAAAGTTTTTGGCAAGCTTTGCTTGAGGGCGAGTGTTGGGTATCATAGCGGGGTGATATAACTACAATGAAAAATCAAAGGAACGTCCATGCCCATTTCAATGCGTGTGAAGCTCGCAGTTTGTCTATTCGCTTTCGCGTCCTGTTTACCTGCGTATTCAGCCATGCCCAAAAGCCAAATTTGGCTAGCTGAATTAGGTGAACATTTCAGTGCTAAACCAATTACTGAAAACACCGCATATTTTAATCAGCCGCTAGTGACTGATTCTGGGGTTTACTATACCGCGGAAGTAAGCGCTGATGGCAATAGCCAAACGGACCTGTTTTTTTACGACTTGCAAAGCCAAAACACAACCAACCTCACGCAATCCCCTGTCTCCGAGTATTCACCCACACTACATCCTAATGGGGAAGGGTTAACGACGATTGTGGTTGAGGGATCCGGTAAGCAAAAATTGTGGTTTTATCCGTTTGATCAGGCGACAAAACCAAGTCGTGTTTTTGAGCATATTGAACCTGTTGGATATCATGCTTGGGGGAGCAACCAAGGTCTGATTATGTTTATTTTAGGTGCGACTGAAAGTGCTCCGCATACCTTACAGTACACAGATATTAACGGTCATTTACCACAAATTCTTGCCGAAGATATTGGTCGAACTTTGTCTTACAACCGTGCGCGTGACGTATTTGCTTTTACTTATCAAGTCAATGGCTTGATGTGGTTCGCAACCTACCACAGAGAGAGCGATCATATTCAGCGATTTTTTGCTCTTCCCAGTCAGGTGCAAGATTATACCTGGTTGGATGATAACAAAGTGGCGTACTCATTGGATAACAAGATTTATTACCGAGATTTAAACGCGCCTAAAAAAGTCCACTTATTAAGAAACTTAAGAAGTTACTGTCAGACTTCAATTTCTCGCTTGAGCTTTTTTGATAACAAGCTGGCATTTGTATGCCACAGTGAAGACTGATAGCGATACATTAAATTGCATGTTAAACGCAATGCACAGACAACAACCATAGGAATAGATATGACGATTCTCGTAACAGGTGGCGCAGGCTATATTGGCTCTCACACTGTATTAGAGCTGCTACAGCAAGGCAAAAAGGTAGTGGTCGTAGATAATCTAAGCAATTCTCAGCAGACTTCATTACATAGAGTCGCTGAGATAGTAGGAAAGGAAGCCGCATTCCATCAAGGTGATATTCTTGATAAGGCATTTCTTGATAGTGTATTCGCGCAATATGATATTGAAGAAGTCATCCACTTTGCCGGTTTAAAAGCCGTTGGAGAGTCGGTTAAAAAGCCAATCGAGTATTATCAAAACAACGTCCAAGGTACGTTAACGCTCCTTGATGCGATGCGTGACGCCAGTGTATTTAAGCTAGTTTTTAGCTCATCAGCGACGGTATATGGAGATCCTGCCAGCCTTCCTATTCGTGAAGATTTCCCTGTAGGTGGCACAACTAATCCTTATGGTACGTCAAAACTGATGGTTGAAATGGTACTTCAGGATGTTGCTAAATCAGACCCACGTTGGGCCTTTGCTATTTTGCGTTACTTTAATCCGGTTGGCGCACACGAGTCGGGACTAATTGGTGAAGATCCAAATGGTATTCCCAATAACTTACTGCCCTACATCTCACAGGTTGCTGTTGGTAAACTGGCGAGTTTGGGCGTCTTTGGTAACGACTATGACACCAAAGATGGTACGGGCGTGAGAGATTACATTCATGTGGTTGACCTTGCTATTGGCCATTTAAAAGCACTTGAGAAAATCGCAGTAGCGGCAGGCACGCATATCTATAACTTAGGTACCGGCAATGGCTACTCGGTACTAGAGATGGTTACCGCGTTTGAAAAGGCAGCGGGCAAAGCTATACCGTATGACATTAAACCGCGTCGCGATGGCGACATTGCCGCCTGTTATGCTGCGCCTGAAAAAGCCAAATCTGAATTAGGCTGGCATGCAGAGCGTGGATTGGATGCCATGATGCAAGATACATGGCGCTGGCAAAGCAATAATCCAAACGGTTATAAATAACCTAAATTCTTATCCTGAGTTCAGGTTAAATAACCTAAACTCGGGAGAACAACCAGAGCCTCTGTTGGCTCTCTTCGCCTTTGCCATTTAGGGTAAAGGCGAGGTTTCATTGAGCATCATTACTACATCAATCTTAGTTTCATAAAACTGTCATGCCGTTGTCACCTAAACTCGGTTAAATAATCTGGTATAGACCAGTTTAGAGGCAAGTTATGAACAACGATTATTTACTCCTGACGCCAGGCCCACTCAGTACCTCCCACACCGTGAAAGAAGCCATGTTGAAAGACTGGTGCACCTGGGATGATGAATATAACCAAGGCGTGGTGCAAGTTATTCGCAAGCAGCTTTGTGAAATTGCGGTTGCAGATCCACAGTATCGCAGCGACTACAGTGCAACCTTAATGCAGGGCAGTGGTACAGCAAGTGTAGAGGCGGCTATTGGAACTTTTATTCCTCAGTCTGGCACTTTACTGGTTATCAATAATGGTGCCTATGGTGCGCGTATTATTGAGATAGCCAATTATCTAAATATTAATGTGATAGCGCTCAACTTTGTTGAAACCGAATTGCCGCAACTAGAGCAGATCTCACAAGCGCTTGAGCAACACCCTGAGATCACCCACGTAGCAATGGTACACTGCGAAACCACAACGGGGATGCTGAACCCGGCTAAGCGCGTAGCGGAGCTTGCGAAACATCATAACAAAGTCATGATCCTTGATGCCATGAGCAGTTTTGGCGGCATTGAGATGGATATGCACGAGTGGCAAATTGATATCCTCATCAGCTCAGCAAATAAGTGTATTCAAGGTGTTCCAGGTTTTGGCTTTGTGATCGCAAAAACGGCGCTGCTGGTTGCCTCTGAAGGACAAGCACGTTCACTCTCGCTGGATCTTCACGCCCAGTGGAAAACCATGGAAAATCACCATGGTAAATGGCGTTTTACTTCGCCAACGCATGTTGTCAGAGCATTTGCCAAGGCACTAGAAGAATTGGCGCAAGAGGGAGGCGCTTCTGCACGATTTAAGCGTTACAGTGAAAATCAAAAACAACTCGTTAGCGGCATGAAAGCTCTTGGTTTTGAAGCCTTGTTACCAGAAGCCATGCACTCACCTATTATCACTTCTTTTTATTCACCAAGTGACGAAAGCTATGAGTTTAAGCGCTTTTATGAAGTATTGAAGCAAAAAGGATATGTGATTTACCCCGGTAAAGTATCAAATGCAGATTGCTTTAGGATCGGTAATATTGGCGAAGTGTATGCCGCAGATATTAGCGGACTACTTAAAGCTATTTCTGAAGCAAAGTATTGGTAAACCGTCAGAGTAGGAGCCGCTTTACGCGGCGATGGGTTAAGGGGGTTACACCCCTTTAGCTAAATAAATGAATAGCGAATCTTCAATTGTGTTAACGATGGCCTAATCTGGGCTGTCACCTTCCCATAAAATGAGACATGTATAATTGGAGCCTTCTGCACTCATTAAAGCAGGAAGCTAACTAAGAAAAATCACGTTTTACCAAATCATAGATCATCGAGTTGCTTACAAAAGCCGGAAAGTTTCCGGTGTACGAAGTAAATACGACGTAAGTAATGGTATGATTTCCAATCTAGTTGCTAATTAGCTATCGTAGCTTGTTCTATAGCGCCTCGCGCTCTTCCTCATCATTGAACAGCTGCCTCTTCGGTTAAAGCCTCTTGTGCTTTTTCTTGCTCATTGTGTTATCAGGATCAAATGGTGTTGGCAATTTAATATCATCTATATCTTGGTTGTTTATCGATGTGCAAGACCATTCAACATACCCGTCTTGCCCGATAACTTTGATGTAGCTTTTTTGGTCGCCATCAGCCTGAATGCCTAGCCAGAGCTTTC
The DNA here is from genome assembly GCF_000238315.3 of Pseudoalteromonas piscicida. NCBI lineage: Bacteria > Pseudomonadati > Pseudomonadota > Gammaproteobacteria > Alteromonadales > Pseudoalteromonadaceae > Pseudoalteromonas > Pseudoalteromonas piscicida. The sequence goes on from NZ_CP011924.1 coordinate 3,868,027, forward strand.
TTACAAGTGCTGTGGCCTCATGCCCAAAAAACAACTCTTGTTTAAATGATGTCGTTGTATACCCAGTTCCGCTTAAACCTATTTCAACATTATAAAACTTGTACATCGTTAATCCTTACAGTAAACGTTTATTTCAATGAATTATGCAGGTAATTCCTGTATTCAGAACATACTTTATTATTATTATTTCCAAAGTGATGAAATATGAAACCAACGATTCTTCTTGCCTCATCACCTGTCTGGAGAGATTCTGGAATCTTCGCAAGAGTTATTTCTTTGCCTACTGATATTACGTTTGTCATTAAAATATGTACCTTATGGTCCTGATTAATTACTTCAAGCAACCTTGATTTAACTAAGAGTTCTGCATGTAGTAAGTTGATTTTATCAACACCCTTTAGATATCTTCTATGCGACAATTTATATCTTTCTTTATATTGGTTTTTAACATCCTCACCCTCATTTTCCGCGAAGTTCATCATATCCAAATACATTGAACCTACGGCCATATCAAGGCTTGAGCCAGTTAAATGAACTTTTTCCAGCGCCTCTAAAACATCAAGTTTTTTCCCGTGGTGAACTTGCTCCCTCCATTGAAAAAATGCAAACACGGCACATACACCTCCTACTATTCCTCCAATACCAGAAAGTAAACTTATTAGGCTAAAAATGGGCTGACTTATCAACGGTTCAAAAATTGCTCCTATAATAATCAAACTAATACATACAATAAAAATTTGTGTATTTTTCAAGAGAAACATTTATCAATATCCTGTTATTTTAATTCTTGAGTATACGCTATTGATAGCGTCTGATAGCTGCAATAAATTACCATTGTATTTATCGGCTATCACCTACCGCGAACTGAAACCAAACAAATCAGCCACCACGCCATGATCTACATCTTTTGCTAAATGAATGATAAGAGAGCCTTCAAAAGTCTTTGCTGTAGCCCAATCAAAGCCAGCCTTTTTAAGTTGCGTATTAACTTTGGTTCGTAAGTTAGTAGGCTGCTTATTAATGCCTTTTTTAACAGTTCGTTAGCTCATTGCAAACTCGTTAAGTCGATCATTAAGCAAAGCAGGGGCGTACTTACTAAAACCTCTCTAAGTACCTAAATTGTGCCTGTATTTCGCTGGTAATTCTTGATGTTTGTACCAATCAAGGTATTGCTCCAGTGCTTGGCAAAACACTTCTGGCACTTCGATAATGCGATCTTTCTTGTTGGACTATAGGCCGCTGGTAAAACCCACTTGCGATACACTTCGCCTTTATCATCTATTAGCTGGTGAAGTCTTAGCAAATTATGCTCTTTAAGCGACAAGGGAGTGTAAGCGAGCTGGCTAATTAGATACTTATCCTTAATCGCATATTTACCCGTACAAACTGTGTTAAGAAGTGAACCTATGTCGCTATCTACGAATATCTGCCTTAACATTTAATTGCATAACCTAAATATTCTTTAATGCAATATAGATTAGACCGCCATTGCGTAATAACAATGCAGTTAAGGTAATAAATCAAGGATGATATTGGAAATGTCTGGGCAGGCTTTTAACGTAAAAGCACTCGCCAGTTTTTATCATTTAAAGATGATATAATGCTTAAAAATCACACAGAGGATAAGCATATGGCTACACATTACCATGCACGTAAAAACTTTGATGGCAGAGTATTCTTGAGACCAGTTAGAGACTTAGAAGGGAACGTTAGTACTGTATCTAGCTCTACAAAAAGCGGTTTGGATGATGACATCATTAATTATTCGGCAAAGCTGCTTAAAGCTAAATTTATCGGAGTTGACGAGCAATATGGTGAGGAAGTGGCTTGTTTTGAAGAAGAGAGCTAACTCTCTTTCTTCGCAAGCCCGAGTATTCCACCACTAACTCGTATGTAGACGTAGAAGATAGAATTAATGAAGGTGTTTTTGACGTGGCAGTAGCTCTGGAAAGGTTGTCGTGCTAAAGCACGACCTACGGGTACGGGAGTTACACGCCTTCAACAATCATCTCTATGGCGTCATGGAGCCAATATTCAATATTGTAATCCACCAATGCTTGCTCGGCATCATAGCGGGCGCGCAGTACTTTTAAGCAAGGTGCGCCGCTGTTCTTTTCCAATTTGTCGGCAACGTCATCGGGTAGTACGGTGACGCTTATCACGCACTGTTCAAAGCTGACGTCAACTTGGTAGTGAGTCGACATTACTTCTGTGATAGAACCATTCAGTGGTTGGTTGTGTAAGTCGGCAAAGCGCTCGGCCGCACAATAGATCTGTTCCATCATTATTGCGCGACCATCTAACGCGCGTACTCGAGTTAATTCATACACCGGTTGGCCGTTAAAATGAGAGTGGCTAAACTCAGGCTCTGTGGAAGGGGCATTAATTGCGACTACTTGAGTTGTTGGTGTAAAGCCTTGTTCAATGGCAAGGTGGTTAAAGTTCACTTTTTTAGCTGGATGCCATTTGAGCTTTTCTGGCGTGACAAACCAGCCGCGACGCTTTTGGCTAAAGATAAGTCCTTCGGCTTCTAGTCGTGCAAGGGCTTCACGGACGGTGATCCGTGTTGAGCTAAATGTTTCTTGCAGCGCACGTTCTGAAGGCAACTTGGCACCGGGCGTCATGCTGCCAGCGGCTAGCAGCGCTTGGATATGGTTTCGAATACGTTGATAAAGCAGCATAATTGAGTCGATAAAACCTTTTGTGACAAGCTTACTATCGTTTTATGACAGGATAAACCTTTATAATTCTGGGCTTGTAAACTCAGATTGGCCTATCTCGCCAAATAGGCTTCTATTTGGCTAAACCAATAACGACTAGGCAAGACGCTTAAACTCGGATCTTTCCCTAAATCATCAAAACGACGCAGCGCGATAATGGCGTCCAATTCTGGCAGCTTGGAGAATGCCGCAAGTTCTTCGCTGCTCATCTTTCCGCCTTGTCTTGCTAGAGTCAGTTGGCTGGCAGGAGAGAGCGTTTGGTAATACTCCTTATCCATACTGACCAGATAGCGTTTCGCATCCACGTGTTTGCGCACCAGTATTGTCACCGCGCGGTCAAAACCAAGTTGAGTTAAATGATCTGCCCCTAAATCGCCATGATTGCTATATCCTTGCGGGGTAAAGTCGGGGTTATGCTGAGACTGAGCAACAAAATGGCCAATATCATGTAAAAATGCGGCGATTTGGGTCGCTTGATCATAACCATTTTCTTTCGCGAGGGTGGCGCATTGCTCGGCATGGTAAATTTGGCTGCATGCCTCGTCATAGGTCGCGTGACCATATTGCTCGAATAGCTGTTTTATTTGTGTAATGGCATTCACTTTATATATTCCTGCTTTACGTTCGAGTCTAATTTTGCTGCGCTGCCACTAAGCTTGCTTAGCCAAACATCGAGTTTATGCGGTGGCGTGTTGTTATCCTCAGCGCTTTCTTTACGGCGAATGGCATTTCTCACCATGAAGGCCCCCGCGGTGCGAAATGGCTCGACGGGAAACTGTTTAAGCGTTTGGTTGACCAAGGCGCAATGACGCCAGTCGTTATGTTGACTAAGCAGTAGACTCGCTAAAATTTGTCCACCTAAATAGGATTGCACCACGCCGTTGCCCGAGTAACCACTGCCATAAAACACATTAGCTTGACCATTTAAATGACCAAAGAAAGGCATGCCAGAGACACTTCGGTCTGAAGGTCCGGTCCAGGTTCTTTCAATCTCGAGCTGATGATGTGCAAAGAAATGGCTAAATGAGCGTTCAAGAATGGCTTGATAACGGCTAGCACGGTGAAAGGTGTCTCTCACTTGGTTATTGAAACTAAAATAATTTCCGCCTTTGCCAAGCATTAATCGACCGCTTGAGGTGGTGCGGTAGTAATTCACAAAAATGCGTGCATCAATCACCGGAGCGCCGTGGTTCAGCCTCATTGCTGCAAGCTTTTCAGACGCAGGGGGGGTGATCGCCATATCGCTCGAAACCAACACTACGCTGCGAGAAAACTGCGGCAATAAGCTTGGCAGCCAAGCGTTAACGGCAAATACCAGCTGATTGGCTCTGATCTCGCCTTTGTCTGTGGTAATGGTTAGCGTGTCTTGGCCTTGGTGCTTTAAGTAGCGGGTGTGTTCAAATACCTTGACCCCAAGTTTTTTTGCCACCTTCATCAGTCCACGCACAAGCTTGGCGGGTTGAACGCTACCCCCGTGGGGGGAGTAAATTCCAGCAAGGTTGGCATTAGAGCCAGTGGCTTGCAACTGCGCTTTATCCAGTGTTTGCCACGCATTAAGCTGGTGTTGCTCGAGTAGGGTGGTAATGGGACCAAAGGCATTGCGCTGGCTGTGATTTGAAGCCGTATAGTAAGTACCATCAATGCGGCAATCACATTCAATCCCGTGTTTACTGGTAAAGGCTTTAATATCATGAACGGCCTGCTCCGACTGGCGCACTAAAAAGCAGGCTTGTTCTAAGCCAAACTCTTTAATTAAGCTGGCAAACTTAGTCGACCATGTCAGCATAGCTCCGCCATTACGACCCGAAGCACCTTGTCCACAGAGGTCCTTTTCAATGATGGCGATATTTAGCTCAGGTTTTTGCTTTTTCAGCGTTATGGCTGTCCAAAGGCCAGTAAAGCCGCCACCTATGATACAAACTTGGGTATCTAACGCGCCATGAGACGGCGCGCTTGCTGCGGCTTCAATATCGGCTTGAGCGATTGCTTCATCAAACCAAAAAGGCTGAAAACGCATTACGGGCGCTCTCCACGGGCGATACGAGCAGAAATATCCACCAAGACCATTTCGATGTCCGCTAGTGAATCAATCACATAGTGCGCACCGGCTTCGCCAAGCTGCTGATAAGCACTCAGTGAGTGTGCACTTTGCTCTTCGTGACCGAGTGCCGTCCATTCTTCTTCGCTAAGCCCCACCGCATTACCCGTTAAAGCAAGTCCAACTGTCCACATGCCGGCATTTAATCCCTCGCTTATTCCCGGCGCGGAGTCATCGACTTTTACGCACCCAGACACGCGATTAATCCCAAGTCTTTGCACGTTTTCTAACGCCATCCAAGGGCCTGGGCGAGAGCCTGCCGCACATTCATCACTGGCAACCACACAATCTGGCTGATAACCATAATCGGCAGCGGCAGGCACTAATACGTCCATCACAGGCTTGGGATACCCAGAGCAACTACCAATCTTAACGCCTTGTTGTTGCAAGCGTTTGATCACCGCAAGCACGCCCGGAATGGGGGCAGCTCGGTCGGCGACTTTTGCTTGTTGGAGCGGCATAAAGGTTTGATAAATATGGTCAACATCTGCCGTACTCGGTGCCTGACCAAATTGCGTTATCCAGCGGGTGCGGACGCTCTCCATTTGTAGCAAGGTATTAATGTGATCCCATTTACCCATTCCCATCGGACCGCGCGCTTCAGCCAAGGAAATATCAAATTGATACGCTTGCTTAAATGCTTCAACAAAAATACTGGTGGGGGCAATCGAACCATAGTCGACCACAGTACCTGCCCAATCCAAAATTAACGCTTCAATGTGTTTCATGTTGTTATGACTCCTAGCTAGGAAATATGTGATGAAAGTGCCGTGGCGCGTACTTGCGTTGACGCCTTACGTGGTCGCTTTAATTTCACGGCAAAATAAATAATTGAACTCACTACGAGTGCGCTTGCGATAAACGCTACCCAGTAGCAGGCCATGGTAAAAAAGTGCAGCCAGCTGAGCTCAGGTGTGGCAAAAGTTTTATAGAGCAAAATGCCCACTGAGCCGATGTAGCCCGCCGAATCCGCCAGATAAATCAAAAAACCGGCGTTCGCAGTCGATCCAACCGCTGAGATCATGCGGTCAAACAAAAAGCAGTTATAGGGGATATAACTGATATAAAGACCAGCCCCCAGCAGCACCATCCACGTTTTAGGATCGAGACTTTGGGTTTGGTATAAATAGGTGCTGCCAGCCAGTAGTAAAGCCCCAAGTAAGATAAAGCCATGGTTGGCGAAAAATGCGATGCGGTTATTTTTAATTAACACCAATGCGGCAAGCGCAATGAGCACGATAAAGGCGATGCGGATCCCGGCATAAGCAAAAATCGCGGGTTCTTGCCCATAACCTAAGGCCTGCCAGATCTCGGCTGAGAAGTTATCTCTAAAGTCACGAAAGCCAGTAAAGAGTAAAAAGCTAAGCACCAGTACGGTTATTCCAAACCAATACTGTTTAAAAAACGCCAGCCGTGCTTTGCCATCCATTGGCGCGCGCTTTTGTCGTAATTGTTCATCTTCTTGTGTAGGTTCAGGAATGCTATTGAGACAAGCAACGCTAAGTACAAGGAGTGGTAGAAAAATCGCTCCGGTTGCCGCTGGCATCCACAGTTCAGGCACATTGAGTTCACTCACCAGCCATTTGCCCACGGTTCTGACCAATCCAGAGGCAAGAATAAAAGTCACGCTGAGTACCGCACCTAAGATTTCGGTGGTTTTACGACCTTCTAAAAAGCTAAAAACCAAACCCCAGATCATGCCAAGGGAGAGGCCATTGGCAAACAGCCAAACCAGATTCCAGCCCGTAGGAGTGATGGCAAATAGCACCAGTGCGAGCTCGGCGGCTAAAATCATGGCCAGAATCGCTCGGCCGCGATAATGATGCTGCATTTCAGCAATCACTTTAACGCCGATAAATTTCGCGCATAGATAGCCAAACACTTGCGAAAGGATCAGAGCAATTTTAAAGCTAACAACCCAGCTCGGGTCATCAAAGGCTTCATAGGTATTGACCGAAAATGGCTTACGAAAGGCGTACATACAAAAGTAAGTCATAAACGCACTGGTCGCGGCGAATAGTACAAAGCCGATACCTTGGGCGTCCTTTAACCAGCGCGGGCGGGCGTTAAATAGGGTGATCTGCAACATCATAGGATCCTCGGTAATTCGAGGGCAATCCTTTGTGGATTGCCCGTCAACCGGTGTATACCAATCGGCTTAATCAATTAAATTGGTACTAAAATTGGTAGTTAATGCCGACCATGCCGCGGATACCATACTATTCCACCTGTAATGGACGACCTTGCTCACCTTGGTAGTACTGCAATGCTTCATTGGTGAGGTTACTTAGCTCTAGGTAAACTAACGTTTGTTCGTTAAGTTGGTATGACGTTGTAAAGTCGACGCTGGTATTGGCGCCATAGTAGCTATCCGATTGGCTATCACCACCGTGCTCTTCGATATAAGCACCTTTATGATTAAGCGCTATTCGAGCGGCAAAACGAGTGTCGTCGTAATACAGCGTAAAGTTGTAAAGCTCATTGGCCTGACGTGGAATGGCTACTTTTTCTGTGCGCTCTGGGATCTGCATTTCAGAATCCATAAAGGTCGCATTGGTCATTACCCCAAAGTTGCTCAAACTGTCAGAAATAAAACCAAGGTCGCGGTTAAACGCCAGTTCAATGCCCGCAAGCCAAGCGCTATCGCCGTTTTCAGGACGGATGATGGTCACGCCTTGCTTGTCGTTGTAATTGCCAACGCTGGTGGCTTGGAAGATTGGGTCTTGGATATCTTTGTAGAATACCCCCGCAGAGACCAAGCCAACGCGGTCAAAATAATGTTCCACCATCAAGTCGAGATTATTTGAGTACGTAGGGTCGAGCGCTGGGTTTCCTGAGTTAAGCTGGTTGTCCTGCTCAAGGTAAGTTGCGCCTGGTGTTAATGAGCCAAAGTCAGGACGGGCAAAGGTGCGAGTTAGTGCGAGGCGATAATTGGTATCGTCATTGGCACGATAAGTAACATGTAGTGCGGGTAATATTGACCAATAATCATTGCTGTTGGTGGTATCAACAACTTTATCTTCGTCGGCTAAATAAGTGTAACCAGACACTTTGGTATCGGTGCGGGTAACGCGTAAGCCACCTAATACTTCCCAGTTGTCACTGGCTTGGTAAGTTGCCATACCGTAGAGCGAGGTGTGGGTTTCTTCAACATCAAAGTTTCTGCCCAGCGCTCCACCATTGCTGATGAGTGCTGATTCACCCGCATCTAGCTTGAACTTATTGCGATTTTGCGTCCAAAACTGAGCAAGAGCATCGGTGGAAGCCACCTGCGACAACTGTGTGCGATAATCAAACTTGGCTTCGCTTAAGTAATCGCTGCGACCGGGTTGATCGCTTAAGGCAAAGTCTGCAAGCGTTGGCGCTGCGCCATATTGTTCGCTGTCCCAAGCGTAAAACTCATCGGCAAAGTCAGCTTTACGGACTTTATCGCGGTATTTTGCCCCAAACTTAACGGCTAGCTGGTTATTGTATTGCCAGTCAAAGTCGGCATTGGCCACCAATCTGTCTTTTTCGTTGACGTAGACTTTGTATAGCTCAACCCAAGACAAACCCATTTTGCTTGGATCGAGTGTAAAGCCCGAGGGGAAGTGATTGCTAATGGCGTTCCAAGGGTCACTGCCGCCGTCTACTTGGTTGTAGGCATAATTTTTACCGGTATCGCGGTCTTCAAGTCCAACATATCCAACCTCTTTTTGATCAAAACGGGCGACAAAATAGCTATTGTCTTCACTGTTGGGTTTGTCGCCATAGCGAAACTCATTTTCGTACGTGGCTAGTTGCCAAGAGAGCGTCTTATCAAAGCCAAAGTCATGTTCACCTGCCATTTCAAAGCCTTGCATTTCGGTGATGAGTTCGTTGCGAATATGCTGCAGCTCAGCACGGTCTTTATCAAAACGTAGCCTGTGCTTATAGTGGGTTTCATCGTCAATCAGTGTGCCATACAGCGCGCTGGCGCTGAGCGTGCCGTTTTCAAGTTGATATTCCAGTGAGCCATTTAAGCCATAAGTTTCACGGGTTCCGGTATAATCACGCAGCTCTAAGCGATAAATACCTAAGCCATCGTTACCACGACGTGGCTCATAGTTATCGGTTGCCCAATCTCGCTGCCAAGCTGTGGCATTAATGATAAAACCTAGCTTGTCGTCGAGTAGACGGTCGCCGTACACTACATTGGCAGAATAGTTTGTGCCATCGGCCAGCTCATTTTGGCCCACAGCGAAGTTGGTTTTGAGGATAAAATCATCAGCGCCTTTTTTGGTCACGAAATTAACATTACCGCCAATCGCATCGCCTTCCATGTCAGGGGTGATAGCCTTAGACACTTCCACAAATTCAATCAATTCGCTTGGAAAAAAGTCGAATGCAGTGGCGCGGCTGGTGGTTTCCTCTTCTGCGGTTGGAAGGCGGTTACCGTTGATGCTGGCCGAACTCCATTGTGACGGTAAACCACGCACTGCAACAAAGCGCCCTTCACCTTGGTCACGCTCTATCGACACACCTGGAATACGTTGCACAGCTTCAGCGGCATTTCTATCTGGTAACTTACCAATCCCATCAGCAGAAATGATACTTTTGATATTACTGGCATTTTTTTGGTTATTTGCAGCGGCCATTTCGCCACGGAAGATTTGCCCAACCGTGACTACTTCTTCCATCGCTTGTTGGTGGTTTAATAAGATTGGAGACAAGGTAGTGACTTTGCTATCAGTTACTTCCACCTGAAGTTCAGTTTCCTGATAACCCATATATTTCACGACTAGGGTGTAGCGACCGGCATCTAGTTTTGGCAGTTCAAAGCGACCACGATAATCAGACACAGTGGATACATCTTGGCCTTTTACCGAGATAACGGCGCCAGACAGATTACTTTGTGGGTCTTTTACAACACCAACGAGTTTACCTGTCGCAGCATATAAGCTGGGACTGGTGGCGAGTAACACGGCAGCAGCGATTTGGGTTAGTTTTTTCATTGCTCTTTTCTCAAAAGTTTGGGTTAATTTTCTGGTCTAGTCCAGTTTGTTGCAGATAGAGTAATGACGGTTTTTTACATTCCGATGACACAAAGGTGAAAAATTAACTAGCGCCTACTGCTCTTTGTTGTTTAATTCGCTTTATAGGAGATAGGAGGATGTTGTTAGATGTTTGGCTTAACTGAATAAGATTTGTCATACTCGGGTTATCAGCGGCAGGTTTTCAGTAAAGGAATGGCAACGTGATTTATGCTTCGATTGCGGCGATTGGACTTTCTCTTTTTATCTATAGCATCACAGCTCGACAACTAGATAGGGCGGAGCTCACTGCACCTATGTGGTTTGTGCTAACGGGCGGGGCGATAGGCTTTGTGCTTGGTAATATTGAAGGGGGGCAACAAGCTTTAGCGGTAGATATTAATGGCTTACAGACTTGGTTGCCGATTATTGAGCTGACGCTTGCGATTTATTTATTTTCCGATGCTGCAAAAACGCGATTACGGGTGTTATCTCACAGCTTTCAGTTACCGGTTAAATTATTACTCGGGCTGCCATTAACCATGATATTTGGCGCTTGGGTGGCCCATGAGCTATTTCAGTTATCTTGGTTGGCTTGCTTTTTAATTGCGGTGATCATCACCCCAACTGATGCTACTTTATGCAAAACCTTCATTCAGGATAAGTCTGTGCCCACCAGATTACGTGAGGCAATTAATGTGGAAAGTGGCTTGAATGATGGCCTGTGTATTCCGGTATTTCTGTTTTTACTGGGCGTATTAGCTGAGCGAATGCAAGCGACGACTGAATCATTTGCTTGGATTTTTATACGTGAAGTGGGGATTGCACTCGTTGTCGCGGGGTTACTGACTGGGGTGATAATTTGGTTACTTAAACGCGCCTATCAACATCATTACTTTGCGTCTAAAACCAGCCCTTTTCTCTTTGTTGGCATCGCTTTTTTAGTTTTCTCGGTAACTCAAGCTTTGCATGGCAGTGGCTTTATTGCTGCATTTGTCAGCGGTTTGCTGTTTGATAAATATTATCGTGATGAGTTTAAAGATCAGCTTATCGAAGAAGGGGAGCATCTCGCCGAATTTGCGGCTTTTATGATCTGGATAGTATTTGGCTTGTCGGCAAGTGTAGTGCTGTTAAATGTTACCCAATGGCAGGTTTGGGTGTACGCAGTGTTAGCAACCGCCATGTTTAGATTGATCCCGGTATTCCTCTGCTTGTTAGGTGGCGAACTGACAACCAAAGAGCGCTTTACGTTAGCTTGGTTTGGACCCAAGGGATTGGCTTCGGTGGTGCTAACCTTAATGCTACTCAGCGAAGAGTTGCCAAATGGTTTGCAAATTACTCAAGTGGCAATGGCAACGGTGCTGTTGAGCATTTTTGTATTTGGATTATCCAGTCGACCCATTTCTAAATTATTTACCAGTGCTTCTGGTCGAGAGTGATTACTCTAAATAACAATTGGTATAGCGTATGATTTCGTATCTGAATTGTACTGTTATATTGTAACTTATTGTGAAATAAAATATTTTTTGTCACTTTGTTGAAATAAAAAAGTCATGTAACGCGCCTAGACTGTGCCCGCCTTACAGACAAATATTACGTTTCAGGAACAGTACAATGAATAAAAAGTTACTTACAGTTGCTATCTCTGCAATTCTACTTACCGCGTGTGATGACGATACAAAAACCGTTGAGGTGATCAAAGAAGTTGAAGTCATCAAAGAAGTACCAGTGCAAGAAGTGACACAAGTAAAAAATGTGATCCTTATGATCGGTGACGGTATGGGACCACAGCAAGTTGGCTTACTTGAAGAGTATGCTCAGCGCGCGCCAAACTCAACTTATAAAAACAAAGGCAATCAAACTGCGCTGTCTAAACTTGCTGCGGGTGGTCATTTAGGCCTTTCCATGAACGCACCACATGGCGCGACTGGCAGTCTAGTGACTGACTCTGCTTGTTCGGCAACACAATTAGCAACCGGCCTTGCTGCAGGCTCTGAAATGATAGGCCTTGATGCCGATGGTAATAAAGTAGCGACTATCTTAGAAAAAGCCAAAGCCGCAGGTAAAGCGACGGGTCTTGTTTCAGATACGCGTATTACGCACGCGACGCCTGCTGCATTTGCTGCCCATATGCCGCATCGTTCATACGAAGCTGAAATCGCTGAGCAATTAGTTCGCTCTGGCAGTGTTGACGTGATGTTATCTGGTGGCGCTCGCGTATTTGTACCAAAGAGCACGCCTGATAACGCTGAAGTAAAAGCACAACTTGACGCGCTTGGCATGCCTAGCAGCGTATACAAAAAATCAAAACGTGGCGATGAAACTAACCTAGTTGTTGAAGCAAAAGAGCAACATGGTTATGGCCTTGCTTTTGATAAAGCACAATTAAGCAGTTTTGAAGGCGAAAAAGTACTAGGCCTATTCGCAAACTCTGGTATGAGTGACGCTATTGCTTACAAAGCTTGTCAACAAAGCAACAGCTGTACTCAGCCTTCATTAAAAGAAATGACGGTGAAAGCGCTTGATATCTTGTCTAAAGATGAAGATGGCTTTTTCTTGATGATTGAAGGCGGTCAAATTGACTGGGCGGGTCACGCAAACGATGCAGGTTGGATGTTAAACGAGCTGCTTAAATTTGATGAAGCCGTTGAAGCTGTTCATGAATGGGTAAAAGATCGCAACGATACACTAGTTGTTGTGACCGCAGACCATGAAACGGGTAGTTTTGGCTTTAGTTATTCAAAGCATGAGCGTCCTGAAGCACAAACACTGTCGGGCGATGGTATGTACGTAAATGGTGTTGCTAAAGAATATCATCCTAAGTTTAACTTTGGCCCGCTTGCGCAACTAGACAAGCTCTACGCGCAGACAGGCACCTTCTTCGATATTCTTGCTGAAGCTGCGCCTGATGAAGCCTATGAGAATGTATCGGGTCCAACTTGGAAAGCGACCATTGAAGATATGACGGCTTACACGGTGACGCTAGATAATGCAGAGAAGGTTGGTCAAAGTGTCTATGACGATAAAGATGCAACGATGATCCCTGCGTTTGAGGACTTCGGTGACTTCTACGTATACGCCAAAGAAGACTACACTGGAAAAATCGCTCGCGCGATTGCCTCAGAGCAAAGCGTAGTGTGGGGTACTGGTACGCATACGGCTGCGCCAGTACCGGTTTATACTTTCGGTCCTGCAGGCGTAACTAAGCAGTTCTCAACCATGCAGCACCATGTGGATGTTGCAAACAAAATGATGACTGCACTTGGTTTAACTGAATAAACCAAGCACCTAGATTTAAGTAACTTCAGTTAAGCCACAGCAATGTGGCTTTTTTCCGTCATTAAGGTCAGAAACTCGCGTTGTGGTAGCGGTTTTGAATAGTAATAACCCTGACCAAAATCACATCCAGCCTGTTTTAATAGCTGATGCTGGGTCGCGGTCTCAACGCCTTCAGCGATGACTTTTAAGCCAAGGCGGTGGGCCATCAAAATAATGGTTTCACACAGGGTTAAATCGTCTGCATTGGTTGCGATGCCATCGACGAAGCGCTTATCAATTTTCACAAAGTGACAATCTAATTGTTTTAGATACGCAAGTGACGAGTAACCCGTGCCAAAGTCATCTAACGCAAATTGAAAACCTTGCTGCTTTAACCGTTCAACTCGTTGTTTAGTGCGGCTATCATTGTGCATCATCATTCCCTCCGTAACTTCTAAAACCACGTGTTCAGGGGGGATCGCAAGCGTCGTGAGTTTGTCACTCCAGCTTGCTAAGGTGCAATTTTTAGCGGCAAATTGGACCGGTGACACATTGATGCTAATTTGTGTTGTGTAGCCTAAGTGCTGTAGTTGCGTCAACGTGTCAACAGACTGCGCAAAGGCTAAATCTCCAATATGATGAATGAGCTGGGTTTCTTCGGCTAACGGAATAAACTCAGCGGGACTCACCATGCCTTGCTCTGGGTGTCGCCAGCGGATCAAGGCCTCGGCTTTGGCGACGCGATTGTCGTCAAGTGACACGATTGGCTGGTAGTGCATTTCAAATTGATTGTTATGCAGTGCAGTGCGAATACCTTTGAGCATTTGCATTCTAGATTCCGCGACTTTGCGTAAGGTATCGTCAAAAATCACATAGCCATTGCGACCTTGTTGCTTTGCTCGATACATTGCTTGATCGGCGGCCTTTAATAGGGCTTCTGCACCATTACCATCTGTTGGTGCGGTGGCAATCCCCATACTTGCCGTGATATGGCACTGCTCATCTTTGATCTCAAAAGGTTGTTTGAGTGCAGATTGGATCTGGGAGGCCAATGCTTTGCATGTTGTTTTGTGTTCATCATCTTCCAACACAAAGACAAACTCATCACCTCCAATGCGGGATAAAAACGCATGCGGAGCTATACTCTTTAAACGTTGTGCGACTAACTTTAATAGTAAGTCGCCGTAATAATGGCCTAAAGTGTCGTTAATATCTTTGAAATTGTCGAGATCGAGTAACAGCACGGCGGTTTGTTGTTGTCCGCTGGCAACCTGCTTTTTTAAGTGCTTTTTAAGTCCTACACGGTTGTGAAGATCGGTTAATTCATCAAAATGTGCTTGTTTCCAGATCAGCGCATCTTTACGCTTAACTTCGGTAATATCGGTGAAGATCGCGACGCGGCGATAGATCTCACGGTTGCTATCATAAACGCTATCAATAGTTAGCCATTCAGTGTAGAGCTCGCCATTTTTCTTACGGTTGACAATCTCACCTTGCCAACGGCCGTGTTCGTTAAGCTGCTGCCACATTAACTCGTAAAAGCTACGGTCGTGTTGACCCGACCCCAACATGGCAGTGGACTTACCTAGCACCTCTGAGCGTGAGTAACCAGTTACACGCGTAAAGGCGAGGTTGACGTCCAAGATAAAGCCATTGGCATCCGTGATGATCATGCACTCACTACTATTGTTGTACACCAATGCTGCAAGGTTTAATGCCTCTTCTTGATGCTTACGTTGGCTAATATCGCGGAAAATCAACAACGCCTGAGGATGGGATTCAATGGCGCACAGGCGACATTCAACCACTTGATTGCTGGTTGGAGAAAACTCGAGTTGCACATAGGTTTTATCGTTTAGCAGAGCAAGTTCTGCTCGGATCCGCTTATAGATATGTTCTGGGAGTAACTCTCTCAGCGTTTGTGCCTTATCGGTATAATCACCATAGCGAGATAAGATCTGAGCCTGCTGATCTAAGCGCACATAGCTATCGGGGAGTGCATTAATCAAGGCTTTTACAACGGCAAGTCTATGATTTGCATTGTCTTCAGCGGCTAGGCGTGTTTGCGCCATATGAGCGAAGCGTTCGGCGATATGCTCAAATTCACTGGGTACTTTGGTTGCATCAAAACGGGGATCTTGCTTGCCCGATTCAAGCTTTGCAATAGCATGCTTGAGTGCACTAAGCGGTTTTAAAAGCTGTTGTTTTAATTGCCAATGGGTTTGCCAAAACAAAATGCATACAAGCACAAAGAAGATCCCTAAAAAGAGCGCAAAACGCTTGTCTATGCTACTCAACTGGGACTCAAAATCGAAACTAAAGTAGATTTGTAACGCTCGGTTGCTGTTATTGAGTGATTGCTTTACATACACCAAGCGATTGCCTTCTGGGGTGTTTAGTAGCGTCGCCTGCGTGCTTAAATTGCTTGGCCAAGAACTGCTAACAGCACGGCCAAGCTCTGTATTTGCTGCTGGATATTGCGCAATGATTTGCGCTTTAGCATCGGCAATCATTACCCGAGTACCAACAGGAAGAGGCAGTTTTGCAAGGGTCTGGCTCCAATGCGTTAAGCCTTTCACCGCAACAAGCATAAATAAAAATTGTTGCTGATCATCGTAAATTGGTAGCGCGAAGTTGACTGTTGCACGTTGCATGCTGCGGTCAATTTGATACTCACCAATACTAAACTGGGCAGTGCGCATTGCGGTTTTAAAGTAACCACGATCGGCGATATTGATCTCGCGTTGATCTGCTTGATGCGTCGTACAAAGTACGTTCCCTTGTGCGTCAACTATGCCAAGGTTAGCTAGGTTGGGGCTGAGCAGCATCGCGTGATAAAGCAGCGGCGGGCACTTACCGTGCTCTACCGTAAGATGATCAATACGGGTCGACAGTTGCTGTAACACTTGTTCTGTATCTGCGAGTTCTACCTGCTGGATCGCCGCAACTTGTTTGGCGTAATGCAGCGCCTGTTGTGACTGTTGTGTTAATGCCTGCTGACGTTGCTCACATAATAGAAATAAAATAATGATCAGACATGGCAAGCACAGTAGAACGAGTAAGCGATAAAATCGAAACTGTATTGAAGATTTCAGAATAATCCCACCTATGGAGCTGATCAGAGAGCGCGAATGATACCGAATCGAGTAGGGACAATCAAGCAAATTTGCATAAATAATTCAGCTGCAAAAGCATCCTTAAGCAAGGGTTAACAAATGGAATTTTTAATTTCTAATTTGAAAGTATGACGTGATTATCTGGCCAAAAAAAATGGCATTTTTTCATCTCTCCACTTTTTTCCACAAAATTCATGATCTTCCACAAATCCCGCGATTTTTCTGGCTTTCAAAGGCGTTAAAGGTACCGACTGAGCTTGACAAAAGTGCTTGTCAAGCCCTAGACTGTTCTTCTGTGGTAAAAAGTGGGTTTTAGTGGATCAAACTGGATCAACCAACTTAGAAATAGGATCACGCATGTTTCGAGGTGCAAGTTCGCTAGCTTTGGATGACAAAGGGCGTTTTGCGGTACCGACTAAGTACCGTCAACCGCTGCTGTCCGAAGATCAGGGAACTGTTATTTGTACTATTGCGATCAACGAACCGTGCTTGTGGCTCTACCCACTCTCCGAATGGCTAGAAATTGAGACCAAACTAAGTCGCATCTCTAATACCAATCCCAGAGTGAGACGTTGGCAGCGGATGTTGCTAGGTCATGCTACAGAATACCAACTAGACAAAAATGGCCGAATTTTACTGGCGCCTTCATTGCGATCCCATGCGCAATTAGGCAAAAAGATCATGCTAGTTGGGTTACTCAATAAATTTGAAATTTGGGACGAAGAACGCTGGTATCAGCAAATGCAGGCAGATACCGAAATTGAACACTCAGGAAACTTTGAGGAAAGCCCTGAACTGGAAAACTTTTCCTTGTAGGGGTAAACAAATTAATGAGCGAAGAGTTTAAGCATATTTCGGTATTAATGACCGAAACCCTAGATGCCCTAGCAATTAACCCTGAAGGTATATATATCGACGGGACATTTGGTCGTGGTGGGCACTCAGGTGAAATCCTCAAAAGATTGTCGACTGGGCGTTTACAAGCCATAGATCAAGATCCTCAAGCAATTAAGGCGGCTGAAAAGTTTGCCGATGATGCGCGTTTCTCTATAGCGCGAAGCCGCTTCTCGCAAATTAAATCTGTCGCGGAACAAGCCGGTATCTTAGGACAGGTTGATGGCATCTTGTTGGACATTGGTGTGTCTTCCCCTCAGCTTGATGATGCAGACCGTGGCTTTAGCTTTATGAAAGATGGGCCACTAGATATGCGTATGGATCCTGATTCAGGTCGCAGCGCTGCACAGTGGCTAGCTGAAGCAGAGCTTGAAGAAATGGTATTCGTGATCAAAAAGTATGGCGAAGAAAAGTTTGCTACTCGTATTGCTCGTAAAGTCATTGAAGTGCGCGAGCACACCGCGATTACTACGACAGCGCAATTAGCACAACTGATTGATGAAGCTGTGCCTGTCAAAGATAAACACAAGCATCCTGCAACACGTACTTTCCAAGCTATTCGTATTTATATTAACAGTGAGTTAGAAGAAATTCAGACTGCATTGCAAGCGTCACTTGAGGTGTTAAAACCTGGTGGTCGGTTAGTGGTGATCTCGTTTCATTCTCTAGAAGATCGCATTGTAAAGCAGTTTATCAAGAAGCAGAGTAAGGGAGAGGCGATACCCAGAGGTCTGCCTTTAACGGATGAACAACTTAAACAAAATCTCACCTTAAAGGCAGTGGGTAAAGCCATTAAGCCTAGCGATGCAGAGATTGCACAAAATCCACGCTCGCGAAGCTCAGTATTAAGAGTGGCGGAGAAGCTCTAATGAATGCAAGTAAGCAACGTCAACCGAATCTATTTGTAGAAATAGGCTATTACATCATTGCGAATAAGTTGACTGCATTCTTGCTACTTACGATTTTGATTTCTGCACTCGCCGTAGTGCAAATTACCCATTTAACTCGCCAGCAATTGATACAGCAGGATGAGTTATTGCAACAGCGCGATGAGCTAGACCTACAATGGCGATATCTCGTTGTGGAAGAAGAGTTTTACTCCCAGCATGCAAGGATTGAAGAGATAGCCAAGATGCAGTTAGAGATGAAACGCCCAACCAGTAAAGATGAACAGGTGATTGTGCTGCCATGAATAAACAAAAGCAAAAAACTCATTCTATTATCACCTGGCGCTTTGCTCTAGTTTGCGGCGTGATGCTCACCGTTTTTATGACGCTGGTTGCACGCGCTGCATTTTTGCAAGTAATTGAGCCTGATAAGGCCATTGAAGAAAATGATAAGCGCACCGTACGGGTTGAGAAACTCAATGTCCAACGAGGCATGATCTTCGACCGTAATGGCAAAGAGCTGGCAGTGAGTGTGCCGGTTGTGAGCGTTTATGCAGATCCCCTTGCCATTGATAAGGCACTTGCCAAAAAAGTGTTACGCAAAGCCCGTAAAGAAGGTGAAGATTATAAAGCGTTAGAGCAAAACGATGCTGAACTGAAAATACGGAAACAAGCTTGGTACGATGATGAGCTCAGGTGGAAAGAACTTGCAGATGTGCTCAGACTTAAACCAGAAAATGTCGATGAACGGCTTAGGGGAGACCCAAGCCGTCGTTTTGTCTATTTGAAGCGCCAAGTGACGGCGGTTGTTGCCAACTATATTCGTCAAATGCGCCTGCCGGGCGTGCACTTGCTTGACGAGTCCAAACGTTTTTACCCAAGCGGCGAAGTAACCGCGCACATGATTGGTGTTACCGATATTGATGGCAAAGGTATTGAAGGCGTCGAGCGTATGTTCGACTCTGCATTAACCGGTACGGCTGGTAAACGCACCATTCGAAAAGATGCGCAAGGTCGTGAAGTACAAGTACTTTCAGAAGAACAGCGTGTCGAGCCAGAAGATGTTTACCTGAGTATTGATTTACGGATCCAAGCCATTGCCTACCGCGCGTTAAAGTCGGCGGTACTGAGCTATAAAGCTACCTCTGGTTCGGCGATAGTTGTTGATGTACACACTGGCGAGATTTTAGCTTTGGTGAATAGCCCAAGCTTTAATCCTAACGACCTAAGTACTGCTGCACCTTATAAACGTCGTAATCGTGCTATGACTGACCTATTTGAACCCGGTTCAACCTTAAAGCCTTTAGCGGTATTGGCTGGTTTAAATTATGGTGCAGTTAAGGCAACAGACACGATAGATACTTATCCGGGCTGGATGAACTTAAGCGGTGGCTTGGTGAAAGACACTCGCAACAATGGTGAGCTGAGCTTAAGAGAGATCCTTAAAATCTCCAGTAACATGGGGGTTGCGAAGATCTCGCAAATGTTACCAAAGGAATACTTTATCAATTTATACCAAGAAGTGGGCTTTGGTGAGCCAACGGGCTCAAACATGATTGGTGAAAGCGCAGGTTTATTTTATCCAAACCGCCGTTGGTCTAACTTTGAAATCGCAACACTCTCTTATGGTTATGCGGTATCAGTAAGTACCGCACAAATGGCGAGACTTTACGCCATGTTTGGAGCCGGTGGTATCTTGCGACCACTCACAATTGTGAAGCAAGATGAAATTCCTGAAGGTAAGCGTATTTTTAGCGAGCAAGATACACATGCCGTGGTAGAGATGATGGAGTCAGTATTTGAACGTGGTGGTACAGCCCACAACGTAAAAGTTGATGGATACCGTGCCGCTGGTAAAACAGGTACTTCAGAAAAAGCCGTGGCGGGTGGTTATGGTGATGAGTACGTTGGTTACTTTGCGGGCGTTGCACCGGTAAGTGACCCAAGGCTTGCGGTTGTGGTGATGGTTAATGAACCGGCGGGAGATGTTTACTATGGCGGTCAAACCGCAGGGCCTGCTTTTGCTGAAATCATGTCTAATGCACTGAGAATTTTAAATGTAGCGCCTGATAAAGAGCGCGTAGCTTATATTTCGGGAGCAGATAACGATGCGTGATCTGGCTCTGGTACTCAGTGATTATGGTGTCAATATTGCCGCTGTTGAGGTTGAGCATCTACGCATAGACAGTCGAGCGATTGAGCCGGGTGATTGTTTTGTTGCACTGCAAGGTCATGCCCAAGATGGTGCTAAATATGCCGCTAGTGCCGTTGCGCAAGGCGCTAAATGTGTGCTTGCAGAAACGGGAAGCGAGCTTAATATTGCCTCAGAGCAAGCGATTTTTATCGATAATCTTGCCGATAAGTTGGCGGCAATTGCAGCGCAGTTTTATGCATACCCGAGTAAAAAGCTCAAACTCACAGGCGTTACTGGCACCAACGGTAAATCTACCACGACAGCGATGATTGCCAATTTAGCTAGCCTAACCGGTAGTGCTGGTGCTGTGATAGGTACGCTTGGTTATGGTCAACCAGACAGCCTTATTCCGCTGGCAAACACCACGCCGTCAAACGTAGATTTACAACGTATTTTGGCGTTTTTACAGCAACAATATGATCAAGTCGCGATGGAAGTCTCTTCCCATGGTTTGGTGCAAGGTCGAGTTGATGAGTGCGACTTTGATGTGGCTGTTTTCACCAATTTGACGCGCGATCACTTAGATTATCACGGTGATATGCAAAGCTATGCAGAAGCCAAGAAACTACTATTTACTCGCTGTGCGCCAACTCACAAAGTCATCAATATTGACGATGAAGTGGGGGCTAGTTGGGCTGCTGAATTCAATGACGACACCGTGGTTGTTTACGGTCGCTGGAGTGAAGCGCATAGCTACCAACAATACGTATTCTTTGATGCCGTGTCGGCACACCCAAACGGTTTAACAGCGACATTAAAAACCAGCTGGGGTGAATGTGAAGTCAATGTGCCACTGTATGGTGAGTTTAATCTTTATAATTTAGCTGCTGCGATTGCGACTTTACTATTGCAAGGTGCAAGTCTTGATGCATTAAGCGAAGCTTGCAGCCAGCTCGCGCCAGTTGCAGGCCGCATGCAGCCATTTAGTGCCCCTGAAAAGCCTACCTGTATTGTTGATTATGCCCATACCCCAGACGCTTTGGCACTTGCACTACAAGCCTTGCGAGCACATGTACCGGGTAATCTTATCTGTGTGTTTGGTTGCGGTGGTGATAGAGATAAAGGTAAGCGTCCTGAAATGGCGCGAGCTGCGGAGAAATATGCAGATAAACTGGTGATCACCAGCGATAATCCACGAAGTGAAGATCCTAATTTAATCATTGATGACGTTAAGGCAGGACTCATCCACCCTGAGTATGCTGTCTGCCAGCCTGATAGAGGGCTAGCCATTCAACACGCGATAGACCTAGCTGATGAAAACAGTGTGGTGCTAATAGCGGGGAAAGGGCACGAGGATTATCAAATTATAGGTACTGAGCGCATTGATTTTTGTGATAGGCAATGCGTTGCAGCGATTTTACGAGGGGAAAAGGCATGATCAAGATGGATTTTTCTTGGCTTGCAGCAGTCTTAAAAACCCCTTACGACGGGGAGAATTTGGCAGTCGCCAATATTAATACTGATACCAGAACAATACAGTCTGGTGAGGTGTTCTTAGCACTTAAAGGGCCTAACTTTGACGGCCACCGCTTTTTGGATGTGGCCAAAGCGCAAGGTGCTATTGCAGCTATTGTTTCTGAGCACGATGAAGATATCGATTTACCACAGTTTGTTGTTGCAGATACGCGCATTGCTTTAGGCCAAATTGGTCGAGCAGTAATTGAAACCGTTGCCCCTAAAACCATTGCAATTACTGGCAGTGTCGGTAAAACCACAGTGAAAGAAATGTGTGCAGCGATTTTGGCGCAAAAAGGCAAAGTCCTTGTTACTAAAGGTAATTTTAATAACGACATCGGGGTACCGTTGACGCTATTGCGCTTAAGTGAAGATGATGAATACGCGGTGATAGAGCTCGGCGCTAACCACTTGGGTGAAATTGCTTATACCACAGAATTAGTGAGCCCAGACGTGGCGACAGTGTGTAATGTCGCACCAGCCCACATCGAAGGGTTTGGTTCAATTGATGGCGTAGGAAAAGCGAAAGGTGAGATTTTCTCGGGCCTAAAAGCTGACGGTGTCGCAGTCATCAATGCGGATAGTGATTATGCTCAGATGTGGCAGGAAAGCTTAGCTGTTTCTAAAGTGAAACGTTATAGCTTAAATGCTCAGCTTGATATATGGGTGGAAGCAATTGAGTTGGATGAGCTAGCTCGCCCTACCTTCACGCTATGCCAGGGTGAAGAGCGTACCACCATTAGTTTACCGCTTAGTGGCCAGCACAACGTTGGCAATGCGCTGATTGCGGCAGCATTGACAACTGAACTGGGCGCAAGCTTAAGTGAGGTGGCAACGGGTCTTGAACAAATGGCTGAAGTAAAGGGCCGTGTCAACATGATCCAAGTCTCGGATACGCTGCGTGTCGTCGATGACACCTACAATGCAAACGTGAAGTCTGTCAACGCGGCGATTGATTTATTGGCGTCTATGTCTGGCTATAAAGTATTGGCGTTGGGTGATATGGCAGAGCTGGGTGAAGATGCCCGCGAATATCACCGTGAAGTCGGCGAGTATGCTAAGCAGCAAGGCATTGATGAATTGTTTTCATTGGGGGTGCTGAGTAGTAGCGCTAGCAATGTATTTGAAAAGCCAAATCGTCATTTCTCGACTCGCGAGAATTTAATGAAGGCGTTACGGGTTGTATTGGCCGAGCAATCAGGGCAATGCACCGTTATTGTTAAAGGATCACGTAGTGCGCGGATGGAACTGCTCGTTGAAGAATTAGTAAACGCTGGCCAGTCGGATAGCGAGACAGGAGAAGTATCATGTTAGTTTGGCTAGCCGAGTATCTTACCCAATATTATTCTGGGTTTAACGTATTTTCTTACCTTACCCTGAGGGCGATTTTAGGCATTTTAACGGCCTTAATGATTTCGTTGTATTTTGGCCCTAAACTCATCGCTGCATTACAGCGTATGCAGATTGGTCAGACCGTACGTGATGATGGCCCGGAGTCGCATTTATCCAAGTCGGGTACGCCAACCATGGGTGGGCTGTTAATTCTGGCTGCGATCTTTACCAGTACGCTACTGTGGGGCGACCTTAGCAACAAATATGTATGGGTGACGTTATTTGTCATTGGCAGCTTAGGTATTGTTGGGTTCGTGGACGATTACCGTAAAGTGATCAGAAAAGACAGTAAAGGCCTAATTGCACGTTGGAAGTACTTCTGGCAGTCGGTTATTGCGATATCTACGGCGGCATTTTTGTACTTTACGTCCACCAGCGCTGCGGAAACCACGCTAGTCGTGCCATTTTTGAAAGATGTGTTACCACAACTTGGTTTGTTCTATTTGGTCATGAGCTACTTTGTGATTGTGGGTACGTCAAACGCAGTTAATCTAACTGATGGCTTGGATGGTCTTGCCATTGTTCCGACCATTTTGGTTGCCTCAGCACTCGCTATTATTGCTTACGTTACCGGTAATGCGAATTTCTCAAGCTACCTTCATATTCCTCATTTACCACTCACAAGTGAATTGGTTGTGGTATGTACGGCGATTGTTGGCGCAGGTCTTGGTTTCTTATGGTTTAACACTTATCCGGCACAAGTTTTTATGGGCGATGTGGGTTCATTGGCGCTGGGTGGTGCACTCGGGATCATCGCTATTTTAGTACGCCAAGAGTTAGTGCTGATCATTATGGGTGGTGTATTTGTGATGGAGGCATTATCCGTCATTTTACAGGTAGGGTCTTACAAACTCAGAGGTCAGCGGATCTTTAGAATGGCCCCTATTCACCATCATTACGAATTAAAAGGATGGCCAGAGCCGCGCGTGATAGTCCGTTTTTGGATTATCTCGATTATCTTGGTTTTGGCCGGCCTTGCGACGTTGAAGATTAGATAATGACGTATATTGAGCAATTACAGAAAAAGCATGTCACGGTACTGGGACTTGGAGTCACAGGACAGGGGATTGTGCGTTTTCTGCTGTCGCACGGTATTAATCCAAAAGTGGTTGATAGTCGTCCTGTGCCTCCGGGCTCGGACTGGCTAAGTCACAACGCACCTGAATGTGAAGCGGTATTTGGCAATCTTGCTGATGCCGCTTTGGCGCAAACGGATCTGATTATCATTAGCCCAGGGATCCCGTTATTTGAACAGAGCGTTGCCGCAGCCATTGCTGAAGGCGTTGAAGTCATCGGCGATATCGAGCTATTTGCACGCCTCAATACCCGTCCAGTGATTGCCGTTACAGGCTCTAACGGTAAGTCCACCGTTGTTACGCTCGCGACAGAAGTATTGAAAGCCGCTGGCTTAAAAGTTGGGCTTGGCGGCAATATTGGCACCTCTGTGCTGTCGTTGTTAGAGCAGCCGCATGATGTTTATGTGCTAGAGCTGTCTAGTTTTCAGCTTGAAACCACTCATAGCTTGGCGTGTTTGTCGGCAATGATCCTCAATATTAC
Organism: Pseudoalteromonas piscicida; assembly: GCF_000238315.3. Lineage (NCBI taxonomy): Bacteria > Pseudomonadati > Pseudomonadota > Gammaproteobacteria > Alteromonadales > Pseudoalteromonadaceae > Pseudoalteromonas > Pseudoalteromonas piscicida. The sequence goes on from NZ_CP011924.1 coordinate 3,892,589, forward strand.
TGAAGATCACATGGATCGCTATCCTGATTTTCAAGCTTATATTGAAGCGAAGCAGCGTATTTACCAGCATGTTGAGCATATTGTCTTTAATGCTGAAGATCATTATACCTTTGCGCAGCATGGGCAAGGCAGCAGTGTATCCCTCACTGAGGGGGATTTTCACTTAATGACCATTGACGGTGAGCCGCATTTCGCACACAAACAAACACCACTGTTACCAGTTAAAACGTTGGCAATGGTAGGGCGACATAATCAATTTAACGCCTTGGCGGTATTGGCGTTATTAGCGCCGATGCAATTGCCTAAGCAGGCATTTGCCAGCGCGTTTGCGAGTTTCACGGGGTTACCTCATCGTTGTCAGTTAGTTGCCGATGTTGCAGGGGTTCGTTACTTCAACGATTCAAAGGCAACGAATGTTGGTTCGACGGTTGCCGCTATTGATTCTTTAGCTTCAGGTCGCAAAAATATTATTTTGATCGTGGGTGGTGATGCGAAAGGGGCAGACCTTTCACCACTCAAGACGCCACTCACTACGCATTGCAAAGCGCTATTTTGTTTCGGGCAAGACGGTGCACAGTTTATGCCACTGCTGCGCAATAGCCATCAGGTCAACAATCTGGAAGAAGCAGTGTTGGCGGCAAAAACGATAGCGACTAATGGCGATATTGTGCTATTAGCACCAGCCTGTGCCAGCATAGATATGTATCCAAACTATATGGCGCGAGGGGATGAGTTCGTCCGTTTAGTGGGGGAACATGCTTGATTAATGTCGCTGATATCAAAGAGGCGCTAACGCCTCGCCAGTCCGAGAGCTTATTTGACGTACCTTTGATGTACTGCATGCTCATGCTTATTGGAGTGGGATTTGTGATGGTGACAAGCGCTTCTATGCCAGTTGCCGAGCGACTATTTGATAATCCTTTTCACTTTACTATTCGCCACGTCATCTTTTTAGTGGGCTCGTTTATTCTCTTTTGGTTTGCGACGAGTGTGCCAATGACTTGGTGGAAACGCAGTAATCCATATTTGCTGCTTTTTGGTTTGGTACTGTTAGTGGCGGTACTCATTATTGGTCGCGAAGTAAATGGTGCAAGGCGCTGGATCCCGCTTGGTCCTTTTGGATTGCAAGTAGCGGAGGCATCTAAGCTATTTTTCTTCAGCTATATTGCCGGCTACTTGGTACGTAAACGCGATGAAGTACAAGAAAACATCAAAGGCTTTGCCAAGCCAATGATTGTGTTTGCGGTGTATGCGTTCTTAATTTTGATGCAGCCGGATTTAGGCACTGTGGTGGTTATGTTTGTGACGACCGTTGGCCTGTTGTTTTTAGCCGGTGCAAGGCTTTGGCAGTTTTTTACTTTAATGCTTACCGGTGTCTCTTTGGTGGTACTGCTTATCATCATTGAGCCATATCGTATGAAGCGTGTCGTGGGCTTTTTAAACCCTTGGGAAGATCCATTTGGTGCCGGTTATCAATTGGTACAATCCCTAATGGCATACGGCCAAGGTGGCTGGTTTGGCCAAGGCCTGGGTAATAGCATACAAAAGCTACAGTATTTGCCGGAAGCACATAATGACTTTATTTTTGCTGTAATAGCGGAAGAGCTAGGCTTTATTGGCGTATTTAGCATTATTATTGTACTCGGTGTATTGGTTACTCGAGCGCTTTTTATCGGGCAAAAAGCCCTTAAAGCAGGCAAAGAATACGAAGGGTATTTTGCCTTGGGCATTGGTATTTGGTTTGCCTTTCAGGCAGTCGTTAATATTGGTGCGAGCGCCGGCATTTTACCTACTAAAGGCTTAACACTGCCATTTGTTTCTTACGGTGGGTCGAGTCTTTGGGTGATGACAATTGCGGCAGGTATTTTACAGCGCATAGACTTTGAGACAAAAATGTCGACAAGACAGGCAACATCCCGTGGAGGTAGACGATGACTAAACGTCTTCTAGTGGTCGCGGGCGGTACAGGTGGACATATTTTTCCAGGTATTGCAGTGGCACAATTTTTACAAGCGCAGGCTTGGCAAGTGAGCTGGGTTGGCACTGCGGACAGAATGGAAGCCGATGTGGTGCCGCGTTACGGTTTTGAAATTGATTTTATTGCCATGAAAGGCGTCCGAGGTAACGGGGTCAAACGATTACTAACCGCACCATTTATGGTTTTAAAAGCGGTACTTGCAGCAAAGCGTATTTTACAACAGCGTAAACCTGATGTGGTGTTAGCCATGGGCGGTTATGTAACTGGCCCTGTAGGTGTTGCTGCGAAACTGCTTGGGATCCCTTTGGTGATCCATGAGCAAAATGCGGTTGCGGGTATGAGCAATAAGTTGCTGGCGAAAATTGCAAGTCGCGTATTGGCGGGTTTTCCCGGCGCATTCAGTGAAAAGCTCGCTCAGGTTGTGGGGAATCCGGTACGTGCAAGCGTTGCCGAGATTAGCGATAAACCCGTTTCAGTGCCGTTAAATCTATTAATTGTCGGTGGTTCATTGGGAGCAAAGGCACTGAATGAAACAGTGCCAGAAGGACTCAAGTTACTAAAGCAACAGGTGGCCAGTATCGCATTAAATATTCGTCATCAAAGCGGTAAACATAACCAAGACGATACACAACAACGATATGAAAGTGCGGGCATTAATGCTGAGGTCAGCGAGTTCATTCATGATATGGACGCCGCATACGCTTGGGCTGATCTGGTTATTTGCCGCGCAGGTGCGTTGACCGTAAGTGAGATAGCCGCAGCTGGGAAAACGGCGATTTTTGTGCCTTTCCCACATGCAGTTGACGATCACCAGACGGCTAACGCGCAATTTTTAGTGTCTGCTGGGGCTGCTTTTATATTGCAGCAAACAGCACTGACGCCAGAAACGCTAGCAACTACACTGCAGCCACTTGTTATTGAGCCGCAAAAAATTGCGACGATGGCAGCAAAAGCGAGACAATGCGGCAAGTCGGAGGCAACAGCGAAAGTTGCCCAAATTTGTACAGAATTATCGAACTAGGATATTAAATGGAAGCTTCAAGCAGAAGAGCAATGCGACGTATCAACACCATCCACTTTATCGGAATTGGTGGTGCTGGTATGGGTGGGATTGCAGAAGTGCTGGCCTTTGAAGGTTACCGAATTACAGGCTCAGATATCGCCAAAAGTACGATGACAGAGCGATTAACAAATATGGGCGCCGAGATCTTTATCGGCCACCAAGCTGAAAATGTAAAAATGGCCGATGTGGTTGTGGTATCGAGTGCAATCAACGACCAAAACCCAGAGATCCAAGCGGCGAAGGCAAACCGCACGCCAATCGTTCGTCGCGCCGAAATGCTCGCCGAGTTGATGCGCTTTCGTCACGGGATTGCGGTGGCAGGAACACATGGTAAGACCACAACGACGAGCCTGATTGCGAGTATTTTTGCGCGGGCTGAGCTGGATCCAACCTTTATTATTGGTGGTTTGCTCAATAGTGCTGGCAGTAATGCCAAAGTCGGCAGCAGTGAATACCTTATCGCAGAAGCGGACGAGAGTGATGCATCGTTTTTGCATTTGCAGCCGATGGTGTCGGTGGTAACAAATATCGAAGAAGACCACATGGATACTTACGATGGTGACTTCGAAAAAATGAAAGACACCTACATCGAGTTTATCCATAACTTACCATTTTATGGTCTGGCGGTGGTGTGTATCGATTCGCCAGTCGTGAGAGAATTATTACCACGCTTTGCAAGGCCAACAATCACGTATGGTGAGGCTAACGACGCGGATTATCAGTTACTGGACTTCAAGCAAACACAAAGTGAATCACACTTTAAAGTCAGAACCAAAGACGGTGAGCTACTTGAAGTGAGGCTAAATATGCCAGGTAAGTACAATGCATTGAACGCCTTGGCATCTATTGCGGTTGCAAAAGATCACAATATTGAAAACGAAGCGATTTATCAGGCATTAGCCAATTTTGAAGGCGTAGGACGTCGCTTCCAGCATTACGGCTCATTCAATAATGAAGTGGGTGAGGTGATGTTGGTTGATGATTATGGTCACCACCCATCTGAGGTTGCGATGACGATAAAAGCAGCTAAGTCTGGTTGGCCTGATAAGCGTTTGGTTATGATTTATCAGCCACATCGCTATAGTCGAACACGCGATTTATATGAAGATTTCGTAAAAGTGCTTTGCGATGTTGATAAACTACTGCTGTTAGATGTATATAGTGCCGGTGAAGCGCCCATCGTTGGTGCGGATAGTAAAAGTTTGTGCCGTAGTCTCCGTCAACGTGGCGTTGAGCCGATCCATATCAGTGACCATGGTGAATTGGCGAAAGTGTTGGCAAGCACCATGGCAGATGGTGATTTAGTGTTGACGCAAGGGGCCGGCAATATAGGTCAGATCGTGAAGCAGTTAGCCGCTACCGGGCTATCGATAGCGCAGTTAAAACAGAGTGAATTATGAGTAGTCAGTTTGGAAAAGTAGCCGTATTACTTGGCGGTAGTTCAGCAGAGCGAGAGGTGTCACTAAAGTCTGGTAATGCAGTGTTAAATGCCTTCGTCAATCAAGGTGTTGATGCGATTGCTTTTGATCCAGCAGAACGTAACTTATGGCAACTTAAAGACCTAGGTGTGGATCGCGTATTTATTGCACTGCATGGCCGTGGCGGTGAAGATGGTACTATTCAAGGTGCGCTTGAGTTTATGGGGATACCATATACAGGAAGCGGTGTACTTGGTAGTGCGCTTGCAATGGATAAAGTCCGCTGTAAGCATCTGTTTCAGTCTGCCAAATTAAGTACGGCACCTTATGCTGTCGTAAGCAAAGAGACGGGTTTTGATGCTAAGGCGCTGATAGCTGAGTTTGGCAAAGTCATGGTAAAGCCAAGTCACGAAGGCTCAAGCATAGGTATGGCTCAGGCAGACAGCGAAGAAACCCTGACTGCAGCATTAAATAATGCCTTTAAGTTTGACGATCAAGTGCTTGTTGAACAATGGATCACTGGACGTGAGTTTACCGTGTCTATGCTTGGTAAAGAGGCATTGCCTGTTATTGAAATGCGTACGCCTCGTGGTTTTTACGATTATGAAGCGAAATACCAAGTTAATAGTACAGAGTATTATTGTCCGGCGGATATTAGCGCTGCACACACTGAGCAATTACAAGTGATGGCAAAGCACGCTTTTGAATTGGTTGGTGCCACTGGTTGGGGACGTGTTGACGCCATGCAAGATGAGCAAGGTCATTTCTATCTACTCGAGGTAAATACTGTACCTGGTATGACTGAAAAGTCGTTGGTGCCGATGGCAGCAAAAGCAACGGGTGTAAGTTTTGAACAATCAGTTGTTCGCATTTTGGAGCAAACGCTTTAATATGCGAGCATTTTTGGCAGGGTTGAAGCTGATCGGTTCAAGAGTGAACTGGCCCCTTTTTTGGGGACTTAGCTTCTTCTTTGTGGTGATTTTTACATTGGTAAGAGGAACATACTGGGTAAGTGATTGGTTAGTTGCACATCATGATGCGCAAATAAAAACACTCAAAGTGCTCGGTAAACCGCATTATACCAATGAAGATGACATTGTGGCGGCAATTAAAACCGCAGATTTAAATAGTTTTTTTGAGCTTGATGTAAAAGCAGTCCACAAGGCGGTAAAGTCTTTGCCTTGGATTGCGACAGTGTCAGTCAGAAAACAATGGCCGGATACGCTGCAAGTCTATGTAGTGGAACATCAGCCGGTTGCGCATTGGAATAGCGATTCATTACTCAATGATGATGGCGAAGTATTCCAAGCGAGTAGTAACAAATTGCCGCAAGGGCTGCCTGAATTATACGGCCCTGAAGGGAGTGCTGAAGAAGCATGGCAAACATTTAAGCAGTTTAAAGCCTTGTTGGCGGTAAATCAGTTTACGTTGGAAAGTTTAGCGCTTTCGGAACGATTTGCTTGGCAGCTATGGCTGGACAATGGGATCCGCTTAAATTTAGGGCGTGAAGACAAAGCCAAACGAGTACAACGTTTTATCGACGTGTATCCACGTATGGAACGCCCTGAAGGAAAAGTAATCGATGTCATTGATTTACGCTACGACACGGGACTGGCAGTGAGTTGGAAAGAACCTACTGAGCAGCAAGAACAACAAAATAACAAGAGTGAAGCATGACAAAGTCGGCAGAAAGAAACTTAGTGATTGGATTAGATGTTGGCACATCAAAGGTCGTCGCCACAGTTGGGGAGATCACTGTGGACAATCAACTTAGTATTGTCGGTGTCGGACGCCAAGAGTCTCACGGCATGGATAAAGGCGGGGTAAACGATTTAGACCTCGTTTCTGAGTCTATTAAACGCGCTGTAGATGAAGCAGAGCTAATGGCTGATTGCAGAATAAGCTCGGTTTATTTGGGGATCTCAGGCAAACATATTCAGTGTCAAAACGAAAGTGGCGTGGTGGCAATAAACAATGCGGAAGTCACAGACGATGATATTGTCAATGTTATTCACATTGCACGCTCTGTGCCTATGTCTGCCGAACGCAAAATGCTGCACTCATTGCCGCAAGAATATAGCATCGACATGCAAGAGGGGATCAAAAACCCTCTGGGTATGAGTGGCGTAAGGATGGAAGCGAAAGCACATATCATTACGTGTTCGAATGACATGGCAAAGAATATTGAAAAGTGTGTTGAACGCTGTGGTTTACAGGTAGACCAATTAACGTTTAACGCCTTGGCGTCATGTTACTCGGTGTTGACTGAAGACGAAAAAGAGCTTGGTGTTGCGGTATTAGATATCGGTGGTGGCACCATGGATATTGCGATTTATGTGAATGGGGCGCTGCGTCATACTGCCGTGATCCCGGTTGCGGGTAATCAGGTCACTGGCGATATAGCAAAAATATTTAGAACACCTATTTCGCATGCCGAGTCTCTGAAAGTACAATATGCCTTCGCGTCGAGCCAAATGGCATCAAGCGAAGAAACCATCGAAGTACCAAGTGTTGGTGGACGTCCTGCTCGGGTAATGTCTCGTCATACTTTGTCTGAAGTGGTAGAACCAAGATTTAGAGAACTGTTTGAGCTTGCGCAAGAAGAATTGCGTCGCTCAGGTTTTGAAGATCAAATTGCGGCAGGTCTTGTTATCACGGGCGGCAGTGCCAAGATGCAAGGTGCACAAGAAGTCGCAGAAGATATATTCCAAATGCCAGTAAGAATAGGGAAACCAATTGGCATTAAGGGGTTAACAGATTATGTGGATGACCCTGCATATGCAACGGCGGTAGGTTTGTTACAATACGGCCGTTCACTACAATCGATGAATGCACAGAAGTCGAAAGTAGATGCAGAGGGGAGTTGGTGGAACCGTGTTACAAAATGGTTCCAAGGCGAGTTTTAATACTCAAGTCGGAGAGTGAAGATGTTTGATATTATGGAACAGCACAGCGAAGAAGCTGTCATTAAAGTCATCGGTGTCGGTGGCGGCGGCGGTAACGCCGTAGAACACATGGTAAACCAAGAAATTGAAGGCGTACGTTTTATCGTAGCGAATACTGACGCACAAGCGTTACGTCGTTCGTCTGCGGATATTACCGTACAGCTAGGTACTCAGATTACCTCTGGTCTTGGAGCTGGCGCAAATCCAGAAGTGGGCCGCAGCGCAGCAGAAGAAGATCTAGAAACCATCAAGAGCAGCCTTGAAGGCGCAGACATGGTATTTATCGCAGCCGGTATGGGCGGCGGTACAGGTACCGGTGCCGCACCTGTTGTTGCACGCGCAGCAAAAGAACTAGGTATTTTGACTGTGGCTGTAGTAACGCGTCCTTTCGATCTTGAAGGTAAAAAGCGCATGGCTGCGGCTGAGCAAGGCATTGCTGAGTTGTCAGAAATTGTAGATTCACTTATTACAATTCCAAACAACAAATTGCTTAAAGTTCTTGGTAAAGGGACTACACTGCTAGATGCCTTCGCAAAAGCAAATGACGTACTTTATGGTGCGGTACAAGGTATTGCAGAATTGATCACACGTTCAGGTCTAATCAACGTTGACTTTGCGGATGTTAGAACCGTGATGTCAGCAATGGGTACTGCAATGATGGGGACTGCTTCGGCAACAGGTCCTGATCGTGCACAAGAAGCTGCGGAAGCCGCGATTTCTAGCCCGCTTTTAGAAGATGTTGACCTAACTGGCGCGAAAGGTATTTTGGTTAATATCACCGCGGGCATGGACATTACTATCGAAGAGTTTGAGGTCGTTGGTAACCATGTTAAAGCGTTAGCGTCAGAGAATGCGACTGTGGTAGTGGGTGCTGTTATTGATCCTGAAATGAGCGAAGAGCTAAGAGTGACCGTGGTTGCCACCGGCTTAGGTGGTGACCGTCGTCCGCAATTTGGTATTGTAGGCAATGGCTTTAGACAAGCCTCAGGCTCAGATGCGGTAGGTGGAACACAAACTAGCTCACAAACGAGCATGTATGTGCCAAGCTTTACGCAACCACAAACATCAGCGGCAGAACCTGAGCAGCCAGCTGAAGCGCCTGCCCCACAAGTGCAAGAACAGAAGCCACAACAAGCTTCTAGCTCAGCAAGCGCAAAAGGCAACGACAGTAAAGAAAAAGGTGACTACTTCGATATTCCGGCTTTTTTACGTAAGCAGTCAGACTAAAGTTGGTATAAAAAATAAACAGAGATTGGCAGTTTGGTGGAACTATGTTATACTCCGCCGCCTATCTAGAATTTAAGTGGGCGAATATATGATTAAACAACGTACGATTGCACAAGTCGTTAAAGCCACAGGTGTAGGTTTACACAAAGGTGAAAAGGTCACGATCACTCTCCGACCAGCTGGTGTGAATACAGGTGTTGTATTTCGCCGCGTTGATCTAGACCCTGTTGTTGATTTTGAAACAACACCGGAAGCTGTGGGCGACACGCAACTGTGTACGTGTTTAACAAATAAAGACGGCGTTCGCTTGTCTACTACCGAGCATTTGATTGCCGCGGTAGCTGCGCTTGGGATTGATAACCTCATCGTAGAGCTAGACAGCGCCGAAGTGCCTATTATGGATGGCAGTGCATTGCCATTCATCTACTTAATTCAAAAAGGCGGTATTGAAGAGCAAAACGCTGCCAAGCGCTTTATTCGCATCAAAGAAAAAGTGCGTGTTGAAGATGGCGACAAGTGGGCTGAAATTGAGCCTTACGATGGTTTCCACATCGACTTTGAAATCGACTTCAATCACCCCGCGATCAATGCTAGCCGCCAACGTATTGGATTAGACATTACCGCTCAAAGCTTTACTGAAGAGATCAGTCGTGCTCGTACTTTTGGTTTTATGCGTGATATCGAATACATGCATGCAAACAACCTAGCCTTAGGTGGCAGCATGGATAATGCGGTTGTTTTAGACCAGTTTAAAGTATTAAATCCAGATGGCCTGCGCTATGCAGATGAGTTTGTTAAACACAAGATCTTAGACTGTGTGGGTGATATGTTTATGGCAGGTCACAACATTTTAGGTAAGATCTCATGCTATAAATCAGGCCACGGCCTAAACAATATGTTGCTTCGTGAAATCATGGCAACTGAGTCAGCATGGGAGTGGGCAACATTCGAAGAGCCAGTCAGTATGCCAGCGCCAGGAATGGAAGCGGGTATCAATACCGCAACGGCATAAGCCTCTTAGGCTAATACAGTTTGAGAAAAAATGACGCTAAGGCGTCATTTTTTTTGCGTAGTGTTTGCGTGTTTAGCGAGTCTTTCTAGTTTCGCCTTAAGCGACGGTGGAGCGGATTGCGCTAGCGCTAGCAAATGCTCGCCAGTGGCTTGGCTCATACTTCGATTGGCTTGATAGGTCGAAGATTGGGACTCCACCTTGTTGGTAAGACGCTGTTGGGCTTCTGGATTGGTGGTAATTTTAACCAATGCACAGTCATGTAACCCAACTTTTCTAAATGCACTGAGAATATCCATTTTCAAAAAGTTTAACCGAGTAGCAAGCGTTGCTGAAGCCGCTTCTATCGTCAGTGTTCCCTCTTTGTAGTGAGCGACACGGCATTTCTTACTCAGGATAGGGCCTAGAGTGTCTTCCAAACAGCTCTGTAACTGTGCCGCTTGGGCACTTTTTTGGCCATATTGATTGAGCTTATCTGACCACCCACCCATCACTTCATCGAGGGGTTTTGGATTGTAGCGATTTTTAGCCAATGACTTACTTCCCATAGGTTGAAAAATAAAAAATAACCGCCATATCGGGATAATACGGAGTCAAATTACTCCGTACTGGTGGTTTCTCAGTCTTCTAAGTATATCAGAGACAAATTTTTGAGAAATCCAAAAGTACCAACATTTGTTGTCGAAAGCGCTTAGCTCTGTACTCGAATAAATGAGTCGAGTTAGATGCTAACTAAACTTTATCACTTGCAACGGTACGCTTACGCCCAACAGTAAAGATTTCTTGCAATTGAACTTGGTATTATTTACCCAATAAGGTTTGCAGAAACAAAGAGTCTGGTATGATAGGGCATAATTTTAACTCGGCAAGATACAAAATGCTCACTCCTAAATTGGCAAAATGAAAACCGTAATTTAGGAAGGCTTTTGTCGCCAACAGGACAAGCGCGACCCAACCTTAACAACATTGGCTTAGAGAGATGGGTCAGCCAATACACAGAGTGAAACGGTTTAAACATGTTAGCAAATATTTTTACCAAAATTTTTGGTAGTCGTAATGATCGCACCATCAAAAACCTAAGAAAAACAGTCGCTTTAATCAATGCGTTAGAAGAACAATACGGCAAATTAAGCGATGATGAACTAAAAGCAAAAACGGCTGAATTTAAACAGCGTATTGAGCAAGGTTCAACGCTAGATGACTTATTACCAGAGGCGTTCGCTACGGTGCGTGAAGCATCTAAGCGCGTATTTGGAATGCGTCATTTCGATGTGCAAATGATTGGTGGTATGGTGCTTCACCAAGGTCGTATTTCAGAAATGAGAACGGGTGAAGGTAAAACACTAACAGCAACATTGCCTGCGTATTTAAATGCGGTTTCGGGCAAGGGCGTTCACGTTATTACCGTCAACGACTACTTAGCTAAGCGTGATGCTGAGACCAACCGTCCACTCTTTGAATTCCTAGGTCTTACTGTAGGTTGTAACGTACCAGGCATGATGCCACAGCAGAAAAAGCAAGCCTATGCTGCGGATATCACTTACGGCACCAATAACGAGTTCGGCTTCGACTATTTGCGCGATAACATGGCGTTTAGTGTCGATGAACGTGTACAACGTCCACTTAACTATGCGGTTGTGGATGAAGTGGATTCAATCCTAATCGATGAAGCGCGTACACCACTGATCATTTCTGGGCCTGCTGAAGATAGCTCTGAGCTTTATGCCGAAATCAATAAAATTGTTCCTGATCTTGTGCAACAAGAAAAAGAAGATGAAGAAGGCGTGGAAGGCGATGGCGATTTCACCATTGATGAAAAAGGTAAACAAGTTCACCTTACCGAGCGTGGTCAAATCAAAGTTGAGGAATTACTAACTGAACGTGGTTTGATTGAAGAGGGTGACTCGCTTTACTCGGCAGGTAATATTTCACTACTTAGCCATGTTTATGCAGCACTTCGTGCTCACAAGCTCTATCAAAAAGACGTTGATTACGTTGTAAAAGATAATGAAGTTATCATTGTTGACGAGCACACTGGCCGTACGATGGAAGGACGCCGTTGGTCTGAGGGTCTTCACCAAGCCGTTGAAGCGAAAGAAGGGGTTCGTATTCAGAACGAAAACCAAACCTTGGCTTCAATCACATTCCAGAATTACTTCCGTTTGTATAACAAGCTTGCAGGTATGACAGGTACTGCAGACACTGAAGCGTTCGAGTTCCAGTCAATCTATGGCCTAGATACCGTAGTCATCCCAACTAATAAACCTATGGTTCGTGATGACCGTGCAGATCTTGTATATTTGACGCAAGAAGAGAAATTTGAAGCCATTCTTGAAGACATTCGCTCTTGCCAAGAACGTGGTCAGCCTGTGTTGGTGGGTACGGTATCTATCGAAAGTTCTGAGTATCTTTCTCACTTCCTTCGCAAAGAAAAAATTGACCATAACGTACTGAATGCTAAATTCCACGCGCAAGAAGCAGATATTATCGCGGACGCGGGCCTACCGGGCAAAGTGACGATTGCGACGAATATGGCTGGTCGTGGTACGGATATCGTACTGGGTGGCAGCTGGCAGTCGGATGTTGAAAAATTAGAAAACCCGTCAGAAGAGCAAGTAGCAGAAATTAAAGCCGCTTGGAAAGCGCGTCATGATGCAGTACTGGCTTCTGGTGGTTTACACATTATTGGTACAGAGCGTCACGAATCGCGTCGTATCGATAACCAGTTGCGTGGACGTGCAGGTCGCCAAGGTGAAGCAGGTTCAAGCCGCTTCTACCTATCGATGGATGACGCATTGATGCGTATCTTTGCTGGTGAGCGTATGACTAACATGATGCGTAAGCTAGGTATGCAACGTGGTGAAGCCATTGAGCACCCATGGGTTAACCGTGCCATTGAAAACGCACAGCGTAAAGTAGAAGCGCGTAACTTTGATATTCGTAAACAATTACTTGAATACGATGACGTTGCGAACGATCAACGTAAAGTGGTTTACGAACAGCGTAACGAACTACTTGAAGAAGGCGACATCTCAGAGACGATCACGGCTATTCGTGAAGATGTATTGAATGCGACTATTGATCAGTATATTCCACCGCAAAGTCTGGCGGAAATGTGGGACATCCCAGCACTTGAAGAACGCTTGAAAAATGACTTCCATGTTGAGCTTCCGATCGCTAAATGGCTTGAAGAAGACAGCAAGCTATATGAAGAAATGCTACGCGATCGTATCGTAGAGGACGTGGATAAAGCGTACAAGCAAAAAGAAGAGATGGTAGGCCCTGATGTGCTACGTCACTTCGAAAAAGCGGTTATGTTACAAAGCCTAGATCAGCATTGGAAAGATCACTTAGCGGCAATGGATCATCTTCGCCAAGGTATTCATCTACGTGGTTATGCGCAGAAGAATCCGAAGCAAGAATATAAGCGTGAGTCGTTTGAGTTATTCTCACAAATGCTTGAAAACTTGAAGATTGACGTTGTTGGCGTACTAAGTAAAGTGCAGGTTCGTGCTGAGGAAGATGTTGAGAAGGTTGAAGAACAACATCGTAAGAGTGAGCAAGCACCGCGTGAATATCAACACGAAGAAGTTGAGCGCGTGGGCGGCGAAACGCCTGAGGGTGCGGTTGTTGCTGAGCGCACAGAGCCTAAAGTTGGTCGCAATGAGCCATGCCCTTGCCAATCAGGTAAGAAGTTTAAGCAGTGTTGTGGCAAACTAAAATAACAGGCCCTAAATCTAAATTGGTATAAAAAGCGACGCTAAGTCGCTTTTTTTATGGAGTAAATGATGCAAAAAAAACGTGTTGAAGTCGCTGTTGGTGTTATTGAAAAGGCGCAGCAAATCTTTGTATGTTTAAGAGGTGAAGATCAGCACCAAGGTGGGCTTTGGGAGTTTCCAGGCGGGAAAATGGAAGCGGGTGAAGATGTCTTTTCGGCATTGAAACGTGAGCTGCAAGAAGAGGTTGGCATTGAGATCTATAACTCATCTGAGCTAATGCGTATTGAGCATGACTATGCTGATAAAGCCGTATGCTTATACATTCATCATGTTGAGGATTTTTCCGGTGAAGCTCATGGTGCAGAAGGGCAGCCTTCTAAATGGGTTTCAGTTGAGCAGTTGCATGAACTCGCGTTTCCTGAGGCCAACAAAGCAATTGTGGAATTATTGCAAGCGCGCCAAAGTTAGTGACAAACTTTGTTACTAAATTCAGCACTCAGAGTCATAGTCATTCACTATGTGCATAGGTAGACTAGTGAATGACCGCTTACGTGTAAATAAACATCAGCCAACGATTCTCGTTACTCTGAGGTTTGATAGGAAACACAGTTAGAAGGAATTCTTTTCAAGCCATAAAGGTTATGTCTATATTACATTCACCTATATGCAATTGACTTGCTTGATTATTTAACCTGAGGTTTGGATAAATAATTTAAGCATTATTTTATCTAGATGAATGGAATTCGGCGTTTACAAGCGAAACTCTATCAGGGGAATAAAATGAAGAAATTATCACTGACCGCTGCAAGTGTTGCACTTGCATTGGGATTGATTGGTTGTAGTGAACAACCGCAAACACAACAACAAAAACCAGCGGAACAAGCCGAAGCACAAAAGGCAGTTTTGAATTCTGGTATCGAATTAGAAAATATTGATAAATCAGTGCGCCCACAAGATGACTTCTATTTTCATGTGAATGGTCACTGGTTAGAAAAAACTAAAATCCCTGCAGATAAGTCAAATTATGGCTCTTTCTCGCAGCTCTATGATGAGTCGCAAAAAGCACTGCGTAAAGTACTGGAAGATGCTGCAAATAATGCATCTGCAAAAGCGGGTAGCGATGAGCAGAAGCTGGGGGCGTTTTATCAAAGCTATATGGATGAGGGGGCGAGAAACGAGCTGGGCTTAAACCCAGTTAAGCCTTATCTGAAAGAAATTCAAGACTTGAAGAGTAAGTCGGAGCTACCAGCTATCTTTGCTAAAATGCGTTTAACGGGCGCAAGTACACCGTTTGGTTGGTACGTTAATAATGATGCCAAAAATTCAAGCGAAAATGCACTTTATATGTTCCAGTCAGGGCTTGGTTTACCAGATCGCGATTACTATCTGAAAGATGACGAAAAATTCAGTAAGATCCGTGAGCAGTATCAGCTTTACATTGAACAGTTGTTGGCAAAGGCTGGTCATAAAAATCCAGGCCAAGCTGCACTGAATATTGTAGCGTTAGAGAAGCAAATTGCCGAGGCGCAATGGACACGTGTTGAAAGCCGCGACGCGACTAAAACCTATAACAAGCTAAGCAATGATGCGTTTAATCAATTAATGCCAGACTTTGATACGTCAGCATTTCTAACTGCGCTCGGTATCAAAGCAGACTCACTGATTGTAAGCCAACCTAGTTTCTTTGAAGGGCTATCAAAAATCATTGCTGATTCAAAGCTAGAAGCTTGGCAAGACTATTTAACGTTCCACTTTACTAATGACTACGCTGAGTTACTGAGTAAAGATGTAGTTGATCTTAAATTTGGTTTCTTTGGTAAAACATTGACGGGTGTAGAAGAACAAGCGCCAACGTGGAAAAAAGCGGTGGATGCAAGTAATTCTGTACTGGGTGAAATGTTAGGCAAGATTTACGTAAAGTCTTATTTCCCACCAGAAGCGAAAGCGCGTATGGAAGAGTTGGTTGCTAACCTTATTAAAGGGTTTGATCAGGCAATTGATGGTCTAGAGTGGATGAGTGCTGAAACAAAAGTAGCAGCAAAAGACAAGCTCAATAAGTTTACGCCGAAGATTGGTTATCCTGACAAATGGAAAGATTACTCAGCACTTGAGATAAGCCCTGACGATCTTGTTGGTAACTATGTACGCTATAGCCAATTTGCTAATCAGGAAATGATCGATAAATTAGGTAAGCCTGTGGACCGTAGCGAGTGGTTGATGACACCACAAACGGTGAACGCGTACTATAACCCAGTGAATAACGAGATTGTATTCCCTGCTGCGATTTTACAGCCACCATTCTTTAACTTAGAAGCGGATGATGCAGTAAACTACGGCGCAATCGGCGCGGTTATCGGTCACGAGTTAGGTCACGGCTTTGACGACCAAGGTGCTAAGTACGATGGTGATGGTAACCTACGTAATTGGTGGAGTGAGTCTGACCTTTCACAATTCGAAGCGCGTAGCCAAAAGCTGGTTGAGCAGTTTAATGGTTTTAAACCATTTGAAGACGCTGGTGTTAATGGTCAGCTGACACTGGGTGAAAATATTGGTGATTTAGGCGGATTAACTGTCGCTTATAAAGCGTACCAAATTTCACTAGGCGATCAAAAAGCGCCGGTTATTGACGGTTACACTGGAGAGCAGCGCTTCTTTATGGGCTGGTCACAAATTTGGCGTCGCAAATACCGCGATGAAGAGCTGCGTAATCGCCTAATGACAGATCCGCATTCACCAAGTCATTATCGAGTGATTGGTGTGCTGCCGAATATGCCAGAGTTCTATAAGGCATTTGATGTGAAAGAAGGCGATAAGATGTATCTTAAACTAGAAGACAGAGTGAAAATCTGGTAATTTCACATTTTGAATTCGTGGCGGTTTTATTGCGTTCCAGCAGTAAATCCGCCGCTTTTTACGACATCCAATTACAACTCTCTGAACTTCCTACAAAATATCACACTCAATTCTGCACTTTCTGCAAAAACTCGCTATTTCCAAGGTCAAGTTCATCGCTATTTGATGGTATTTACAGCCAAATCAGAGTAGCTTCATTTTGTCTAACACAAGGATATGAAAAAATAATGATAGCGCTGTCATTTTAACTTTTATATGATGTTTAGGAACAATAAGTGATTAAATGATGTTCATTTTGAATTGGACATGAAGACTGGGAGCAAAAGATGAGAATAAAAACGACTTTGCTTGGGGCGATAATTGCTGGGTGCTCGTTCTATACACAAGCATCATTCACGCAGCAGCAGTTAGCGCAGTTTGCAAGTGACACGCATTTTGAATTTGCGGTAGAAAATAACTTCAGTAATGGTGCAGGGGGCTTTAGCGGTGCTATTACACTGACTAACAATTCAAAAGTTGATCTACCAAAAGGACAAAGCGATTGGCAAATCTATTTGCACTCAGTTCGTCATATCTCAACGGAAACAGCTGAAGGTCTGCGCTTTGAGCATATTAATGGCGACCTTCATCGTATCACCCCTACCGATTCGTTTGCTGGTTTAAAAGCGGGTGAAAAGCTCAAGTTAGCTTTTGATGGTTCGGCTTGGGTTGCTGCATACAGCGATTTTATGCCGCGTGCCTTTATTGTGTCAGGTAAAAATAAACCGGTCATTTTTACAAATACTGATACAGAAGATATGACGCAATTCGTTGCGCCATTTGAGCGTGAGAACCAGCTGAAAAGATACAATACACCTACCGATTACACGCAGATAGCGAACGCAGCGCTGCGTTTTGAACGTAATCAAAGCAATATTTCCGTCTCAAAAGAAGATGCGCTAAGACGTATCATTCCAAAGCCTGAGCACATCGACTTTAGTCGTGGCGAAATCACTCTTAACAAAAACTGGCAGATCCGCTTTGCCGGACGTTTGAAGTCAGAAGTCGCCGTGTTTCAAGAAGACTTATCAGAGTATGGACTGGATTTAAAAGCTGAAGCTAATCACGTGCCAGAAGGAAATATCCCGACGATCCGCCTTAAAGTTGCGAAAAGTCTAGGGCGCGATTATGACTACAACCAAGCTGGGTCGTATACATTAGATATTGATGATGACGTGATTGAAATCACGGGTATTGATAACGCCGGTGTGTTTTACGGTATTCAAAGTTTGCTAGCGCTATTTCCTGCCGATAGTAAAAATGAAATTACCTTGTCTCACGTAGAGATCAAAGACTCTCCGCGCTTTAGCTGGCGTGGCATGCATTACGACAATGCCCGTAACTATCATGGTAAAGATGCGTTATTTAAATTAATTGAACAGATGGCGCGTTATAAGTTAAATAAGTTCCATTGGCACTTTTCTGATGATGAAGGTTGGCGCTTGGAGATCCCCGGGCTCCCTGAGTTAACAGAAGTCGGCGCATTTCGCTGTTTTGATTTACAAGAGCGTGAGTGCTTACTGACTCAGTTGGGCACAGGTCCTTTCAAAACGGGAAGTGGAAATGGTTACCTCTCTCGCGAGGACTTTGTCGAATTACTTAAATTTGCCACTGCGCGTCATATCGAGATCATTCCAGAAATCGAAAGCCCAGGGCATGCTCGTGCTGCGATTAAGTCGATGGAAGCGCGTTATCACAAATTGATGGAAGCAGGTAAAGCGCAAGAGGCCAAAGCCTATCTTCTGAACGATGTTGATGACACTTCAAAGTATCTAACCGTGCAGCTATACACAGATAACTCTATTAATGTTTGCTTGGACTCAAGCTATGCCTTTATGGAGAAAGTGGTATATGAGCTGCAGGAAATGTATCGCGATGCTGGCACTATGCTAACGACAGTCCATTTTGGTGGCGATGAGGTTGGAAAGGGATCATGGACTGAATCACCAGCATGTAATGAGCTATTTGCGGTCGCCGACAACGGAGTGGCTGGACCCAATGATTTAAAACCATACTTTACTCAAAAAGTAGCAAAATTGCTTGCTAAGCGTGGGATCACCCCAGCCGCTTGGGAAGATGGTTTAATGTATAGCACCACGACGACCTTTAAACGTGATGAATTTCCAAATCCACAGTTTTTGGTAAATACTTGGGATAATATTTGGGAGTGGGGCGTTGCAGACAGAGCCCACCGTTTTGCTAACAACAATTACCAGGTTATTTTGTCTCACGGTACTCATTTGTACTTTGATCACCCTTACGAAGCGCACCCTGAAGAGCGCGGCTATTATTGGGCAACTCGTTACACAGATACGAAAAAAGCATTTTCGTATATGCCAGATAATATTTATGCAAATGCGGACTTCACGCGAAACCGTGAGCCTATCGTGAACCTAGAAGCCTTAGTTGGTCGAGAGTTGCCCGCGCTTAAAAGACCGCAAAATATCCTTGGTATGCAAGGGCAAATATGGAGTGAGACCATTCGCTCGGAAGACCAAGTGTTACGATTGATTTTCCCTCGTTTGCTTTCGCTTGCGGAGCGCGCTTGGCATAAAGCGGATTGGGAAGGGCGTCGTATTAACCAAAAAGAGTTAAATAAGGACTTCTCAACCTTTGCCGCAGCCTTGTCTTTAAAAGAAATTGCAAAGTTACAAAACGATGGCATTAAGCCAAACCTTCCGGTTCCGGGTGCCAAAGTGGTGTTGGGTAAACTTGAAGCGAATAGTGCTTTCCCTTATCTTGCAATTGAAGTGAGCTTAGACAATGGCGAATCTTGGCAGCCTTATACTGATCAGATGAGTATCTCTGATGAAAGTAAGGTATTGTTGAGAACGCGAGCCGGAGAAAAAAATACGAGCCGTGTCACAGGGTTGAAATAAACCCTCGTATTCAGTTTATCGCAAAAAAGGGCAATGGCCCTTTTTTGGTGATAATTTTGCTCAAATTCTAACTGGTAATGAAATAGATTTTAACGTAAAGTTAAATGTCAGCGCTGTCATTTTTGTAAAGAAAGCAGTGAGCAAAGCAAAAAATAACAAGGCAAAAAGCCATACAAACAATAAACGATGAGTAATGTTTATGGAAGCTACCGTGTCGAATACAACAAAACGAAGTAACGCGATCCCTATGGCAATTGTCGCCGCCATGTTTTTTATTCTTGGCTTTGTGACTTGGCTT
This sequence comes from Pseudoalteromonas piscicida, assembly GCF_000238315.3. Classification (NCBI taxonomy): domain Bacteria; kingdom Pseudomonadati; phylum Pseudomonadota; class Gammaproteobacteria; order Alteromonadales; family Pseudoalteromonadaceae; genus Pseudoalteromonas; species Pseudoalteromonas piscicida. The sequence goes on from NZ_CP011924.1 coordinate 3,912,017, forward strand.
AATGGGTCGCTAATGCCATATTTGGAGCAAGTATTAAAACTAACTCCTCTCCAATCTTCATTTATTCTTTTCTCTTTTTATATTGCGGTGACATTTACCGCGGTTCCTTCTGCTCTAGTTATCCGCAAGGTAGGTTATAAAAATGGTATGGCCATCGCAATTGCGATGATGATGTGTGCGGCGTTGCTATATATTCCAGCGGCTAAAACACAAATGTTTGCATTGTTTTTGTTTGCTCAATTTACTATGGGTATTGGGCAAACATTATTACAAACTGCTGTAAACCCTTATGTGGTACGTATTGGGCCTGAAGAGTCAGCAGCTGTACGCGTAAGTATTATGGGTATACTGAATAAAGGTGCTGGTATTGTTGCGCCGCTTGTATTTACCGCGTTGGTGCTGAGTAACTTTACTGATATGGCTGGTAAAGAGCTGACTCAAGCTGATATTGATGCAATGGCCAATGGTCTTATCGGGCCATATCTAGGCTTGGCTGCATTTATTGGTATTTTTGCCTTGGGTATTAAGTTTGCACCACTACCTGAAATAGAAAAAGATGACGAAGAAGAGCATGGCTCGGTGAGAGAAGCGCTATCTCATCCTAATCTAAAGCTTGGTGTGATCGCGCTGTTTTTGTATGTTGCGGTTGAAGTGATTGCTGGTGATACGATTGGTTCATTTGCATTAGCACTGGGTGTCGAAAAATATAGTGTGATGACCTCTTATACTATGGCTTGTATGGTTACGGGCTATATTCTGGGCATTATATTGATCCCGAGAGTAATATCTCAGGAGAAGGCGTTAACAGCATCTGCGGTGCTTGGTGTGCTTCTCACGCTCGCAATTTCATTTGGTAGCCCAGACTCATTTGTCATTTCAAATCTATTTGGATTATCAGCGTTGCCTGATATTCTATTGATGGTCGCTATTTTAGGTTTAGCAAATGCCATTATGTGGCCAGCTATTTGGCCGCTCGCATTATCTGGACTTGGCAAGCTAACCAGTGTAGGCTCTGGTCTATTGGTTATGGGTATTGCCGGTGGTGCATTCGGTCCCGTGTTCTTAGGTTTAGCAAAGGGCACCTCAGGTACGGTGGAATCACAGCAAATTGCACACCTTGTAATGTTACCTTGCTATCTATTTATAATCTTCTACGCTGTGAAAGGTCATAAGATCAAAAAGAAAGCGTAGCAAGAAAATGTAAAGCATTTCTATGTATGTAGAAATAATCCCGTGTGTGATGCCACCTGAATAAGGTGGCATTTTTTTATGTCTAAATCACTCCCTACCTGCAAAACCGCCTCAATGCCAAGATCTTTTCCGCGATATAAAATCGCTGCTACGCAGATGCCTAGTGCTTATTGTTTGGTGTTTGTCGTGTAGGAGTTACTTTATGTAGCGAGGGTTTCATTCTTAGTCGCGATATAAAATCGCTGCTACTCTGATATCTGGTGTTTGTCGTGTAGGAGCTACTTTATGTAGCGATGTTTTCATTCTTAAGTCGCGATATAAAATCGCTGCTACGCAGATATTTGGTGCCTGTTGTTTGGTGTTTATTGTGTGGGAGCTACTTTATGCAGCGAGGGTTTCACTCTTAAGTCGCGATATAAAATCGCTGTTACGTTGATATCTGGTACTTGTTGCTTGGTGTTCGTCGTGTAGGAGTTACTTTATGTAGCGAGGTTTTCATTCTTAGTCGCGATATAAAATCGCTGCTACGCAGATGTCTGATGCTTGCTATTTAGTGTGTAGGGGGCGATGTGTGTAAGAATAAAAAATGTGGAATACATTTATATAAAGAGTGGGGCGACTGATGGGACTTGAACCCACGACAACCGGAATCACAATCCAGGGCTCTACCAACTGAGCTACAGCCGCCACAAAAGACTTGAACACCTTGTCTGGTGTGGCGCGCATAATACATAAGTTTTTTGCAAATGCAAAGGGAAATATCGAAAAAACTTAATAAAAGTTTTTTTTCGGAGATTATTTCCGCATACAGCAAATATTCATATATCCTATGTATGATCCAGCCGATCTAATGATAAATAACTGCTTAATATAAAAAAGGGGGATGAGTATGGAAGCTGTTTGGAAATGGGTTAATGAGAACTCAGATTTAATCTTACACTATGTGCTTCAAGGCGTTATAGCACTAATAATTTTCTTCGTTGGCTTAAAACTAGCTAAGCTCAGTGCTGATCTCACCGAAAAAGCATTTGGTAAACGCAAAGTAGATAAAGCGGTAGGCTCATTCGTTGCCAACATTGCTTATGCGATTGTGTTTGCCGCGACACTGCTTATGGCATTATCTCAGGTTGGTATCGAAACCACCTCATTCATTGCTATTCTAGGTGCAGCCGGTTTGGCTGTTGGTCTCGCGCTGCAAGGTTCACTTTCTAATTTTGCATCTGGCGTACTTATTATTATGCTACGTCCGTTCAAGTCAGGTGACTATATTGAAGCTGGCGGTAGAGCAGGTAGCGTACAAAAGATAGAAATCTTCTCTACTGAGCTACGTACTCCTGATAACAAAGTGATTGTAATGCCAAACTCTTCGATTATGTCTGGTGCAATCGTTAACTACTCGCGTGAAAAAACACGCCGTATTGATCTTGTTATTGGTGTTGGCTATGACGCAGATCTAAGAGAAGCAAAAGCAGTATTAAAGTCTGTACTAGACAATGAACCAAGAATTCTTAAAGAACCTGCGTACAATGTTGCGGTACTAGAGCTTGCTGATTCAAGTGTTAACTTTGTCGTTCGCCCTTGGGTTAAAACAGAAGAGTACTGGCCAACGTATTTCACACTTGTGGAAAATATTAAAATTGCGCTAGACGAAGCCGATATCACCATTCCATTCCCGCAAATGGATGTTCACCTACACAAAGATCAGTAAAAGGTTAGTTAGAAATGAAATTAAAGGTTTTAACCTGTTGTATTCTTGTTGCTGCAAGCGCTAATGCAGCGGCAGAAAGCAAAGCTAAGAAGCCAAAGAAAGTTTGGGATGTAACCAGTGAAGTGGGTGCGATTATCACTAGTGGTAACACAGAAACAACAACCCTAAAAGGTGGGATCAAAGCTAAGCACAATCTAACTAACTGGAATAACGAGTACAAGTTAGACGGCTTCTACAAAGAAGACACGCGTGAAAACGATGCGGGTGTAGATGTTACATCTCGTACTAACGAAAAATACTCAGCATCAGTTCAAGGTAACTACAAGTTAAATGAAGATAACAGCCATTTATTCGTGTTTGGCTCTTATGTTTCAGACTACTTTGGTGCTTACCGCAGTGAAGCGGTTATTTCAGTGGGTTACGGTCAACGTTTATTCGAAAACGACGACATGTATCTTAACGCTGAAATCGGTCCCGGTGTAAAGCGCTTTGAGCACCAAGACGATAGCACTGAACTTGACGATGACGGTGAATTACTTGCTGGTACTTCTGAAAGCGAGTTCATTGGTGTTGGTAAGCTAGATTACCAATGGCAGATCTCAGAAAACGCACGTTTTACACAGCTTATCGCGATTGAATATGGTGATACCAACACCAAGACAACGTCTGAAACAGCATTGTTGACTAAAATCAACGGCTCTCTACAGATGAAAGTGGCATATAACATCATCCACAACTCAGACGTAGCTGACGATAAAGAAAATACTGATACAGAAACCTCACTTACTTTGGTTTACAGTTTCTAAATTTACAAAGTAATACAAAAATGGGGTGTCAAACCCCATTTTTTTTAGCTTTTAAATGCTGTATTATTCATCGGTTATAACTGGATAGTATTTGAAAGGGTTTGTTTGTGTCTCTATCTCGCCATGTATTACTTTTATTGATCGCAGTTTTTGTGTTCTCAGCTCCAACTTTAGCCTTAGAGCCTACAAAACAGCAGATTGAGCAATTTAAAAAGCTTCCTAAAAACCAGCAGGTTATGCTGGCTGAAAAGTACGGTATTGACCTTTCATTGCTTGAGGAAGATGACTCAGACAAAGATGCCGACAAATCAAAAAAAAATGAGAGGAATAACTCTCGGAGAGTTTCTGAAACCGAAGAAAAGACAGATGAAGAGAAATTCAAACCTGAGCAAGAAGAACTAAAGCCTTTTGGTTACGACTTATTCTCCGAGGTGGTAAATGATTTTCAGCCATCTGAAACTCCTATTGTTCCGAGTAATTACAAGGTTGGTGTGGGGGATAAGTTCAACATTTCCTACTTTGGAAAAGAAAACCTTGATAGAGAAATTGAAATTGATTCTGAAGGAAAGTTACCGCTACCTAATTTAACACCAATCAGTGTGATTGGAATGACGTTCTCTGAAATGAAAGATGTGATTAGGAAAAAGGTTGCGCAGAAGTTTATTGGTGTTGACGCTCATGTTTCAATCTCTGAGCTAAAAACAGTAAGAGTTGTTGTTGGAGAAGTAAAATATCCTGGTTCTTACAGTTTGCCAGCCCTTTCTTCTATAACACATGCAATTTTTAGTAGTGGTGGAATTTCTCAGATAGGCTCATTGCGTGATATCCAATTAAAGCGCGGTTCAAAAGTTGTATCAAATCTTGACTTGTATAAGCTATTGCTTGCTGGCGATAGTACTAGTGATATCGCATTGCAAAATGGTGATGTTGTTTTTATACCTCCTGTTGGAAAGCAAGTCAGCGTTTCAGGTGCTGTTCGTAGACCTGCCATTTATGAATTGAGAGATAATGATAACTTAGATGATCTGTTGGTAATGTCAGGCGGATTGAAACCAGGTGCGTTATTATCGAAAGGAGTTATTGAGCGTTTCACAGGAAAAAGCTTTAAAACAGTAATTAAAGCAGACTTAAAAAACCAACAGGTTGAATTGAAAGCAGGAGATGAAGTTTTTATCCCCAATTCATCTAGTGAGTTTGATAACGCGATAACGTTACTCGGTGCTGTAACTCACCCTGGTCACTACGCTTGGTCTCCAGAAAAAACAATCTCAAATGTCATTTCTTCACTTCGAGCTGATCTATTACCGATTGCTGATTACTTTTACGCACTCGTTTTGAGAGAAAAAAGCCAAGCTGGGGAAATTGAAATTTATCAGTTTTCGCCGACAGAAGCGGTTGAAAAAAATCCCTTACATGACCTAAAGCTAGAGCCAAGGGATACCATAATTGTCTTCAGTCGCTTTGAAGAGAAAGCGCTTGAGGAAAAGCAACTGTCAAAACTCGCGCTAACTAAAGAAGAGCTTCAGCTAAATGAAAAAATAGAGCTTTGGAAAGAGTATGAGAGAAGTAAATTCTATGAATTTATAAACTTAGATTCAATGTTAGAAAAGGAATTAGAAAAAGCAAATGAGAAGGAAGTTGTACTCGGCAGTGTAGAAGCAATTCTTAAAGGCCAGAAAAAAGAGCTAGAGGATGAAGACTATAGTGTGTTCAGTCGCAAGCGATTGTTAGAGCCTTTGATTTTAAGATTAGAACAACAAGCTAGCATTTATAATGAGCTGAAAATATTTGATATTAACGGCGAAGTAAAGCACCCAGGTATCTACCCTTTACCCGTTAATGCAAGTATAGGAAATGCGGTGGCTGCAGCCGGAGGCTTAAAAGAATCAGCTTTCTTGAAAAAAGCAGAAATAACTCGCTTAACATCAGATGTAGATGCAGAAGTTTCACATATACAACTAAACTTAGAGGCCGAATTAAGTAAAGGTATAAACTCGACTGCGGTAAAAAGCAAAGACTCTATCAATATAATGCCCAAGCCTAATTGGCACCAAAACATCAAGGTTAATCTTATTGGGGAAGTGAAATTTCCTGGCGTTTACACAATAAAACGCGGTGAGACGCTTGCTGAAGTGATTGAAAGAGCCGGTGGCGTAACTAATTTTGCTTTTACAGAAGGAGCAATTTTCACTAGGGAATCTATTCGCGAAAATGAACAGAAGCAGATAAAGGACTTGTCAGAACGCTTAAGAAGGGATATCGCTTCGAGTAGCTTCCAAAGCTCAATCACGAGTTCAAAGTTAAGCTATGCTGATATGGATAAATTGCTAAATGACCTCGCTGATATTGATGCTTTAGGTCGACTGGTTATTGACCTAGAAAAAGTACTTGCTAAAAAGCAACAAATTGAGCTCCGTAACAACGACACTTTATATGTTCCGACACAACAACACACTGTCAGTGTTATTGGTGAAGTTAATGTCGCCACAGCACACTTATTTAATGCAAATTTGACACTTGATGACTATCTGCGTATTAGCGGAGGGTTAAAACAAAGAGCAGATTCTGAACGTATATACATTATAAAAGCAAATGGGTCTGTAGAAGTACCAAATAGAGGGTCTTGGTTTGCTGTGAGTAATAGTACTGAAATAGAAGCAGGTGATACCATTGTCGTACCACTAGACTCGGAGTATATGGATCAACTGACGTTATGGAGTACTGCAACTCAAATCGTATATCAAATAGGTGTCGCTGCCGCTGCGATAGGCTCGTTGTAGAGTATTGGAGAGCAACGTGATGGGATTAGAGTACCTCGTTATTGTTTGTGCTGTTGCATTGTCTTATTTAAGTATATTTGCAACAACACCCATAGCATTAAAATTCGGTTTAGTGGATTTACCAACTAAGCGAAAGAAGCACCAAGGAGCGATACCGTTGATTGGAGGTATCGCTATATCGTTTGCTTCTGCGGCTTGCATATTATTGTTTTTACCGATTTCATCATCAATAACTGCTTATTTGATAAGTGCTTTAGTTATTGTGGTTTTGGGTGTCGTGGATGACTATAAAGATCTTGATGCTAAATTTAGATTATTGATCCAGACAGTTGTTGCGCTCACAATGATGTATGGCTCTGGTGTATATATAGAGAATTTGGGTAACTTATTCACTGTAGGTGAGCTGAATCTAGGCTGGGGTGGAATTGCCTTTACAGTTGTAGCTGTTATCGCATGTATCAATGCATTCAATATGATAGATGGTATTGATGGGTTAGCTGGCTCTTTAAGTATTGTTACTTTCAGCTCGATATTTATATTGATGTGGTTGAACGGGAATCAAGATTTACAGTATGTTCCTCTTATCTTGGTCTCAAGCTTAGTTCCTTATCTTGCATTTAATGTTGGTGTTATTGGCCATAATCGTAGGAAGATCTTTATGGGAGATGCCGGTTCAATGTTTATTGGCCTCTCAGTGATCTGGTTTTTAATGATGGGAAGCCAAAAAACAGAGCAAGACTTTAGACCTGTTACTGCATTGTGGATCATAGCTGTTCCTTTGATGGACATGGTCGCCATTATTTATCGCAGGCTCAGAAAAGGGCAATCACCTCTCACCGCTGATAGAGACCATTTACATCATATCTTTTTGCGATTTGGTCTTAACGCAAGACAATCTTTATACGTTATAGTCACTTTTTCTGTAGTTATGAGCACTTTAGGTATTATTGGGGAAACTTTTGCTGTACCTGAAAGTCTGATGCTTGCGGGTTTCTTTGGTATTTTCTTGGGGTATACTTGGTGCCTTCAGCATTGTTGGCGCATTGCGAGAACAGTAAGAAAGCTAAGAGTTGGCTATTTACGCAATAAACGAAATAAATTTTAGGTAGTGTGAATTATGAAAAATAAACAAGATGGTTTTACTATGATGGAACTACTGATAGTTATCGTCATTTTAGGTCTTTTAATGTCACTTGTTGCACCAAAGTTTTTTGCCCAGTTGAGTTCGTCTGAGCGGAAAATCGCTGCCGCTCAAATGTCCGCTTTTGAAACTGCATTAGATACATACAGGTTAGACGTTGGAAGTTATCCTTCAAAATTGGAAGAGTTACGGAGTAGTTCGAATAAACGCTGGAACGGCCCTTATCTTCCGAAAGCGATACCAAACGACCCTTGGGGCAATGCGTATGTCTACAAGCTATCCGGTGAAGGTGAAACTCCTTACTTACTCAAGTCACTTGGTGCTGATGGCCAAGAGGGTGGTGAAGGTAAGAACGAAGATATAGTGCATATGTAATATGGAATCTATCTTAGTTAACCAATATGATGTTAGTCCAACAGATTTGGCTAATGCAAAACAATATCAGAAAAAGTTTGGCGGTAGAATCGAGAATATTCTAGTGAATATGGGGAGCTTGTCAGAAGATCAGTTGCCGCATATTATAAGCCTGTCACTAGATTTACCACTGTTTGATATATCTTTTTTAGATACTTTGAGCTCTTTTGAAGGCTCGAGTAAGGAGATTGCTGAGCTAATTGAACTTGGGCATTTGCCTTTTCGAGTAACTGAGCACTGTATTTCAATCGCTTCTACAGACCCTTTAGATGTTAAACTACATGATTGGGCTGCGAGACAAAGTTGTGAGCTAAAATTCTTTGTAGCGGCAAAAGAAGATATAGAAGCAATTTCAAGAAAACTTTTTACGTCAAAAAATACTGAATTTGAAATTGAGTTAACTGAAGAAGAAGAAAAGCTCCGAGCGCTGGCTTCTGAGGCTCCTGTTGTTAATCTACTAAACTCACTTATTAGTCGAGGCCTTAGACAAGGTGCTTCAGATATGCATCTAGAACCTTTTCAGAGTAAGTATCGAGTTAGATTCCGAGTTGATGGTGTATTGCACGAAGCTGAGCAAATACCACAGCATATGGAACTTCCTATCGTTACTAGATTGAAAATACTATCAGGGATGGATATAGCTGAAAAGCGTCGACCACAAGACGGAAAGATCGAAATGAAAATAGCTAATGAAGAGCTAGATATTCGAGTTTCCTCACTACCACTCAACGATGGTGAATCTATGGTTCTACGCTTTTTGAGAAAAGAAAGTATTAACTATGATATAGAAGTACTAGGTTTATCTGATGATATAAAGTCAAGTTTACTTGGGGATATCAAGAAGACGGCGGGAGTAGTTTTATTAACCGGCCCAACGGGATCAGGAAAAACTACTACACTTTATACATTTTTGAATACATTGAATAATGATGATGTGAAAATCATAACATTGGAAGATCCTGTCGAATATCAACTTGATGGGGTTAACCAAGTTCAAGTCAATAAAAATATAGGTTTTGATTTCTCGGCTGGTTTACGCTCAATTGTTCGTCAAGATCCGGACATCATTATGCTTGGTGAAATACGAGATCAAGAAACCGCACAGATAGCGCTGCAATCGGCATTAACTGGCCATTTAGTATTTTCTACCGTGCACACCAACGACGCAGCAAGCGCATATACTCGTCTACTTGACCTTGGTGTTGAGGAGTTTTTATTAAATGCTGCGCTTATCTCTGTCGTTGCCCAGCGATTAGTGAGAAAAGTTTGTAGTAACTGTAGTGAGCCTGTAGAAAATATCGACATGTTAGTTGAGCAGTATGGCTTGCAAAGCTTGGCTGATAAGTTTCATATAAAGACAATGAATCTAAGAAAAGGTAAGGGTTGCGAACTTTGTAATCATACGGGGTATAAAGGACGGTTAGCGGTAACAGAGTACTTGGCTTGCGATGAAACAATTAGAGCTTTACCAAAGGATAGCCAGTTCATTACAAGCGCAAAAGCACATAATGCTAAAAATGAGCGCCGCACCTTGATGGAAGATGGCCTATATAAAGCGCTTCAAGGTTTGACTACAATTGATGAGGTTGTGAGGGTCGCAGGTTAGTGAAATCCTTTGATTATAGAGCTTATGACCAGTCTGGTGCAAAGTTTGAAGGGAAAATATCGGCATTAGACAAAAAGTCAGCCTATGAAGCATTGGCTAAAGATGGTCTAGTTCCCTATGAAATAAAAGTTAATGACAGCCAGAAGAAAAGATCGTTTTTTGGTGAGTCTAAAGTGTCATTAAAAGATATTGAATTTTTTACGTCTGAACTCAGTTTATTACTAGCAACGGGAATTCGTATTGATAAAGGCTTAAACATCATAGCTAGAACGAAAGCTAAACCTGCGTTAGCGGGCGTAATAAATAGTCTAAGCTCAGAAATAAAGTCAGGCAACTCATTATCTCAAGCCTTACGCAAACACGATAAGGTCTTCGATAGCTTATACTGCAATCTAGTTGAGTTGGGAGAGTCTACTGGGGAGTTGAATACTGTATTTAAAGGACTTGCGAGAGATCTTAAGTTTAGAAGAACGCTCCAAGGGAAAATAGTCAGCTCTTTAACTTATCCAGCGGTTATCTTTTTTGTTTGCATTCTGAGTATTTTTTTCATTTTCAATGTAATCATTCCTAAAATGGCAGACATGTTTTCACAAGCTGAGAACTTACCTTGGTATACTGAGTTAATGCTAAACCTAAGTGAGTTTGTTACTAGGTTTCAGATCCCAATCATTGCTGCAAGTGTATTTTCTGTAGCTGGGCTTGTTTCATTATTTAACTCTAAAAAGTATCAAGGTCTTATAGATCGACTTATGCTCAGGCTGCCTATTTTGTGTAATGCAACCTTGACGTTGGAACGAATACGTTTTAACAGTGGGCTAGCACTGATGGTTAACTCAGGCTTGGCTATTGATAAAGCGCTAGAGCTTGCGAGCAATAATATTAAAAATACGATTTTGACTAGTGAAGTGAATATTGCCCAAAAAAAAGTTAAAGAGGGTGAAAGTTTATCGAAAACCTTAAGTCAAACATCAATCTATCCTCCTTTTTATATTTCCCTACTAGAAGTCGGTGAAGAAACTGGTTCTTTGGGTCCTGTATTTGATGAAATATCCTCGCGGTCAAGAGAAGATTTTGAATATTGGACCGAACGCTTGACCGCGATATTAGAGCCGCTAATGATTCTATTCATGGGGGTTTTTGTGGGGGGAGTGGTTGTGATCATGTTGATGAGTATGGTCTCTCTAAATGAGGTAAGCTTTTAAGTGATAAGTAGAGGGAGAGTTGTTTCTGGCTATACTTTAATTGAGCTGCTAATCGTTATGAGCGTTATTTCTCTAGTCTTATCTATAGTGGGCCCGATGACGGTATCTGCAATAGATAGAGCAACAGAGAAGTCTGAACTACAAGAAACAAAGATGTGGCTCAAAAACCTCGGTAATCGAGCCTTTTTATTGGGTACAGAGATATTGGTTGAAGTAGAAAGGGATAAAATTTCGATATATAACGATGTATCCAAAACATCAATGTTAGATTCGAAAGCCTTCAAAAAACTCGAATTTGAGCCTACTTTGGTAAGGGTTAATTCACAAGGATTTGCATCTCCAAATTCTATTAGCTTTAGGTACTTGGGAAATGAAAGCCACTTTCAATTTAATGACTAGTATGCGGTCAGGTGGGTTTACCTTGGTAGAAATTTTAGTTTCTGTAGTCATTTTAGTAACCACAATCACTGGTGTTTCTATGATTTATCGTGGGGCGTTAGTGAGTAGTGAAAAAGCACAGTCCCATGTTGCTATGGCTGCTAAAATACCAGCGATTTTACATCAAGCCCAAAAACAGATAAGGGCTGCTGAATTTAATAGCACACAGCTATCCGATCAGACTACGCTTGGGCAGGTTAGCTATGAGTGGCAAGCCAACACAATTTCGAAAAAAGAGATTAGAGGTAATAACAGAGCAAAAAACGAGTCTATGATTGAACAAAATCTCGATTACAATGAATATAAATTGTGGCGTGTTAACTTGACTGTCAAGTTTAAGGGGGCCCAAGAGCAGTTTGAGTTTTATGAAGTGAGTTGGAAATATGCCTCACGATAACCGCGGCTTCACCCTTGTTGAAATGCTGATCGCCATTACGATTCTATCCATGGTGTTGGTTACTGGTAATTATGTCTATTTTCAATTAGTCAGTCGTTGGGATTCACAATTAGGAAATTTTCAACAGACAGCTAAATCAACCAAGTTAGTTTATCAGTTAGATAGATTGCTATCTGCAATTCAGCCTTATGTAATAAGAAATGAACAAGGAATCCCTGTATTTTTGTTCGAAGGTGGTAGAAGCAGCATACTAGCTGTTGCTTCGAGTGGGCTCATTTACGATCAACAACCTGTGGTTTTCCGATTGTCTTTGATTAAAGATAAATCAGGCAACAAGCTGATATATCAATCGTTAAAGTTAGCGGAACAAGTTGTTAGCTCTGCTCAACAACAGTTAAACTTTACACAATCTGTTGTCCTACTTGAAAGTGTTGATACGCTAGAGTTAAGTTACTTTGGATGGCGAAACCTTAGCGATAAAGCGGCTAGAGTTGGGCATCCAGTATGGCAACCAAAATATTCAGGTATAGAGCAAGAGCTTGTACCATCAGAGATTTCATTGACTCTGCAATTAGGACAGCAACAGCTTGCTGTTGTAACTAACTTAGATCCAAACCCTAACCGCTGGCTCAGACATTATTTTGATTCGAGTAACACATGATAAAGAATAATGGCATTGCCCTAATTCAGGTGCTAGTACTAACAGCTATATTGATGATTGTGGCTGTTTTCTTCTCGAAAACAGCAAAAGAGCAAGTTAATTTTTCTTCTCAGTTTCAATCACTAGCCAAAGCTTCTGTAGAACTACACTCGGTAGCAAACCTCACGCTATTTAACTTACTCACATTTGAAAAAAAACCAAATGATACATATCCAGCTAACCTATTAGGGTATCAAGAGACTTGGAACTATCATGGGGCACCATTCCAAGCTTCTGAGTATGCGACGGTTTCGTTACAAGATATGCGCGGATTGCTTAACCTCAACTACCCCAATCAACAAAGAGTGCTTCAGATATTGACCAGTTATGGTCTTTCTCATTATGATGCAAAGCTATTTTATGACACACTAGTTGACTATCAGTCGGTCGAAGAAGGTTTACAGCGTCGCAATGGTGGAGCGCAATACAAACATGGGGCGTTGAATAGCGCTTTTGAACTGGCTAACGTTACTGATGACTTGAAGCTTATTCAATTTTTTGAAGAAAACTCAACAGTTTTTAAGTCAAGTAGTTTTAACCCGATGACGGCACCGGATGCACTATTAATGTTGCTTTTACCGAGTCAAGAGTTTCGCGGTATTAAGCTACTAAGAGATGCAAAGCAGCTAAGTAGCAAAGCATTTTCCGATATAACAATGATACAGGAAAATAGTGGAATCATTCTCTATCCGTCAAATAACTATAGGATATCCATCAGTGTGGATATAAATGGCACTAAAGTGGTGAAGACATATTATTACTTACTAAAACCAGCAAAAACTAATCCAGTTGAATTGGTGTCTGTAAAAATCAAATAATTATGAAGAATACATTAGTCAACAAGTTACAGCAGTGGTTCTTTTGTCGTTTCGTTAATTATTATGATAATGGTTTCTACGATTTTAAATTTGCAGATGGCAAATTGCAGTTGGAGCCGGTAAAAAAGTCAAAAGCACTGATTACGATATATGCAAGACCGCATTATCAAGAAGCGGTGGTGAAGCTACCTACAACAGATAAGAAACAAATAAAGAAGATACTGGTGGCTAAGAGAGAGGCAGTAGCTCGTGACTCTATCATGCTTGCCGGTGATATCGTTGTAAGTGGTAATCAAGCCAGTATAAATAGTTGGATATATGCAACTACGTTACCGTCGTCTTGGATAATGCTTCCAGAGACACTGCTATTGGCTAAGTCGCAAAGTTTCTATGAGGTTTGTGACTACAGTGTTGGGAAAGCGTTTTACTGTGCATTATTTTCAGGGCTTTGCCTCTCAGGATTTAAAACTTCTTTAATTTCTAGTCATGATCGCTTTGCTCATTCAGTCGGTGTCTCTTTTGAGCAAACCAATACTATTGAGCTTGAGTCGACCAGAAATACCTTGTTACTTAAAGGGCTAAAGTCAGAAATTACTAACTTGCCGCTGTTCATAAATAAAGGCCATGGTGTTAGTTTAACTAAGGATTTGCAAAGTTATGGGATGATTTTTGGGGCCCTTTTTGCCATTTACCTGTTTGTTTCAAGCGCATTTCTAGCGTTTTACGGGGTACATCTTGAGGGAAGGCTAGAAGGGCAAAAAGAATCCGTGGATACTGCTTTGAACGCGATAAACCGTTTTGAACGGGGTAAGCTTCAGTTAGAAGAGAGAGTGGCACTATTTGCAGATTTCGATATTCTCAGCCCCACAGTCAAAGTGATAGATGCGCTATCTCAGGTTTCAGAAGTTCAGAGTATGGAAAAAAGCGACTCACGTATCATCATTCGTGGTGTAGCACCAAGTGCATTAGCCGTTTTAGAAAGTTTACAACAGTTAGATAATGTATCTGATGCTCGATTTGATTTTCCTATCAGAAATTCTGGTAGCCAAGAGCAGTTTGTAGCAAGCTTTATTCTTGATACTTCAAGCGCAAAAGTCAAGCTAGGAGAGCAGTGGTAGTGGATGAAATAAAAAACAAAAGGGGTCTGCTCTCGATCCTAGCTATTTTACTAATTTTACGTTTTATTATAGTGCCTGTTTTTGATTGGCAGGAGCAAAGAACCGCAGAAATTAAGCAAATTGAAGCCAGACTGGAAAAGTCTAGTTTGATAGTCAAAAATCAGCAATCACTAGATACTGCCAAAGAGGAGCTAGGTAAGCGAAGCGATACTTTAAAGTTGTTTATATATCCAGCAGCTAACGAGGCCGATTTTCGATTCCAAGTGCAAAAGGAGTTAAATGAAGTAATTAACAGGCATCAGTTAGAGGTTAAAAATATTGGTTGGCTTACTCGCTTAGAAATAGAGTCCGCGGCACTAACACGCCACCAAGTCAGGATTTCGGTATCTGGAAAAACAGTGAACTTACAAGCGTTGCTAATGGAAATTGATTCAAAGTTGAATAAAGTCTTTGTTAGTGAGTTTAAGTCTACCTTCAAGTATCTTACTAGTGATTCTCTTGGATTATCTGAGGCAACATTGGTACTAGCGATGTATGCACAGCAAGAGGACGAAAAATGACGAGAAATAAGTTGCTTTTCGGTGTGATTATTGCCTTGGGGCTTATGCTTCATGGAGTTCAGTCATTTTCACTTGTTGGCGAACAGACAAAGGTTTATGACATCAACCTTAATCTGGCAGGTAGTGCTCTACCTAAATTAAATCAGCCGTCGTTAGCGGCAGTAAGTAATGTAATAGAAAAATATAAAGATTCTAGCAACACGAACTCGTCGTCTGATTCGATGTCAAACGATGCTAAACGTGCCCAAACTGGTAAACTGTTTGATTTTTATTTGGAAGATAAGCAATTAAGACTCAAGGGAGTGATTGGTGAAGGGAGTAGACGTTTTGCGATTATTGAAGCTATTGATGTAGCCTCTCAACAGCCCTCGTTAATTAGATTAACTGATGGCCAGCAATATCAAGGCTATAACGTCTCTATTGTGGATGCAAAACAAGTTACCTTTTCACGGCAAGAACAGAAAGTAACTCTGGTAATTTACAGTAATGAAAGCCTTGCAAACGGTTAAATGAATTTATGAAAAAGTTTTCTCAAAAATTAGTATTAAGTAGTGTTGTCCTTTGTATTCTTAGCGCGTGCGGAAGTACACCCAGAGGCGTGCAAGTTAAAGATTCCTATTTAACCAATGCTGATAAAAATACAAATCGTTCCACTGTTCTGCTTGAGAAGAACAAAAGTAGTCAAAAGAAGGTGGACTTTTCAGGCTTTACCTATCTTTCAGCTGCAGACAGCCAGCGTGTTGAGTCGAGTGAAGCAAGCGAATTAGAGCTGCAATTCGATGAGTCACATATGGTAAAGCTCAGCATTGATACTTTATTAATTCGTGACTTTCTTCACTATGTTTACGGTGAAACACTTGGAATAAATTATATACTTGGGCAGGAACTGAGCGAGAGCAAAGATAAAATAACACTTAACTTCCAAAAAGAGCTTAGCAAGAGAGAGCTGTTTGAAATTAGCCGTGACATATTAGAAGAACGTGGTGTCACGTTGAGGACGAATGATGGAGTGTTATACATTCACAAAGACTCAGAGGGGACTGCGAATAATTTCGTCTATGGATATGGTAATTTGATAGAAGATGTACCAAACACCAGTAACGAAATCATTCAAATTGCTCCTTATCAAGCCGGTGTTCAAGCTTCTTTGGCTGGTACTATTAAGCAGTTAACTCGTATAGACGTTAGACAACTATTTGAACAAAAAGCATTGCTTATCAAAGGTAAGCGCAGAGATGTTATAAAAGCGCTAGAGTTCATGCACTTAATGGACCAGCCCGCTTTTAGAAATAGACAAGTAGCAATGTATAAAGCCGAGTTTGTGTCATCTGAAGAGCTAAGTAAAGACCTATTAAATCTACTTAAACAAGATGGTATTAGTGCTAGCTTGGAAAGCTCTGATGAACAGGCTGTGTCAGTTGTGCCAATCCAAAGAACTAACACGCTAATTTTCTTTTCAAATGATAAACGATATTTGAGTCGAGTCGCATTTTGGTCTGAGCAACTAGACAAACCGGCAGATGGTAACGAAAAGCAGTTTTTTATTTTTGAACCTGAGTTTGCACGAGCAGTAGATCTTGGGCAAAGTTTGCAGCGCCTGTTTGGTCAAGGAAGTGCCCGGTTAACGGCTTCAACTTCGGCTCGAGGCCAAAATGAGTCCAATCAACAAGATACTAGTGCCCAGCCTAGTAATGTCGCTGTAAAAAGTGACGATTTAAATATGGTTGTTGATGAGCGTTCAAACTCGTTAATATTTGAAACTACTGGAGAAAAGTATCGATCGCTACTGCCTTTGATAAAACGCTTGGATGTTTTACCTAAACAAGTAGTATTGGAAGTATTAATTGCAGAAGTAAAACTGACAGATATTTTTAAGCAAGGCGTTACATTCGCACTAAGTAACCTTGGTGCAGACATCACTGGAGGCTTTAGTTTAGAGTCAAAATCAGATACTGGGTTAACGTACTCACTGAAAGGTGCATCAGGTAATATTGCGTTAAATTTACTAGAAACGAATAGTAATGTGAATGTTTTATCACGGCCAACATTAGCTGTGAGGGATGGTGTAGCAGCTAATATCAATGTAGGTGATAAAATTCCTGTAGTAGGTGAAATTATTACTTCGCCGGATGTTGGTAGCCAAACCTCTGTTAATTATCTTGATACCGGTATTGAGCTTACAGTAACACCAACGGTAAATGCTCAGGGGGTGGTGCTTATGGAGATAGAACAAAAAATTAGCTCACAATCAACAAGCGGTTCAGGTGCTGGCGGTAACCCTATTATTCTTGATAGAGCACTAAAAACAGAAGTAATTGCGGGAGATGGCCAAACAGTTATGCTCGGTGGTTTAATTGATGAAAAATCAACATATAATGATAGACGAGTGCCTTTTTTCTCTGATATCCCTTTGCTTGGCAAGGTGTTTGACGGCACTGACAATAATGTAGTTAAAACAGAGCTTGTTGTATTTGTAACACCAAGAATTGTACAAACCACAGATAACTGGGACTCAATATTGAACGAATTTAAACAAACGTTAATGCGATTGGAAGTGACAAATTAATTAAACTTGTAATATATTAGCTATACAATAAGTAGAATTGAGCACAGAAAATAGGCGCTAACTGCTTGTGGGTGGTTGCTTTTTGCTCTTTTTGTTGGTTTTTTGCACCTATTTACTTTTTTTTACGGAATTTTTTCGTGGAAAAGACTTTTTAGCAGTGTTAACTGCTTGACAATAGAATGACTTTGTTTAGACTGAGACCTTGTTTGACTGTAAGTCACTTAGGTGACGGCCTAATTGAAAGTCAAAAAACTAAAAATTGGAACTAATAAAAAAACTGTTCCTGTTTCATGAAACTTTGGAGAATGGATAATGTTCAAAAAATCTCTACTAGCGCTTGCTTTAGCAGGTGTTTCAGTTGCTGCTAACGCAGGTACTGTAGCTACTACTGGCGCTGTAAACATTTCACTTGAAGGTAACAAGCAAGCTGGTTCTTCAGTTATTGCTGCAGCTGATCTTGGTACTATCACTATCGACAACGGCGCTGAGTACATCGTAAACGACGTATTCCAGATCAGCCTTGAAGGTGCTGAGTTTGACACAACTGTAAATCCAACAGCTACTACTACTGGTGCTGCTACTTTTGCATTTGTTGATTTCCCTAACGCAACTACTGCACGTTTCCGTGTAAGTACAGCTAACAACCCAGACGCTGCTGGCGGTGTAATCACTTTCGGTGGTTTCAGCCTTAAGACTGGTTCTGCAGCTGATAAAGGTACAATTAAGTTTGGTGCAAAAGCTATCTCTGTAAACGCTTCAATCGGTGATTACGACGTTTCTAAAGCTACAACTGTTGCTACCTTCCGTTCACAGCTTACATCTGCTCTAACTAAGCTTGATGGTGAAGTATCAACTTCTAAAGGTCGTAAAGAGTTCACTAACTCAGGTTCAACTCTTAAAGACGTACTAACTGTTGATTTCACTGATAACTCAGCTGACGTTGATGCAATCACTTTCTCTAAAGTAACTCACGTACTGAAAGGTGATTTCTCTTACGCAATCGACTATGATGCAGACAAAGATGGTAAACTATCTGCAACTGAACTTGCTAGCGCGTTCACTGTAGCTGGTACTGATGATACTTACGTATTATCTATCAATGATGCACACACTGAGCTAACAGTTACGCAAACTGCTGTAGGTACTCTAGATGACATCACAGTAGATACTAACGTTAAAGGTGAAACTGCTAAAGGTTCTGTAATTACAGCTCCTCAGTCATTCACTCTTGCATCTACAGCAACAAATGCTGGTAGCACTGCTTCTGTAGCAATCGCTGCTAAAGATGCTGGTAAATGGACTCTAGACGGTTCAAACGACAACATCACGTTCATGCCGTTTGACGCTCAGTACGCTCAGTCTATCAACGTAACTAACACTGGTTCAGTAGTTGGCGCTATCAATGTTACACTTACTGCTGGCGGCATGTCTTACTCTAAGACTTTAGACCAAACTGCTGCTGCTAAGTCAGTAACTAACATCAGCCAAGCTGTTAAAGCTTTTGCTGCTGAAAGTGGTATCACTGGTAACGCTCACATCAACGTAGTTGTTAATGCTCCTTCAGCTAACATCTCTGTTGATGCTATCTACTACCACAAAGCTGACGCTGACCGCGTTAAAACTCACTAATAACGAGTTTTAAGCTTAAAAAAACCCAGCTTCGGCTGGGTTTTTTGTATTCAAAAGTTACCCTATGTAGACCCTTTTTGCTGACTTTGCTATTATCTCGAAAATTTTCGTTGCAGAGTTGTTTGTGAAATATCCTATTGTTAAACCTTACCTCCCTAAGCTTGAAACATATCAAAAGAGAATTGCTGATATTTATGATAGTGGTTGGGTAACTAACAATGGACCTTGTGTTCAAGAGTTAGAGCAAGCGCTAGCAGATTACCTTGACGTTGAGCACGTATTACTGGTCGCGAATGGCACGCTCGCACTAAATATCGCATATCAGGCTCTTGGCATCTCAGGCACAGTATTAACAACGCCATATTCGTTTGCTGCAACTGCCAGCTCCCTCATCACACATGGGGCATCACCTGAGTTTATCGATATCGATGGTAAAACCTTAAATATTGATATTACGACAGCGACAGAAAGCCAACTGCAATCAGCGAGTGCTGTTGTTGCTGTGCATGTCTATGGTAACCCTTGTGATGACGCTCAGTTACAACGAATAGCTGAGAAATATAATCTCAAAGTTGTTTATGATGCTGCCCACACCTTTGGAGTAAATTACCAAGATAAATCTTTACTCGCTTACGGAGATGCTGCGACGGTTAGCTTCCATGCTACAAAGATTTTTCATACGATCGAGGGTGGTGCTGTTATTTTTAAACACAAAAAAGATTACTTAAAAGCAAAAGAAATTATTAACTTTGGTTTTAATAAACAGCAGTTTCCTGATTGTGTGGGCACCAATGCAAAAATGAGTGAAATGCATGCGGCCATGGGATTAAGTCTACTTCCTCAGTTTGAAGAAATAAAAGTACATCGCCAATCACTCTACCAACATTACGAAGCTGCACTTGGTGATATGGTTGATACAATAGAATGGATGCCCAGCAGTTTACCTAATGGCTCCTACTTTCCTATCTTTTTGCAAAATGAAGCAGAGTTACTTAGTTTGGTGGATGTGTTAACACAAAGTGGAATTCAGTCTAGACGCTACTTTTATCCAAGTTTAAATGAAGTACCAGCTTACGGTATGAAAGGCAATACGCCAATTGCCAATGATATTTCACGTAGAGCATTGTGTTTACCAATGTACACAGAGCTTACCAAGCAAGGTGTTGACGAAATTGCTTCTGTGGTTATTGAGCACCTTAAAGAATTTCGAAAGGCCAAGTAATGTCACATTATACAAGGGAAGAGCTGCTTACACTGGGTTTTGCAAAAGTTGGACAAAACTGTTTAGTATCTAAAAAAGCCTCGTTTTACGGTACCAAGAATATAGAGCTGGGTGATAGTGTCAGAATTGATGACTTTTGTGTTCTATCGGCAGGTGAGGGAGGCATCAAACTTGGCTGTTATATTCATATAGCGGTATACACTTGTTTGATTGGTGCAGGAGCAATAGAGGTTGCAAATTATTGCAATATTTCTTCTCGAGTTGCAATTTACTCGAGCAGTGATGACTATAGTGGGGAATGGATGACAAACCCTATGGTAGATAACGCTTTTACGAACGTAGAGCACGGCACGGTGACGCTGCAACCTCATGTGATCATTGGTAGTGGTAGTGTGATTCTACCCAATGTGACATTGTATGAGGGGGTTGCTGTCGGCGCACTTAGCTTAGTTAATAAAGATTTAGAGCCGTTTACGATATATGCAGGTCAACCTGTAAGATTCATAAAGCCAAGAAAACGTGACTTACTCAAGTGGCAGTTAGATTTTGAGCACAAATTAAGTTTACCCTCATGATTATTCATATTTTCGCTGATACACCACATCATTTTAGGCCGATGCAAGCCTTCTTCAGCAAGTTGCCTTTTATTGATCAAGAGTTTTGGGTCAAAAGTGAAAACGATGAAACATTACTTCAACAAGGCTTTAAGTGTTATAGCAATAACGACGAACTATTCCATTTGTTGAATGCATTGCCTGACAACGCAAGGGTTACGTTTCATGGGGTGTTTGATATCCATACTTGGAAAAGACTGTTGTTGCATCCGATCACGGCTAAGAGCAATTGTGTGCTTTGGGGAGCTGAGATCTATCGCCATCAGAAGCCAGGACGGAATATTAAGGAACGTTTAGCGAGGGTGATACATTCTGCATTATTGTTTCGGTTTAACAGAGTTTTTGCGTTAAACCAAGGTGATGCTGAGTTAACATCTAAGCTATTGTTTCGTAGAAATGTAGAGGTGCTACCTTATCCATTGATAGGT
The DNA here is from genome assembly GCF_000238315.3 of Pseudoalteromonas piscicida. Taxonomy (NCBI): domain Bacteria; kingdom Pseudomonadati; phylum Pseudomonadota; class Gammaproteobacteria; order Alteromonadales; family Pseudoalteromonadaceae; genus Pseudoalteromonas; species Pseudoalteromonas piscicida. The sequence continues at coordinate 3,933,355 of NZ_CP011924.1, forward strand.
ATGAAAGTACAAGAAACGAAAGTTAATCCCGTCATACAGATCTTGATAGGTAACTCAGCTGCCGCAAGTAATCGACATAATTTTATTATTGATATGTTGAGTAAATTTAAGGCTGTGGACTTTGAGGTTATTGCCTGTTTGAACTATGGAGGAGAGCAATCGTATATCGATGATGTAGTTCGGCATGGTCATAATACTTTTGGTAGTCGGTTTAAGCCGATAACCAAAATGCTTGCGAAGTCGGAATATGATCAATTATTGAATACGGTTGACGCTACAATATTCGCACAAGAGCGACAGCAAGGTTTATATGTTGCGTATGCGATGTTTTTAATGGCAAAACCAATGTTTTTATTGGAATCCACAAGTAGCTATAAAGATTTATCTGCCTTGGGCTTTGAACTTCAATCTACCAATCAACTCTGTAACATGAGTGAAGAACAGTTCGACATTTCAATAAAAAGTAAGAGTGCTAAAAATCAACAGTTAATGAATGAACACTTTACCGAGGAAGCGCTACTGCCTCGATGGCAAAAGCAGTTGAGTGAATAACAGCAATGACAATCATAAAGTCAGCACTTTCCGGCGTGTCTTGGGTGGCTTCATCAACTCTGATAAAAGGTGGGTTGCAATTACTTCAGCTTATTATTCTTGCTAGGTTTTTAACGCCTATAGAGCTTGGGATCACTGCTGCTATAAATCTGGTAATTGGGTTTTCTCAGGTATTTGGTGATGCAGGGCTCTCTAACGCAGTAATTTATCATAAGTCGTTAAATAAAAGCCAATTAGCTCAGCTTTACAGTGTTAACCTCATTTTTGGCGCGCTGATAAGCACCATAGTCATTGTGTTAGCTCCTGTGATTGCGAGCTTTTTTTCTGTTACTGAATTAGCTTCGTTGTTAGTTGTCCTCGCACCTGTTTTTTTCATTCGAAGCCTTTCCCAGCAAATACTTGCAAAGCTCCAACAAGAAATGCGCTTTAATCTGATCGCAAAAATTGAAGTACTTAGCCAAGTACTAGCCTTTAGTGTAGTCATTGGTGCGTTATTATATGAACACACTATTTGGGCTGTGGTATATGGGCAGCTTACACTCGCGTCAGTTCTCAGTATCTGCTACTTACTCTTTTCAAATGAGCATTTATTAGCGCCAAGAAGAGTGCACTGGGCTGAGGTATCTGAACCTATAAAATATGGATTATATCAAAGCGGTGAAAGTTTGATTAATTATGGCAGTGCCCAGTTCGACCAGCTCATAGTGGGCAAGTTTTTAGGGCCTGAGAAGCTTGGTATTTATGCCTACATCAAAGATTTGGTATTTAAACCAGCGTTACAGCTAATCAATCCAATTGTAAACAAAGTGGCCTTTCCATTGATGGTAAAGTTTAAGGAATCGCACTCAATTAAAAAGATGTATTTAAGCATGCTTGGGCTTCTCAGCTACATCAATATTCCACTGTATAGCTTTATCGCACTTTTTCCTGAACTCGTTTTAAACGCTTTCTTTGGTGCTGATTGGGTGGAACATGCCTCAGTACTTCAATGGCTATCTTTATATATGTTACTTATCTCTGTTATGAATCCTGTTGGTGTGTTAATGAGAGCATCAGGTGAAGTTAAGCGTGCCTTTTCATGGAATATTGGAGTATCGCTTGTAAGGCCTATAGTTATTTTACTCGTGATTTCAAGCGGGCTAATTAGTTTAACTTTCGGGTTATTTGTACTTCAGGTATTTCTGTTTTTAGCGCATTGGAAGGTGCTGTTGCAGCCTGCAGCCCAAGTTGGTTTTTCAGAGCTTCTTGATGCGATTAAATTACCACTCTTAATCGCCGTTTGCATCTGTGCTTTTATCGTTATAGCAAGATTATATATTGCATCTCAATACCAGTTATTGCAGGCAATTATTAGTTGTGCTTTATATATGATGTTCATACTTCCTCAACTCATATCCCAATTAAAGAATTTAAGGAGCTAATATGCCGGGGTTTTCCGCTTCTCTACTCAGTAAATCGAACGAGAATTTAGGTGACTTTACTGCGGGTGATGTTTGCTTCTCTAATGACGTTGGATTTAGTTTCGAGCAAAACCTTAAAGCACAGAGGAAAAATATCGCTATTGAGCGACTAGAGCGCGATGGAATAGTGATTACACTCTGGGGGGATATCTTTTCGATAGCAGGTATAGACTGTAAAGCTGCAGACGCATTGAATGAGATCCATTTACATTATAACGACAACACACTAAAAGCGTTCTTAGCCAATGTAAATGGATATTTTATTATCTCTATTATTGATTTCAACACAGAACAAGTTACGTTGATCTCAGATAGATATGGCATGAAGCCGTTATATTTATGGATGCAAGAGGACACCTTGCTTGGTTATGCGAGTGAAATTAAAGAATTACTCAATTTGCAAACAAGTGAGGTAAGTATTGATTTAGCATCTTTGAATACATTTATCGATATTGGTCATTGTCTCGGTAACACTACGCTTTTCAAGCAAATTAAACGTCTAGAACCTGCAGCGATTTTGCGTGTTTCTTTAAAAAGTCGAACTACGGAATTAGTGCGCTACTGGAGCTGGAACGACATACAACCGCTTGAAGGAATAAGCTTTGATGATGCAGTTTCTAAATTAGGTTTGTTATTTGATCAAGCTATGAGGCGAGCAATATCGACTATCACTCAGGATAAATTAGCGATAACGTTAAGTGGTGGACTTGATTCAAGAGCCTTGCTAGCTGGTGCGGCTAAGTACTTTAAGGGAGATATTCACACTTTTACTTTTGGTGAAGCTGGTTGTGCAGACCATGTGATCGCAAAACATGTGTCAGATTTGGCATCTGCTACTCATCATTTTATTGGTATAGATGGAGAAAAGTGGTTTTGCGGGCGAGAAAGAGGCGTGTGGTTAACTGATGGGCTGAAAAATGTACTGCATATGCATGCACTGACATCTGTAGCTGAAATTGCAAAACACTCGAACTATTTATTAAATGGCTTTTTAGGTGATGTGACAGCTGGAGGCAGTTATATTCCATCTGAAACGGACAAAGAAAATGTTTTTTCTATTGTTAAGCAAAAGTACGGTAAGCACTTTAGTATAGCGCTGGCAGATGAAGGTTACTTTGACTTTGATTGCGAAGAAAGTATCTTCATTTACAACCGTGGGATGCGATTTATCGCAGCGGGAAGTGACCTACTTAGTCACGAGCTACATCAACTTAAGCCTTTTATGGATAACGATTTTGTTGACTTTTTATATGGTCTACCCAGTGCGTTTCGAAAGGATGGGAAATTATATCACCATATGTTGCTCGACACTTATCCTGAGTATTTTTCTGATATTCCATGGCAGCAGACAGGCAAGCCTATATCAAAAAGCCAATCGGCTAAGAATAGCTCTAGCGGGATGAAATCCACTTTAAAAGCTTTTATCATTGGAACGCCTGTTGAACGATGGGCTAGAAGCTTATATCGCCGTGTATTCGCCAAACACCATTATGTTGCATATGATCTATGGTTGAGAGAACCTAAATTTGAGTCCTATGTATACGATTTATTACTTACAGATAGTCACCTTTCTAAAATTTTAAGCTGCTCAGAAATAAAACATTACATTGATGCTTTCTATAGAAGTAAAAAGCCGATTAAGCCAGAAATTATTGGGAGCTTGATAACCGTGGAGTTGTTTTTGCGGCAGTTAAATGACAAAGGTTTTAAACTTGGAAGCTCGTACGATCTTTGAGATAATACAGAGTCTTGTTGAGCAGTGACAACGGAAAACATTTAATGAAAACAGTGATAGTAACTGGCGGTGCGGGCTTTATTGGAAGTGCCGTCGTTCGCCATTTAATTGGGCTTGGAGACTTTAGGGTTGTAAACTTTGATAAGTTAACCTACGCAGGAAATTTAGATTCTCTTGAATCCGTTGCACAGCATACAAATTACTTTTTTGAACACGGCGATATTTGCGATGAAAGTAAGGTATCTGAAGTGTTTAACAAATATCAGCCAGATCTCATTATGCATTTGGCTGCTGAATCACATGTTGACCGTTCAATCGATGGACCCGGCGAATTCATAACAACAAATATTATAGGAACTTACGTACTGTTACAGTGCGCACGTGCATACCTGAATAAAAATCAAAAGGTAGCTGATAGCTTTAAGTTCCATCATATCTCCACTGACGAAGTCTACGGAGATCTTGGGCATACAGACAAGTTATTTACCGAACAGACTAGTTATGATCCAAGCTCACCTTACTCAGCCAGTAAAGCGAGTTCTGATCACTTGGTAAGAGCTTGGGGGAGAACATATGGGCTACCAACGGTAATCACAAATTGCTCAAACAACTACGGGCCTTTCCATTTCCCTGAAAAACTTATTCCGTTAGTTATTCTAAATGCGCTAGAAGGTAAACCTTTACCAATTTATGGCAACGGTAGTCAAATTCGAGACTGGCTTTTCGTAGAGGATCATGCCAAAGCACTCGTAAAGGTTGCACTCTCTGGCAAAGTTGGAGAAACCTATAATATTGGTGGTCACAACGAAAAAACGAATTTGGAAGTTGTTCAGACTATTTGCTCTATCTTAGATCAAAAAGTAGCGAAAAAGCCCAACGGAATTAGTAAGTTTAGCGAGTTGATCACCTTTGTTCCTGATAGACCAGGGCATGATGTCCGTTATGCGATAGACGCAGGTAAAATAAGACGTGATATAGGCTGGGTTCCTGCAGAAACGTTCGAATCAGGGATAGAAAAAACAGTGTCTTGGTATTTAAATAATTTAGCATGGTGTGAACGAGTGCAGTCAGGGAACTACCTCAGAGAAAGGTTAGGAGTAAAATCATGAAAGGAATTATTTTAGCAGGAGGCAGTGGAACTCGACTGCATCCAATAACTGAGGGAGTCAGCAAGCAGTTATTGCCCGTGTATGACAAACCTATGATCTATTATCCCCTTTCGGTACTAATGCTAGCTGGTATCAGAGACATACTGATTATTACTACGCCTGAAGATCAAAACCAGTTTATAAAACTTTTGGGTGATGGCAGCCGATTTGGAGTTAAGCTAACTTTTGCGATACAGCCGAAACCCGAAGGACTAGCTCAAGCTTTTATTATAGGCGAAGAATTTATAGGCGAAGATAGTGTGTGTTTGATTTTAGGTGACAATGTTTTTTATGGCGCTAGCTTTTCGCCTAAGTTACTTAAAGCCGCAGAAGTTCAAGACGGTGCTGTCGTATTCGCATATCAAGTTAATGATCCCGAACGATTCGGCGTAGTTGAAGTTGATGAAGACTTCAATGCACTATCGATTGAGGAAAAGCCGACTGAGCCAAAGTCTCACTATGCTGTAACGGGATTGTATTTTTACGACAATTCAGTTGTTAAAAAGGCTAAATTGATCTCACCATCAGAGCGAGGAGAGCTTGAAATAACATGCATAAATGAAGCTTACCTAACCGAGAATAAACTGCGAGTTGAGGTACTTGGGCGAGGTTTTGCGTGGCTTGATAATGGCACGCATGACAGTTTGATGGAGGCATCACAGTTTGTACATACTGTTGAAAAAAGGCAAGGTTTCAAAATTGCTTGTTTACAAGAAATTGCGTTTGCAAAAGGCTGGATCAGTAAATCACAGCTGATGGAAGAAGCAAAACGACTGAGTAAAACCGAGTATGGGCAGTATCTTGCGAAAGTTGCACAGGAGCATATACATGGATAATAGCCAGCAAGACACCTCGGTGAATCTAGTGAATATGTGGCTGATTCTTTGGAAACAAAAGTTATTTATATTTATTTTTGTAGCTATTTCGTGTGTTCTCGCCGTGGTGTATTCACTCACTATGCCTAATATTTATAAGTCTGCTGTTTTACTTGCTCCACATGATAGCAAAGAAAGCTCTGCATTAGGGGCGCTAGGAAGTCAGATTGGTGGCTTTGCAAGTTTAGCGGGAGTGAATTTAGACAGTGGGAGTAATGATACTTTACTGCATCTTGAGGTATTAAAATCTAAAGACTTTCTATTTGAATTTTTTTCCAAGTATGAAGTAAGTAAAGTTTTATTTGGAGCGAAAGAGTACGATAAAAATAGCGAAAAGTTATTATTTGATGAGGAGAAGCTTGAACTCAGTTCTGGAAAGTGGAAAGTAAATCCAGAAACAGGTGAAAGCTTTGAGCCAACACTTTTTGAAACCTATGAAAGTTTTAATAAGCTTTTTGACGTTAAGCATAACAAAGTAACAAATCTTGTTACTGTTAGCATTCGAAGTATCGATCCGCATATTGCTAAACAATGGGTTAGCAACCTTATCTCTGAGCTTAATGAACAATTAAGACAACGTGAGTTAGATGAAAAATCACGCAGTATCGCTTATATACAACAGCAGTTGGATAAAACAGAAGTTGCGCAGATGAAAAATGTGTTTTACACCATTATTGAAGAGCAGACTAAACAAATGCTATTAGCAGAAGTACGGGAAGATTTTGCTTTTAGGATTATTGAAAGCCCGATTGTTGCTGAACGAAAAGAGAGTCCAAGCAGAGCTGTTATTTGTATCTTAGCCGCGATATTTAGTGTTTTCTTTGCATCTGGTTTAGTCTTAGTTCGTCATTTTATGAAAGAATTAAAAGGCTCTGGGTATTAGTCAATGCGGGCTAAAAGCGAACAGCGCATCATTGAGTTAGCTATAAATAGTAGGCATGCGAGTCTACTATTTTTATCTTTAAGTTGGCTTTTTTTACCGGTAGTGCTTTGGCTTGCTCTAGTGTTGATTTATTCCACTTCTGAAATTGGAAAAAAGCCAAAAAATATTTTACCTTTTTTAGTTAGCTTTTCATTAGCTTTATTGATCTCAAGCAGGATGATCGGATTTTTGTGGGGGGGATCAGATGATATGCCAACATATTTGATGGCATATGAACGCTATGAAGAGTTTAGTTCAATGATGACTACGTCATTATTGTATGGACAGCATGCGGATTTTCTTTTTGCGTTATTCAGCTGGTCAACTGCAAAAATAACTAACAACCACCTCTTTGTGTATTATCTGGTAACATTACTTTTTACCTATGCTTTAATTTGGCGATTTTGCAAAATAGTTAATGTTGCTTATCCATTGCTGTGTTTTTTACTTATTGTACTATTTTATAAATTTTTTCAAGCGCAATGGCATTTGATCCGTGCATGTATGGCTATTCCTATAATATTAATTGGAATTTGGATCTCTAAAGAGCAATTTAGAAAAGGGCTATTAATATTTATTATTGGGGGTCTTTTCCACTTTTCTACTATGGTGTTATTATTACCTCTTTTCCTATTGAATAAGAGATTAAGTAAGAAGTATACGATCTCACAACTCCTTGGGTTATTTTTAGTTTTCCTAACAGGAGTCGCTTTATTTATAGTTAGTATTAAAGTGGTTGGTAGTGTTGTAAATCACTACATGATAAACAAGGTATTGACAAGATTGGTAATAGAACCAAACTTTTCGAAGTTACCATCTTTATTATTGTTTGTTGTATTTACCCTATTGTGTAGCCCAGCTTACTATAGAAGTAAAAGCAAAGATCAAATCACTTTATTCAATATTTCCATCTACTTTTGTGCAATAGGTGTCGTCGCACTATTTTTTATAGGTGAAGAGTTACATCGTATCATACTGCCGCTACACCTCTTGTATGCCCCATTATTGATACACTCATTAGGGGTTTACTCTCCCTCTTCTCTAACCTCTATCTTTACAATCGCAATTAAGTCATTCGTAATTTTAGCCTTTAGCTATGTGGTTTATCTAAATGAAAGTGACTTTTTTTATAAAGTCGAGCGGTTTCATCCGCTGTCACTAAATGGCTACACTTATTTGAAGCAGTTGAATCACTATGTTGAGGAAGACCTGCAATATTACGATGGCTACAGAATTAAATAGAGCAAAGCAATGCAAGAAACAGTAAGTATTATTATCCCCACGTATCGTCGTGCAGATATGTTAGATAGCGCAATTGCTAGCGTTAAGTTACAGTCTTTTCAAGATTGGAAAGTGATCGTCGTAGATGACAACCATCCAGATCAATACCGAGTAGAAACTGAAGCAGTAATGGCTAGATACCAGCAAGATCCTAGAGTGGCTTATATTCAGCATGAATCAAATAAGGGTGCATGCGCTGCCCGTAATACAGGGTGGCAAAGTGCCAAGGGAGAATATATCGCTTTTCTAGATGATGATGATTTGTGGGATGCAAATAAACTAAAAAAGCAATTGGCTGCACTAAATGAACACACCGATGCCACTTTTTGTTATTGCGATATGTATCTGACATACCAAGGGCTCAAAAAAGAGTTTAAGTGTCTCTCTGCGACAAATATGTATGTGACGCTATTGGAGCAAGGTTATGGCGTTTGCACATCCGCTTTATTAATCAAGCGAAGAGCGTTAGAGGATATTGGGGGGTTTGATAACAGTTTACCGAGTATGCAAGATTATGATTTGTTGCTTCGCTTGGCTAAAGTTTCTGCAGGTGTGCATATCAAAGCGCCAATGCTAACCTACCAATTAGCTGAAGATGGTATTTCTTGCAACCCAAAAACTAAAGTTAATGGGCATAAAGCGATAATTGATAAGTATAAGGCTGAGTTTTTAGCTTTGGGCTTGCGCAAGGGGCTTGCAAGGCAATACGAAAGCTTAGGCGACTTTGAATTACGGAGCGAAGCACGCCTGAGTGGTATTAAGCACTACCTAGCTTCACTTAGCTATTCTAAGCTTAACTCTAGAGTTTACGTAAAACTCGTTTTTGGAAGTATTTTTGGTAAAGCGCCTCTGGAGTGGTATTTAGCTCGCCGTCAAAAACGCACTTCAACATTACAGTCAGGGAATTGATATCATGAGAGGGCTGTATGTAAATGCAAATTTGGATTCATTACCACATGTTAAAAGTTTTACCGAAAAGCATAGCCGAGTATTGCTTTTACCAAGGTTTAACGGCTGCCTAATATACAGTGAAAGAGAATGGCAAGCGCCACCGGTAATACAAGTTGATGGGCATGAGTTATATGTTGCTGGTTGGTTTGTGTATAAATCAAAGCGCAATGCCTTGTCTGAGTTATTACATGATCTTATTACAAATGGTATTGAAGTGCTGAAGGCTCTTGAGGCAGGCTCTTTTGTCGGACTTTGGGTATCGAATGGAAAACTGCAGGTCATCAATGATCCCTTTGGGCTTTCTAGTCATTATATCGATAAGTTATCAGCTAATTTAAAAGTTGCGCCGGCGGTGCGCCCATTGTTATCTGAACATAAAATAAATGCTGAAATGCAAGACGTACTTGCTGCTAAGCAGCATATGTTTGGGAACTTTACGTTGTATGATGGTATTGAACGACTTGAGCCAGGATCTGTTACAGAGGTGGGCTGTACCGAGAAATATATAGATATCACGAAGCCTAGTACAGTTACATTGGAAGCTGTTTCTGGTGAAATTGAACGATTGGTTGATTTATGGCCTAAAACTGAGCGTGTCCTTCCAATTAGCAGTGGTATGGATTCTAGGCTCATCTTAGCTTCATCAGAATTTTCGTATGGGTTCACTTATGGTCCAGAGGGGAGTCCTGAAAGAGAGATTGCGCAGCAATATGCCCCTTTGTTTGATGAATATTATGGGTATGAATACAAGCTAGGTGCAGGGCTTGAAAATAAAGCAGAGATAATTGCGGAAATGTCACATGGTTTACTCAACCCTATCGGTGGGCTCTTGAGTAATTATGATTATATTAGCCAGAAATTTTGTAAAGCTTCCGCTTTTTTCGAAGGCTACCTTGGCGATGTGCTTCAACGGGCGACATATATTACACCAAAAGGTTGGAAAGGTGAGCTATATAAATTATTTCCCTTTATTTACTCGTTGTTCAGCTTTTCTGCAGAAACAATATTAAAAGCACGTTATTCTGGCTGTAATGCGCGTTCGTTGAGTAAGTTACTGGCTGACTTCGACGAAAAAACCAAGCATCTTAATCTGACTGATTATCAAAAAGTCACTTACTATGAGTTTTTATATGGTAGAGGAGGGAGGTACGTCATTTTTGGAAGCAACGTGATGGCGGCCCAGTGCTTTAGTGTTATACCTCCGTTTGCCTCTGTGGGTATCTTTTCTGCTTACATCAATCAGAACTTCTCCGATGCTTTTCGCTATAAACTATTGAAAAATGTTTGGGCATGCACTGAAGATCGTTTTAAAAAGGTGAAAGTTGAGTCTGGCTATACGCCGATGACGCATCATATATTCATCCCTCCTGTCCAGTTATTGTATCGGGTTTTATTTCATTTAATCCCATCTCGAGCGAATTATGGTATTCAGATGCAAAGAGAAAATAGCAAGGAGCAGAAGAAGAAATGATACGCTTGTTACTACTTTCAAACATGGGTCCAAGTGCAAAGAAGCCTAATTCAGGTCGCTTTGTATATAACCAGTTCAAAGCATTGCAAAAGGAAAAAAATTTAGAAGTTGAGTATTTTTACCTGACACAAGATGAGGTTGGAAGAATAAAGCGTTTACTGAGATATCCACTCTTCTATATTCATTTCTTGGCGAAGTTTTTGTTTGCAAAGAAAGTAGATATTATCCACGTACATTTCTTTTTCCCAAATATACTACTCGCTATTACTTATAAGGCTTTGATTAATAGAAAAGTTAAACTTATTGCTACATTCCACGGTAGCGATGTTTATGCTTATCAGCCTCCCAGTGCACTGTACAAATGGGCATTTACCAAGCTAGATCATGCAATATTCGTTAGTAAAAACTTATTTGAGCGTTTTAAGAGCTACGTTGATGTGTCAGAAGCATCAACTTCACTCTTGAGTGCTGGTATTTTAGATGTTTATCAACCACCAACAAATCAGACTTATGAGTATGACTTCATATTTGTAGGACATCAAAATTACAACAAAGGTATTGACCGTTTACAAAAAATAGCAAAAAAAGGGGCTAAAATAGCGGTGGTCGGTGAGGGGGCCACTTCACAGTGGGCATCACAAAATGGTAATATACGGGTCGATTTTTATGGGGTGTTAGCACCTGAGCAATTAGTTAAGCTTTATTGCAGCTCGCGTTTTTTACTTAGCCTTTCACGCAATGAATCTTTTGGCTTGGTGATGACTGAAGCTATGGCTTCAGGTACACCCGTTATTGCAACAGAAACTGATGGCTCTCGGGCGCAAGTGATAGACGGCCAAAATGGCTTGCTATTACAAAACGATGATGAGTGGCTTGATAGTAAAGGTTATGAATCACTTTATCAGGCGCTAAAAATGAGCATGAACGACTATCAATTGATGCAAAAAGAGGCATTAAATTCGGTAAGTCAGCATAGCTTAACCTATATTGTAAATAATTTGCTTACCATATACCAAAAACTGATACTTACGAGGCATCATTGAACAGCGCTAACGAAATCACAATACGTGGAATACCCGTTACAGCATTTGGCTCGATCCAAGATTTAATTGAGAGTGCTATATTACGTGAGTCTAATGTAGTACCTGGTGTTGCTGTTGCAATCAATCCTGAGAAAGTGATGGTTGCGGAACGCGACCAAGAAACAAGACAAGTACTGTTAGATGCTACTTTGCGTTACGCTGACGGGATTGGTGTTAGTTACGTTATGAGCAAAAAATCAAATGCAAAAGTGGCTCGTATCCCCGGGTGTGAGTTGTGGACGCAGTTGATGATAAGCGCAGCTTCATTAAATACACCAGTATACTTGCTTGGCGCATCTGCAACGGTAATAGAATTAACAAAAACAAAACTCCAAGGTCTCGGAGTTAATGTTGTAGGTGCACGTGATGGCTACTTTGAAGACCGAGAAGAGGTAATTGCTGAGATTAAAGATTCAGGAGCACAAATTATTACTGTTGCTCTTGGGTCACCAAAACAAGAAAAGTTTATATTTGAATGCAGAAAGCAAGTCCCTAATGCTTTTTATATGGGCGTCGGCGGTACATATGATGTGTATACTGGTAACGTAAAAAGAGCGCCTAAACTTTGGATAAAGCTACATTTAGAGTGGCTTTATCGACTGCTTTCCCAACCTTCAAGACTTTTCCGACAAGGTAAGTTGCTAAAGTTTGTTTACTACTACCTTGTTGGTAAAATTTAACACCGAATTAATGAGTATTATATGTCAATAGAAACCGTTTCCGTCGTTGGGTTAGGCTATATAGGTCTGCCAACCGCTGCCGTAATTGCCTCTAGAGGTATTAGTGTAATCGGAGTTGATGTTAACCAAGAGACGGTTGATACTATTAACAATGGCGATGTTCACATCGTTGAACCTGATTTAGATATTGTTGTAAGAAGTACAGTCCAAGCTAAAAAGCTACAAGCGACTACCCGTACTCAAGCTGCTGATGCATTTTTAGTCGCAGTGCCTACCCCCTTTAAAGCGAATTATGAAGCCGATCTCAGTTACATTCGCTCAGCTTCTGAATCGATAGCTCCAGTATTGCAAAAAGGTAATTTAGTGGTACTTGAAAGCACGTCACCGGTCGGTGCGACTGAGCAAATGGCAGAGTGGTTAAGTGAGCTAAGGCCGGATCTAACATTCCCGCAGACTGCTGGCGATGATGCTGATATCAAAATAGCGCATTGCCCCGAACGTGTTCTACCAGGTTATGTATTGAAAGAGCTTGTTGAGAATGATCGCGTTATCGGTGGTATGTCAGATGCTTGTACCCGAAGTGCCATTGAGCTTTATCAGATTTTTGTGAAAGGGGAGTGTCTGATAACTAATGCACGAACAGCAGAAATGGCAAAGTTAACTGAAAATTCATTTAGAGATGTTAACATTGCGTTTGCAAATGAGCTTTCGATGATTTGTGATGACCTTGATATAGATGTTTGGGAGTTAATTAAGCTAGCAAACCGCCATCCTCGTGTGAATATTCTAAACCCAGGCCTAGGTGTTGGAGGTCATTGTATTGCCGTTGATCCTTGGTTTATCGTGAGTAGCGCGCCTGAACGTGCAAAGTTAATTAGACAAGCAAGAGAAGTAAATGACGCTAAACCACAATTTGTTTTAAATCAAATTGAGGAAGCTGCTGATCAGTTTAAAAAGCCAGTAATTGCGTGTCTGGGGATTGCGTTCAAAGCAGATATTGACGATCTAAGAGAAAGCCCTGCACTCGGCATTGTAGAAATGCTGGCTAAAAAACACGACTATGAAATTGTGGTCGTAGAGCCTAATATTGACAGCTTGCCTCAACACTTACAAAGCTTGAAGGTGCGTCTAGTTTCTATAGATGAAGCATTAGCTGTAGCAAACACAGTCGCAGTGCTCGTTGATCATAAAGAGTTTAAACAGATTGACCCTGAGCAAGTTGCTAAAAAAGTGCTTATAGACAGTCGCGGTATTTTCTAAAATAAGACAACAAAATGAAAGTGTTAACAGTATTTGGTACGCGTCCTGAAGCCATTAAAATGGCACCACTTGTAAAAGCGCTGGATGAGTGCGAACAGATCCAGTCTAAAGTATGTGTGACCGCACAGCATCGAGAAATGCTTGATCAAGTGCTTCATCTGTTTGCAATCCAACCTGATTATGATCTAAACGTAATGCGTGCTGGGCAAGATCTGTATGATGTTACAAGTAAAATATTACTCGGCTTGCGCGAGGTCTTAGAGGACTTCAAACCTGATTGGGTGCTTGTGCACGGCGATACAACGACGACTTTATCAGCTTCACTTGCTGCTTTTTACAAGCAAATTAAGGTTGGTCATGTTGAAGCTGGACTAAGGACTGGAAATATTCTAAGCCCATGGCCTGAAGAGGCTAATCGCACGCTAACAGGAAAGCTTGCTGAGTTACACTTTGCTCCAACTCAAGCCGCAGCCAGCAATTTGCAGAAAGAACAAGTCAGTGAGCGAAAGATTGTTGTGACGGGAAACACAGTTGTAGATGCTTTATTGTCAGTTAAAGAAAATGTCTTAACAGAAAGGGCTTTGACAGTTTCACTGGAACAGCAATTTGCAGATGTTACGAATAGGCCATATGTGCTTATTACAGGACATCGAAGAGAGAGTTTTGGTGGAGGGTTCGAAAGAATTTGTGAGGCTATTGCGCAGCTCGCAAAGCGTTATCCTCATTTTAACTTTGTCTACCCAGTTCATTTGAATCCAAATGTACAAGAACCTGTAAATCGCGTGCTAGCAGGGGTTGCGAATATTAAATTAATAGAGCCACAAGACTACCTGCCATTTGTATATCTAATGGACAAATCGTATCTCATACTCACAGACTCTGGCGGTATTCAAGAGGAAGCGCCGTCATTAGGGAAACCCGTATTAGTAATGAGAGATACTACCGAGAGGCCTGAAGCGGTTTCAGCAGGTACGGTGAGGCTTGTGGGCACTAATAAAGATAAGATTGTTGATATGGTGTCTCAATTAATTGAAGACATTGAGTTATATAATCAAATGAGCTACGCCCATAATCCATATGGCGATGGCAAAGCGTGCCAACGAATAGTTAACGCTATTCTTAGTTATAATTAGGAAGTAACGATGAAAATTGTAGTTGTTGGAACAGGGTATGTAGGGCTTTCTAACTCAGTATTATTAGCTCAGCATAACGAAGTTATGGCTTTAGATATTGATCAAAATAAAGTGAATATGATCAATGATAAGCAGTCACCCATAGTTGATAAGGAAATCTCAGCGTTTTTGACCACAAAAAAGCTCGATTTAACTGCAACTACAGATAAAGAATCTGCTTATACAGGCGCTGAATATGTAGTCATCGCTACGTCAACAGACTATGACCCTGAGACAAACTATTTTAATACTAATTCTGTAGAGTCGGTTATTGCGGACGTTCAAAAGTATAATCGCAATGCCGTTATAGTCGTAAAGTCCACTGTACCTGTAGGCTTTACCGAAAAAATTAAATCCTCCCTAGGCGTTGAAAATATCATATTCTCACCAGAGTTCTTAAGAGAAGGAAAAGCCCTTTACGATAATTTGTACCCGTCTCGTATTATTGTTGGTGAACGCTCTGAGCGTGCAAAAGTGTTTGCTGATCTGCTAGCGCAAGGTGCGATTAAAGAGAATATTGACACGTTATTCACTGATTCTACAGAAGCCGAAGCGATCAAATTATTCTCGAATACTTATTTGGCGATGCGCGTAGCCTACTTTAATGAGTTAGACAGCTATGCTGAATCTCATGGTTTAAACGCTAAGCAGATAATTGAGGGGGTGTGTTTAGACCCTCGAATTGGCAGTCATTACAATAACCCCTCATTTGGCTATGGTGGCTATTGTTTACCAAAAGACACGAAGCAGCTTTTAGCCAACTATAAAGACGTACCTAATAATATAATCCAAGCAATTGTTGATGCAAACACAACAAGAAAGGACTTTATTGCCGAGTCAATTTTGCAAAAAGAACCTAAGGTGGTGGGGATCTACCGATTAATAATGAAAGCGGGATCGGACAACTTTAGAGCTTCTGCTATTCAAGGTGTGATGAAAAGAATAAAAGCGAAGGGAGTCGAGGTAGTGGTTTATGAGCCTGTACTGAAAGAGGCAACTTTCTTTAATTCTAGAGTAGAAAACAACCTAGATGTATTCAAATGTAGCTGCGATGTAATCATCTCTAATCGTATGGTTGAGGAGTTACAAGACGTTACCGAAAAAGTCTACACAAGAGACCTTTTTGGCAGTGACTAGGCTAGACCTAATTGAGAATATACGTATAATAGTAGGCCTAATTCGTTAGGCTTATTTTTTTAGGGAACGCAACGCATGGAATGCTGGTATTTGCTCTACTGTAAACCAAAGCAAGAACACAGAGCACAGTCAAATCTTCAAAATCAAGGCATAGAGTCTTGCTTTCCTACTTTCGTAAAAAGAAAAACCTCTAGCTCAAAGGCGGTGGAGCAACCGCTGTTTCCTCGATATTTATTTGTTAAGCTAGATCCACATTCTTCACACTTTTCTGCGGTAAAAAACACTCGCGGTGTTTCTGACTTTATTCGTTATGGTACCGATCTGCAAATGGTGCCAGATGAACTCGTTGCTCAACTAATGAATAAAAATGAAATAGCGGACGAGCTCGACCTTCAAGAAGGCGACTTGGTTCAGTTAACAGACGGCTGTTACAAAGACATTCACGCCATATATCAACAACCTGATGGAGAACTTCGTAGCATTTTATTAATTAAACTGCTTAACCATTATGCACAAATCGTTGTTGATAACTGTACAATAAAAAAGGTACAATAAAAACTTCATCCTTTGTTCTTATTTAATTGTTATAAAAAGGGTGTAATCTGGTTTGGCTGTAAACTTCTTCACGTTGTTAGAAAGATTACATTCGCATAGTGGAACGTTTGCAATTTTGTAGCTGTAACTTAAAAGCTCAAACCATTTCGTAGCAGCGACTTTATGTCGCGACAGAATGATTCTAGCGCGGCTTTACGCCGCGAAGACATAAACACCCTGGGTCAATGTGGTAGGAGCGAGTTCACCTCGCGATCTTTATATTTAAATTAAACCAGCATTTAGGAGCTGCAACCTAAGGGCGGAAGCGTGCTTAAATGCCGTAGCAGCGACTTTATGTCGCGACAAAATGGTTCAGGCGCGGCTTTACGCCGCAAAGACATAAACATCTGGGTCGATGTGGTAGGAGCGAGCTCACCTCGCGATCTTTCACTAAAACTAAAACCAGCATTTAGCAGCTACAACCTAAGGGCGGAAGGGTGCTTAAATACCGTAGCAGCGACTTTATGTCGCGACAAAATGGTTCAGGCGCGGCTTTACGCCGCAAAGACATAAACATCTGGGTCGATGTGGTAGGAGCGAGCTCACCTCGCGATCTTTCACTAAAACTAAAACCAGCATTTAGCAGCTACAACCTAAGGGCGGAAGGGTGCTTAAATACCGTAGCAGCGACTTTATGTCGCGACAAAATGGTTCAGGCGCGGCTTTACGCCGCAAAGACATAAACATCTGGGTCGATGTGGTAGGAGCGAGCTCACCTCGCGATCTTTCACTAAAACTAAAACCAGCATTTAGCAGCTACAACCTAAGGGCGGAAGGGTGCTTAAATACCGTAGCAGCGACTTTATGTCGCGACAAAATGGTTCAGTCGCGGCTTTACGCCGCGAAGACATAAACATCTGGCTCAATATGGTAGGAGCGAGTTCACCTCGCCGATCTTTCACTAAAACTAAAACCAGCATTTAGGAGCTGCAACCTAAGGGCGGAAGCGTGCCTGAATACCGTAGCAGCGACTTTATGTCGCGACAGAATGGCTCAGTCGCGGCTTTACGCCGCGAAGACATAAACACCTTGGGTCAACGTGGTAGGAGCGAGTTCACCTCGCGATCTTTCACTAAAACTAAAACCAGCATTTAGGAGCTGCAACCTAAGGGCGGAAGCGTGCCTGAGTGCCGTAGCAGCGACTTTATGTCGCGACAAAATGGTTCTAGTGCGGCTTTACGCCGCGAAGACATAAACACCTTAGGTCAATGTGGCAGGAGCGAATTCACCTCGCGATCTTTCACTAAAACTAAAACCAGCATTTAGCAGCTACAACCTAAGGGCGGAAGGGTGCTTAAATACCGTAGCAGCGACTTTATGTCGCGACAGAATGGCTTTACGTCGCGAAGACATAAGCATCGGGCTCAATATGGTAGGAGCGAGTTCACCTCGCGATCTTTTACTAAAACTAAAACCAGCATTTAGGAGCTACAACCTAAGGGCGGAAGCGTGCCTGAGTGCCGTAGCAGCGACTTTATGTCGCGACAGAATAGTTCAGACGGGCTTTACGCCGCGAAGACATAATCACCTTGGGTTAATGTGGTAGGAGCGAGTTTACCTCGCTATTTTTTACCTAAACCGAAACCAACATTTAGGAGCTACAACCTAAGGGCGGAAGCGTGCCTGAATGCCGTAGCAGCGACTTTATGTCGCGACAAAATGGTTCAGTCGCGGCTTTACGCCGCGAAGACATAAACATCTGGCTCAATATGGTAGGAGCGAGTTCACCTCGCGATCTTTTACTAAAACTAAAACCAGCATTTAGGAGCTACAACCTAAGGGCGGAGGTGTGCCTGAATGCCGTAGCAGCGACTTTACGCCGCGAAGACATAAACATCTGGCTCAATATGGTAGGAGCGAGTTCACCTCGCGATCTTTTACTAAAACTAAAACCAGCATTTAGGAGCTACAACCTAAGGGCGGAGGTGTGCCTGAATGCCGTAGCAGCGACTTTACGCCGCGAAGACATAAACATCTTTGGTCAACGTGGTAGGAGCGAGTTCACCTCGCGATCTTCTACTTAAACCGAAACCCAGCATTTAGGAGCTGCAACCTAAGGGCGGAAGCGTGCCTGAATGCCGTAGCAGCGACTTTATGTCGCGACAGAATGGTTCAGCAGCGGTTTTACCCCGCAAAGACATAAACACCTTAGGCCAATATGGTAGGAGCGAGTTCACCTCGCGATCTTTTACTTAAACCGAAACCAGCATTTAGGAGCTACAACCTAAGGGCGGAAGCGTGCCTAAATGCCGTAGCAGCGACTTTATGTCGCGACTGAATGGTTCAGACTTAGCCGTAGCAGCGACTTTACGCCGCGACAAAAGGTTCAAACTCAGCCGTAGCAGCGACTTTATGTCGCGACAAAATGGTTCAAACTCAGACATAGCAGCTTTATGCCACCACCAAGGACCAAAGATTAAATTGCAAATTAAGAAACAACAAAAATAACAATCTAAAAAAATGAACTCAAACTTGATATAGGCTTTTAACCACATCTCTAGGTAAAAACATAGAATATAGAGTGAGATCTTGCGCAAAACCTAGTACTCACTTGCGATTAACAATCGTGCATGCTTTAATTAGCCCACGAAATTTTTATTGCACCTCTACTATTTAATAAAGGGCAATAAAAGTAATTAAAAGAAAAGATTACAACACTTTTGGGAAGAAACAATGGCGCTACGCTGTAAAACTATCATTGCTTCAGCCGTTCTGATGACAATGAGCGGCTGTACACTTGTTCCTGGTGGCCATTTTGAAGGAATCGGCTCTGGTGAACAAACCGCAAATCTAGAACGCGACTTAGAAAAAGTAAATATTCACATCATCGACTCTCAGTTAGTTCAAGAGCACAAAATCAAACAAGCCAAAAAAATTGACCGTTCGTCACTTGCTGGTATCGATGTCTCAAACTATGAATATCGTTTAGGCGTTGGGGATGTCATTACAATTGGCGTTTGGGATCACCCTGAACTTACAATCCCGGCTGCGGTACAAAGAACAGCCGAGTTTGATGGTTTCCGTGTTCAAGCCGACGGCACTATTAATTTTGCCTACGCCCCAAAAGTTCCGGCAGCAGGTAGAACAGTAAATGAGTTACGTGAAGATCTTACTAAACGCTTAAGTCGTGTTATCGAAGAGCCCCAAATCGATGTCAAAGTGGTTGGTTTTAGAAGCCAAAAAACATACGTAACCGGTGAAGTAACAAAACCAGGTGTATACCCAATCACAGAAACGCCAGTTACGCTAATCGATGCAATAAACCAAGCCGGTGGCCTGACTGAAAGCGCTGATTGGGAAACCGTAACATTTACTCGCGGAGAGAAAACAGAGGTTATTCAACTCGATGATTTCTATGCTGAGGGTGATATTTCACAAAACCGTTTGTTGCAACATGGTGATATTATTCATATCAGCCGTAATGACAAGCGTAATGTTTATGTTTTAGGTGATGTGATTAAAGCGGGCAAAGTAGACGTAAACCGCTATGGTTTAAGTCTAGCTGAAGCACTTACTGATGTTGGTGGCTTTAATGAACGCACAGCTGATGCTAATGGTGTTTTTGTACTGCGTAAACGCGACCTACAAAAAGACGGTGTGCTTGCAGATGTATATCAACTACACGCAAAAAATGTTGCCTCATTGGTACTTGCAGAGCAATTTGAACTGCAACCTCAAGATATTGTGTACGTTACTAGCGCGCCACTTGCTCGCTGGAACAAAGTTATCAGCTTACTATTGCCTTCGCTATCAACTGTGGATGCAATTCAAGATATTGAAAATCAATAGTGTGATTGCTCATGTTTGATAGTGTATTAATGGTTTGCGCTGGCAATATTTGCCGCAGCCCAACCGCAGAATATGTATTAAAAAGCAAATTGGCAGGTAAGAATATTCAAGTGTCGTCGGCGGGCTTAACCGCGTTAGAGGGTAAGTCTGCCGATGCAATGGCACAAGAGCTTACTAAGGCGCAAGGTATCGACATGAGTGAGCATCAAGGGCGTCAGCTCAGTGGTGCGCTTGTTGCGCAAAACAGTCTCATTTTAGTAATGGAACATAGGCACCTTGATGACTTATGCAGCCGTTACCCTCAAGCTCGTGGTAAAACCTTTTTACTTGGTAAATGGATTGGCGATAAAGAAATCCCCGATCCATACCGCCAGTCTAAAGAAGCGTTTGAACACGTATATGAGCTTATCGATAGCGCCTGTGGCGCTTGGCAACAGTATTTATAAGGAATTGCGAGTATATGAATGCTCAGCCAAATCTAATTTCTCCGCAAAAATCTAAACGAGAAGATACGCAAGAGATCGACTTAATGGCACTCTTTGGTGCCTTATTAGACGCTAAATGGTTTATTGCCGGTATTACATCGCTGTTTATGTTGTTAGGCGTGGCTTACGCCATATTTAGCACGCCAATTTATCAGGCAACCGCAATGGTACAGGTAGAAGAAAAAGGCGGTTCAGTACCTGGCTTTGATGATATGTCTGGTATGTTTGAAAGCACCTCTGCCGCGGTAACAGAAATCGAGCTACTTAAATCAAGAAGTATTATAGGTGAAGCGGTAGATACACTTAACCTAGATATAGTAGTAGAACCAAAATTGTTCCCTTTATTTGGGGGGCGAAGCTTTCGTAAGTTCGTACCACAAACTGAAGGTGAAGTTGCGGAAGAAAGCTTTGGCGCAACCTCTTATGCATGGGGCGGTGAAAAGGTAGAGATCCACCGCTTTAAAGTGCCTAATAGCGCAGAGGGAGCAGAGTTCATATTATTAGCACAAGCGGATGATAGTTTTGTTTTATTAAATGAAGATAATGAAGAAGTACTTTCTGGTAAAGTTGGGCAAGATGTAAAAGCAGGCCAGTTTGAATTAACCATCAAAACACTTATTGCACGTCCAGGTACTGAATTCTCAATAGTAAAACGTAATAGACTTCAAACTATATTAGACTTACAAGGCGCAATTTCAGCATCTGAGAAAGGTAAAGACTCGGGTATTATCAATCTTGCGCTGCAAGATAAAACCCCAGCCTACGCAGAAAGAGTACTCGATAAAGTAGCTAGTATTTATGTTCGCCGCAATGTCGAGCGTAACAGCGCTGAGGCACAGCAATCTTTGGAGTTCTTGGAAGTTCAGCTACCAGATGTTAAGCGCAACTTAGAGCGTGCTGAAAAAGCCTTTAATGAATATCAAATTCGACAAGAATCTATCGATATCAGCTTAGAAACGCAGGCGGTACTCGAGCAAATTGTGATATTAGAAACAAAACTGCAAGAACTAGAATTAAAGCGCTTAGAACTTGGCCGTAAGTTTAAACGTGAGCATCCTTCTTACCGTGGTGTGGTAGAGCAAATAGATACCGTAAAACGCCAACGTAATGAGTTAGCAGGCGAAGTTCAAGGCTTGCCAGAAACCCAGCGTGAGCTATTACGTTTAAAGCGTGATGTAGAGGTAAATAACGAGATTTATACGCTGCTGCTAGGTAAAACACAGGAGTTAGACATTGTGCGCGCAGGCACCGTTGGTAATGTGCGAATAGTAGATTACGCTGAGGTAAATACAACCCAACCAGTGAAACCTAAAAAAGCACTAATCGTTGTGGTGGCAACTATGCTTGGTGGTATGTTAGCCATTGCTATTGTACTTATTCAAAAAGCACTGCATAAGGGGATTGAGGATCCAGGTGAGATTGAAGCATTAGGGTTACCTGTTTATGCAAGCGTTCCATTTTCTGAATATCAAGTGAAATTGACTGGTTTTGCCAGAGCGCGAAAAGGTAAAACCGCAAAGGCAAAATCGATTTTAGCTATTGATAACCCAGCAGATCTCTCTGTAGAAGCGCTACGTAGCTTAAGAACAAGTTTACACTTTGCTATGTTAGAAGCTAAAAACAACGTTATTGCTATCTCAGGTCCGAGCCCTGGTGTAGGTAAATCATTTATCACAGTCAACTTAGCGACAGTCCTTGCCCAAAGCGGTAAAAAGGTGCTTGTCATCGACGGAGATATGCGTAAAGGCTACTTACAAACTCAGTTTGGCATGAAATGGGATGATGGCTTGAGCGATTATTTATCAGGTCGCTTAGACCTAACTCAAACGATAAAAAATACGCAAGTAGAAGGGTTAGATGTAATGACTCGTGGCCAAATACCTCCAAACCCTTCGGAGTTATTAATGCATCAAAACTTCACCAAATTAGTTGATGAGGTCAGTAAAATATACGATTTGGTGATTATCGATACACCGCCAATCTTAGCGGTAACAGACCCTGCTATTGTGAGTGCGCATGCAGGCACAACACTACTTGTTACCCGATTTGGTCAAAATCATGCAAAAGAACTAGAAATTACACGTAACCGTTTTGAGCAAAATGGCATCGATGTAAAGGGTGTGGTATTTAATGGCGTAGTTCGTAAATCAAGCAATGCCTATGGTTACTATGGCTACTACAATTACGAATATAAATCAGACAAGTCATAACATCAGAATCCTAAATGCCAGATTTTATATATCACACTAATTAGTTCTATTATTTACAACTAATTTATTAATGGTTTAGTGAGAGCGAGCTTTTTAACTAAGTAAAACTTGTTTTCTGTGAATTATAAACAAGAAAGTCATTTCTTATTTTAAGAACTAAGAAGTTAGCCTATCACTAGCTTTTAATTATAACGAGGAGCTTTCTCCTGATGAGAAAAATTCTAATTACCGGTGGTGCCGGCTTTATCGGATCAGCGGTGGTTCGCCATATCATCAATAATACTAAAGATAGTGTTGTAAACCTCGACAAGCTAACTTATGCAGGTAACTTAGAATCACTGGTTAGCGTTGCAGGGAGTGAGCGATATATTATCGAGCAAGTTGATATTTCTGATCGCGCAGAGGTTGAACGCGTATTCATCGAGCATAAACCTGATGCAGTGATGCATTTGGCCGCTGAATCTCATGTAGACCGCTCTATCGATGGGCCTGCTGTTTTTATTGAAACCAATATTGTTGGTACATACACTTTATTAGAAGCAGCACGTAGTTATTGGAATACCTTGGATGGTGAGCGCAAAGCAGCGTTTCGCTTCCACCATATCTCCACCGATGAAGTTTATGATGATTTAGAAGGCACAGAAGACCTATTTACCGAAACTACCTCCTACGCACCGAGTAGCCCTTATTCTGCCTCCAAAGCATCGAGTGATCACTTGGTCCGTGCGTGGCTGCGTACTTACGGTTTTCCAACCATAGTCACCAACTGCTCGAACAATTACGGACCTTACCATTTCCCCGAAAAACTCATTCCTCTGATGATTCTCAATGCGTTAGAAGGTAAAGCGCTGCCAGTTTATGGTGATGGCATGCAAATTCGCGACTGGCTATTTGTTGAGGATCACGCCCGTGCACTGTACAAAGTGATTACGGAAGGTGAAGTGGGTGAAACTTACAATATCGGAGGTCATAATGAGAAAGCCAATATTGAGGTTGTGAAAAAGATTTGTAAATTACTTGAAGAGTTAGCTCCTAATAAGCCAAGTAATGTTCAAAAGTATGAGGATCTCATAGAGTATGTAACAGATAGGCCTGGTCATGATGTCAGATATGCTATCGACGCTACAAAGATAGAGCGTGAACTTGGATGGACGCCCACGGAAACATTCGATTCAGGTCTTTATAAGACCGCAAAATGGTATATAGAAAATAAGGACTGGTGGATGCGCGCACGTAATGGAAACTATCAGTGTAACATTTAGGTATTTAAATTAGAGGATAATGATGAAAGGGATAGTATTAGCTGGAGGTTCGGGAACTCGTCTGTATCCTTTAACTAGAGGAACATCAAAACAACTGCTTCCTATTTATGATAAACCAATGGTTTATTACCCGCTCTCTACTTTAATGCTGGCAGGCATTAGGGATATATTGATTATAACAACACCTGAGGATTCGGCTGCATTTAAGCGTTTGTTGGGAGACGGAAGTGATTTTGGTATTGACATAGAGTACGCTGTGCAGTTATCACCAGATGGTCTTGCCCAAGCTTTTATTATAGGCGAAAGCTTCATAGGTGATTCCGCAGTTTGTCTAGTGCTAGGAGATAATATTTTTTATGGGCAATCTTTCTCGAATCAGCTCCAAAGCGCTAAGAAGTTAGCAGAAAAGGGTGAAGCGGCTGTTTTTGGCTATAAGGTAAAAGATCCAGAACGATTTGGTGTAGTGGAATTTGATTCTGATATGAAAGCTATATCTATTGAGGAGAAACCAATCAAACCAAAGTCGAGCTATGCCGTCACTGGACTGTACTTCTATGATAATCGCGTCGTGGAAATGGCGAAAGCTGTAAAGCCTTCAGACCGTGGGGAGCTAGAAATCACTAGTATTAATGAAATGTATCTAGATGACGGTACTCTAAATGTTGCATTATTAGGTCGGGGCTTTGCTTGGCTCGATACCGGAACACATGAAAGCTTACATGAAGCATCATCTTTTGTTCAAACTATTGAGCATATTCAAGGCATGAAAGTCGCTTGTCTTGAAGAAATAGCTTGGAAAAATGGCTGGCTTGACGATGAGCAGCTCTTGAAACTTAGTGAAAAAATGAAAAAAAATGATTACGGAAAATATTTAGAAATGCTCATTAGCGCTGATGAACAGGTTAATAATGATGATAGTTGAGAAAACAAAACTAGATGGTTGCTTAATTATAAAGCCAAAGCTATTTAATGATAGTCGAGGGTACTTTTTTGAAAGCTTCAATGAGAAAAGGTATCAAGAAATGCTGGGTATAAAAGAAAGATTTGTTCAAGATAATTGTTCTAAGTCGACAAAAGGTGTCCTTAGAGGCCTTCACTTTCAACGAAATAACCCACAAGGTAAATTGGTTTACGTAACATCTGGCAGTGTGTTAGATGTTGCTGTTGATATTAGGCCAAACTCTAAGACTTATGGCCAATATGAGTCTGTGATCTTATCAAGTGATAATAAGTTACAATTTTATGTCCCCCCAGGCTTTGCCCATGGTTTTTTAGTACTTAGTGATGTGGCTGAATTTCAATACAAGTGCACTGATTATTATTATCCTGATGACGAATGTGGTATTTATTGGAATGACGAGGAAATAAATATTGATTGGCCGATCACTAACCCGATTCTTTCCAAAAAAGATAAAGCGCAGCCAAGTTTTAAAGAGATTGTTACAGCCAAGCTTTTAGATAGCCATATAAAATAGAGAATTACTTTTCACTTGAGTGAAAATAGAAAATTAATAGCGAGCTAATTAAGTAATGAGTCTTGGTCAACGTAAGCTTGGAGCTGTACTGACATATGTGAATATATTTTTTAATGTATTTATAATGTTAGGTTTTACCCCTTTTATATTAACAAATTTGGGACAGTCAGAGTTTGGCTTATACTCTTTATCACTATCAATTCTCACATATTTAGCTGTGTTGGATTTTGGTTTTGGTAATGCGATAGTTGTTTTTGGATCAAAGTATATAGAAAAGAAAGACTATAAGAAACAAATTACATTATATGGTACTATTCTAACTGCTTATCTTGGTGTTAGTATTATATCTATATTTCTAATGTTGATTTTCTATAATAAAGCTAGTGTAATATTTTTGGGAAGTATGAACTATGAAGAAGTTTCAACGCTAAAAAATTTGATATTAATATTGTCACTAAATATAGCTTTTTCTATACCTCTTAACATATACAAGTCTATCCTAACCGCTTATGAAGAGTTTGTTTTTATAAAGTTGGCAAGTATAGTTAGAGCTATTCTCGTACCTTTAACCATATTTATTGCATTGATATTAGGTTCCGATGTTGTAATTTTGATTTCTATAATTTCACTAATAAACCTTGCTTATCTAATTTCACATTATTTTTTCTTCAATAAAAAAGTAAGCGTTAATTTTTCCATACGTTTTTTCGATATGCGAGTGATGAAGTCTGTTTTTAATTATTCATCTTTCATTTTGCTGGCAATAATTGTCGATCAAATAAACTGGAATTTTGGTCAATTTATTTTAGGGGCATACTCAGGCGTAGATAGTATAGCTGTTTATTCAATAGCCATAATGTTTAACTCTGCATTTGTAATGCTGTCTACTGCAATAAGTGGTGTACTTTTACCAAAAATAACAAAAATGATATCTAATGGAGCATGTTATAAAATCCTGACTTTGGAAATGATTAAAATAGGGAGGTTGCAGGCTTTTATCATATTGCCTGTAATTTTTGGGTTTATTCTGTTCGGAAAGGCATTCATTAGCTTGTGGGCTGGTGCAGTGTATAAAGATGCATATTACCTTACTCTAATAATAATGATACCCCTTTCAATACCTCTTTTGCAGAATTTAGGCCTTACAATACTACAAGCAAAGCAAAGATTTAAATTTAGAGCATTGACTGCTTTTTACATGTCGATAATTACCGCGGTTTCCTCTGTCGCGTTAGCTGAAGATTACGGATATTGGGGGGTTTCTATATCTATAGGAACTACGTTATTTATTTTGAATGGTGTAATTATGAATTTCTATTATAGATATTTGGGGGTTGATGTTATTAAATTTTGGTGGGATCTGATTAAGGTGATAACTCCAATGTTTATTATCTTTATTTCAATATATTCAACAGGTATTGCTTCACCTTTGATGAATTGGGGAGAGCTGTTAGTTTATGGTTTCTTATTCATAGTTATCTGCTGCTTATGTTTTTACTTTTTTTCTATGAATAAATATGAAAAAGAATTGATACATAAAATAATTACTATTTTTAATCCATCGAAATTACAAAATAGAGAGTAACCTTTAAGTGATAAGTAGATATTTTTTATGAATATTAACGAGTTTAACGATAAAAAGAAGTTCAGTGAAGCAAGTGGAATCATATCTCTTATAGATTCGAGGATCAGTCTTAGATTAAATAAGTATGGTTTATATGAGGAGAGTATTGATTCTGCAGATTACGAAGAATTGGATCCCAAATGCATAAATGTTACACCATATTTGAATAGCTCTTTGAATGAAGGTGATATTTCTGAAGAGTTATTTTCAAATAACGAAGAAGTTCAGTACGACAATAGATTAGGTTACTTTTGTGGTTTGTATGTTGGACATGTATTTGAAGGTGACTATCGTAAAAATGCAAGTTCAGGTGGAGTTGGAACATGGATTTTAAAAGAGTTACTAGCACAAAAGCTTGTGGATGGAGTAATTCATGTCAAGGAAAATGAAGATAAATCCTCACCTATACTTTTTAGTTATCAAATATCACGCAATTTAAAAGAAGTGAAAGAAGGAGCTAAAACAAAGTATTATCCTGTAGAATTATCAGAAATTCTAAAAACAGTAAAGAACGAAAAAGGAAAGTTTGCAATAGTAGGAATTCCAAGCTTTATTATGGCTATCCGCTTGCTTGCTAAGGAGGAGCCTATCTTTTCTGATAAGATTGCATATACAATTGGTTTAATATGTGGACATCAAAAAAGTTCAAAGTTCGCTGAATATATGGCTTGGCAAGTCGGTATTAAACCTGGGAATCTTAAGCATATAGATTTTAGGTATAAGATTGATGGGCTGCGGGCTGATAAGTATGCAATAAAAATGGAAGGCCTAATCAATGGCGAAGAAAAAACAATAATCAAGTTAAAAGATGAACTCGGTGGACAAAATTGGGGGCTAGGTTATTTCAAGCCACTAGCTTCAGATTATACCGATGATGTTTTCAACGAAACAGCTGACATAGTTGTCGGCGACGCATGGCTACCTGAATACACAGGTGATAGTCTTGGAAATAATATTTTGATTGTTCGTAACCAATTATTAAACTCACTTATTGAAAAGTCAATCGAATCGGGAGTGTTGAAACTAGATAAAGTAAATTCTGAAAAAATATTTCAATCTCAAGCTGCCCATTATAGGCATACAAAAGAAGAGCTTCCTTATCGTATATATAATAAAAAAAATGGAAATAGGTGGTATCCAAAGTTAAGAGTCGAACCTAGTAATTCATTACCCATAACACGTAAGCTTGTTCAGCGTATTAGAATTATTATATCAGAGAAATCTCATTTGTACTATAAAGTAGCCGTTGAAAAAGGGGATGTAGGTTATTTTGAAAGGAAAATGAGGTTCTATGAACTAATATATAATTTTGTTTACCTACTTATGGGTATTCAAAATAAAGGTTTGATAGGTACGTTAAAGTATTTTAAGTGTAGGTTAACTAGGAGTAAAAGTTGAAAGTTTTGGTTTTAACATTTCCATTGATTAATAACTATGGTGGGATTATACAGGCTTATGCATTAATGAAGGTGTTAACTGAGCTCGGTTTTGAGCCGGTATTAGCTAATTTAAGACCTGAGTCAGATATTCTAGCAGTAACTAAATACGTAATAAAGAGATGTTTCTTGCCTTTTTCAAGTAAGCATAAAGGCAGCTCTCTAAATATAGCTGATCCAAAGATAAAAAGTTTCATAAAGGAAGAAATAAGCCCAAAAACGGAAGCTATTTATAACTTTAATCAACTTAAGAAACTTCTAGATAGAAATGAGTATAGTTGTTGTATTGTTGGTAGTGATCAAGTATTTGCTAAATTAGGCTATCCTAGGTTTGAAGATATTTACTCTTTGGGGTTTGTTAATGACAAGGTTACTAAGATTGCTTACGCGGCATCTTTCGGGGGAGGTGAGTTTCAAGGTAGCGCTAATAAAGTTAATTATCATTCCAAAAGCCTTAAGAAATTTAAAGCTATATCAGTAAGAGAAGAAAGCGGGGTAGAAGTATGTGAAAGAACATTTGATGTTCAGGCAGAACATGTTTTAGACCCAACAATTATAATAGATAAGAGTTATTATATAGATATTATTGAAAAATACACTTGTGAAAGAAATGAAGGGAAGTTGTTTTCCTATATCTTGGATAAGGAAAATAAAGACTATACGTTTATTGAAAAAGTGGCAAGTGAGAAAGGGTTGGAATTAAAAGAAGTAAATGATGGTAACGACTCAAAAGAAAAAGTTAATATTGAAGAGTGGTTGAATTATATTTATAGCTCAGACTATATTGTTACTGATTCATTTCATGGAGTCGTTTTTTCTATTATTTTTAATAAACCTTTTAGTTGTATAATAAATAATAAAAGAGGAGCTGATCGTTTCCTTTCATTACTTAAATTAGTCAATTTAGAAAGTAGAATTTTGGATGAGCATTTTGTAGATCATGAGATAGATTGGCATGGTGTTAACAAGGTGTTAAGTTTGTTGAGGTTGAACTCGATAGATTTTCTAGTTAAAAATTTAAATTAAAAAATGAGATTTAATTAATGGAAAATTACACAGTATTTGGTGGCAGTGGTTTCATCGGAAGAGAAGTTGTTTCGCGCTTAGAAAAGAAGGGCGCTAACGTATTTGTCCCTAAAAGAAATGATTTAAGTGTGTTTGAAAGAGATTTAGGTCACATTATTTATTCTGCAGGTTATGGGAATTGTCAGAAATCACCATTCAATGTAATTGAAGCAAACCTCTCATTGCTAAACAACGTTTTAAATAGAGCCGATTATAGTGGTATAACATATATATCTTCAACTAGGTTATACCTTGGTCAGAGTGAAACCAGAGAAGACTCAAACTTGGTGATTCAAGGCTTGGATCAAAGGCGTTTGTTTAACCTGAGCAAGCTTGCAGCTGAAGAATTATGTCTTAAAAGCGATAGCTTGATTGTTAGACCTAGTAATGTTTACGGTACGGCTTTAGAAAGCGATTTATTCTTGCCTTCAATAATTAAAGATGCATTAGTAAAAAAAGTAGTGAATATGTATGTTACAAAAAGCTACAGTAAAGATTACGTATATGTTGGCGATGTCGCAGACTCCATTATAAAGCTCATCGAAAACAATGTTAAAGGGATTGTTAATGTTGCATCCGGGAAAAATGTTTGTGCTGGTAGCATTGCTGATATTTTGGAAGAGAAAACCAATACTAAAATCAACTGGCATGTTGAAGAAGATTTTGATGAATTCTCAGAAATTGATGTAGAAAAGATTAATGGATTGCTTGACTATAACCCTCGCTCAGTTTTGAAAGATATGGAATTAATGATTGAAAGCTATCGAGCTTCATTATTATAATACTTAGGAGAGTGATATTGGCGCCTTATTTCATGGCTTTTTTCGGTCTTATTTTTCTATCATTTTTTGAAAGATATCGACTGCTTCTAAATGGTAGACTACCTTTAGTTGTCGCCTTTTTATTTATGGTTGCTTTTACGGGGCTTAGAGGAGATGTCGGTACTGATACGTCAAGCTATTTGAATATATTCAAAGCCATTAATGTCTATGAAGTTATTTTGGAACCTTGTTTCTACTATCTAAATAAACTAACTTATTTTTTTGGGTTTGATTTTGAAGCTTTCTTAATTATAGTCTCCATTATAAGCCTATTTTTTTATTTTTACTCATTGTACAAGTTTTTAGGTGTTGGTCTCGTCTTAGCTGCTTTTTTGATTATTTATAGTGATACATATATGTACTTCAATTTAAGTGGTTTACGTCAAGGTCTTGCTCTTTCTGTGGTTATGCTTGCTGGGTACTATGCGTTACATCAGAAATTTTTAGCTTTTGCTTTTTTGGTCCTGCTCGCGACTTTATTCCATAAAACAGCTTTGGTCGCTTTTCTATATTGGCCACTTATGAATTTTGATTTCTCAAGGTATTTAAACTTTTTTTCTTTTTCTATTCTTATCTTTTTAGGTGTGGGGTGGTTTTCTCTTTCAGGTGAAGTTGTATCTATTTTGGAACGTGTCGTTAACTTTAAGGGGGCTGAAATGTACTTGTCTGAGTCTTATAATCAGTTCTCAATGGAGGCATATTTAAATGGTTTGATAAGAAGAGTATATCCGTTGTTTTTTGTTTTTCTTATTTTTAGGTTTAACCTAACTGACTTGTTTCTTAAGAAGTTGTTTAGTGTTTACTCTTTCGGCTTTCTTTTTTATCTATTAAACTATCCTGTTTTGCAGGATGTAACGGTAAGGCTTTCAAGCTATTTTCTTATTTTTGAATCTGTATTGGTGGTTTATATGTTTTCAAAAATACAACACGTCAGTAACCGCCTTATTTTTATATTGGTTGTTCTTTTTGTTTTGCTGTATAAGTTGTTTTCTTATGCTAATAACCCAGATTATAATTATGTTGTTTTTTCTATTTTTTAAAGTGATTTTATATGAAGTCGGTTAAGTCAGTAAATATCTTTGTTTTGGATGTGACGCTAAAAGGTGGTATTGAGAGGTTTTGTGCTAATCTAGCTAATTCTTTAGTAAAGAAAGGAATGCATGTGAGAGTATATTCACTACATAAAACAAATGATAAGCCTCTTTATCCTATAAATAGCAGTGTTGAAATATTTTACATCTCTAAGTTTAAGTTTTATAATAATTTTTACAAAATAACGACTCTATATGCTTGCCTTCTTTTGCGAAGAATGAGCTTCTTATTCAATGAAAATTGTAAAATTATTTCCACACATCCAATTACAACTATTCTTTTGAATTTCCTTGGCTTTAAAATGAGTAATTTGATTGCTAGTGAGCACAGTAGTTATGAAAGCCACGGGAAGCTGGTTTGCTTTCTAAGAAAGAGAGCTTATAAGTCTGTAAATGCGATAGTTACTCAAACTAAAAGTGGCTACGAAAGTTTTAAGAGTATAGGGTTAGAATCAACAACAATATATAATTCAACTGTAAATTTTTCAGATTCAGATCAGTGGAAGTATAATACTAATGAAAACTTTTTATGTTTATCTGTAGCCAGAGTTGAGTCTGTAAAACAACTACATATTATACTTTATATTGCTAAAGAAATTAAAAGTCGCGGTCTACCAATAACTTTTGCAATTGTTGGGGATGGAAGTGAAAAGGAATCATTACAGCATCTATCTGCTAAGTTGGGAGTATCTGATATGGTAACTTTTTATCCGGCTACGAATGATGTATTTCTTTATTATAAAAAAGCAGCGCTTTATCTTATAACGTCTAAAACTGAGTCTTTTTCTATGACGATGACAGAAGCGTTGTCTTACTCCGTTCCTGTTATTAGTAATGGTAGTCTAGTGGGACCTTCTGAGGTGATTATAAACGGTTTAAATGGCTTTTTGTGTAAGGATAATGATGTTAGTGAGTTTAGTGACTTAATAGAGGGTGTTTATAGAAGTGCTGATCTTAAAAGGTTAAAAGATGCTTCGCTGAGGTCTGCATTCCGTTTTAATGAAGATAAGGTGATAGATAAGTGGCTGGCACTGATAAATCTAACAAAGTAAAATTTACGGTTGTTGTTCCTGTTTATAATTCGGTTGAATTTATTGCAGAAACTATTCGTAGTATTAAGATGCAGGATTATGAGTATTTTGAAGTTATAATGGTTGATGATGGTTCAAGTGATGGTTCTGTTGATATTATAAATGAACAGATTGGTAATGACCCCAGATTTAAGTTGTTATCACAAAAAAATGCAGGCCCAAATGTAGCTCGAAATTACGCTATAAGTCACGCCAAAGGTGATTATTTGTTATTTTTAGATTCTGATGATATATATCATAAAAATGCATTTTCTAAAGTTAATAAAGAGTTGAATAGAAAGAGTTTTGATATAATAAACTTTGGTTATGAATTTAAAGACTTTTGTAGCGGAAAAGTTTATTCTCGTTCTAACTATAGTGTTCACGAACTGATGGGAGAACAGGCTCTAACTTCTTCACTTCTGCAAGGAGGGATTAGTGGTGTTTGCTGGAATAAGTGTATAAAGAGGGAATTGCTGGTTAGTAACGGTATTGAGTTTACGCCAGATAGGAAGCATGGTAGAGATATACTGTTCAGTAGAATATGTAGTTATTATGCAAAAAATGCCTTAATACTACCAGATGTTTTAATTTTTTCACGATTCAGGTACTCTAGTTATTCTCGTAGCTTTACAGAGAAAAATGTTCATTCGGCAATTGATCTTGTTCAGAAGCATAAAGACTTCTTTGAGAATAATGTTTCACAGTCTAATTTTCTTCATTTAAAATCTGCAATGTTTCGTCACTTATTGTATATATTTATATTAAGCGCGTTCAGGATTCATCGTGGAACTGACTTTTTTAAAAATGCAGAACTCCTAAATTCGGAAATGAGTAATGATTTTTATCATGAAATAAATGATAGTCTTAATCTGAAATTTAGGCTTTTAAGCAAGGTGTCAAAATTTCCAATGCTATTTAGGTTTTTATGTCAGTTTATAAAAAAGTTGGGTTTTCAACCATATTAAAAAGGTTATAATATGTGCGGTATCGTGGGAGCTTTATCTATAGATAGAAACCGATCTGTAGATAATGAAAGGGTTATTAATTCAATTGACTTTATAGAATATCGGGGACCTGACTCAAGGGGAATGTGGGCGTCATTGTGTGGAAAAGTTAAGTTTGGTCACGCTAGACTTGCTATCGTCGACTTGTCTGAGCTTGGCAACCAACCTATGTTGGTAGGTAATAATGTAATCAGTTTTAATGGTGAAATATACAATTATGTCGAATTAAGAAATGAACTAATCTCTTTAGGTGTTGAGTTTAGCAGCTCGACAGACACTGAAGTGATATTGCAAGGTTACTCTATTTTTGGAAATGAGTTTTTTAAAAAACTCAATGGAGCTTACGCCTTTTCCATTTACAATGGCGATACTAATGAAGTGGTCATTTGTCGTGATAGAGCTGGAGAAAAACCACTTTATTATATTGACTATGATGGCTCATTCTTTTTTTCTTCTGATTTGAAGGCGCTTTTGGAAATTTCGAAAGCTCCAAGAAAAATTACTAAAAAGGCTTTGTTTGATTACTTTTATCATGGTTATTCTACCAGCAGAGGAGGCTGGGTTGAGGGTGTTAGCTCTTTAGAGCCAGGTACCTATTTAACGGTTAAGATTGATGATTTATCCAGAGTTTTTCACAGTTATTGGAGTGTTTCACGGTCAGAAAAAGTAAGCCATGACTATGAGTATTTGAGAGACAGATTATCATATTTGCTCAATGATTCAGTTAAACTTCAATTAAGATGTGATGTTCCAGCTTCTGTTTTATTGAGTGGCGGAGTTGATTCAAGTTTGTTAACTGCTATCGCTAGTCAACATGTGAGTCAAGTTAAGACTTTTACAGTCAAATTTCCTGGTTTTTCGGCATTCGATGAGTCGGAGAGTGCCCGCCTTATAGCTCGTCACTTTAGTACTGAACATCATGAAATAGAGGGAGTTGATATATCTCCAGAACTACTGCTGTCGATTGGAAAAAGAATAGATGTTCCTATAAATGATTCCTCTTTACTTCCTACTTACTTAGTGAATCAAGCGGTAGCAAAGCATTGTAAAGTTGCACTTAGTGGGGATGGAGGAGATGAGCTTTTCGGGGGCTATAAACATTACGAAAGATTTCAAATGCTAGAGCCAACATTAGCCAAACTTAAGCCGATTTTAAAACACATGCCAACTAGTTTACTTAGGCAGAAAATGCCACTTCAGTATAAGTCTCGTAATTGGTTAAAGGCCTTAGAGGAGTATGCTAATGGAGCTAAGGTGCCAAACATTAGAGCTTTTTATGATGAGTTTACTTTATCAAAGCTTTTGCCTGCAATTGGTTCCAATGACTACACTAACGACGATTGGGGTAAGCTAGGTTTTAAGAGCGGAGCATCAATTCTAGAGTTACTTTCTGTGGCTGATTTTCATCATTATTTGAGAGATAGCATTTTGGTAAAAAGTGATAGATGTTCGATGCTCAATTCTATAGAAAGCAGGGCTCCTATTCTTGACTATAGAATAATTGATTTTGCTTTTAACGAAGTACCTAATGAGTATAAAATAAATAAAGGTATTAAAAAATTTCTGCTAAAGGGTATAGCGAAAGACTTATTGCCACCATCTTTTGACTTTAATCGTAAGTTAGGCTTCAATCTTCCTCTAGGTTCAATGATTCGGAAAGGAGATTGGAAATCAATGTTTGGTGATATGATAAGCTCTAATTCAACCTTCATAAATACTAATTACGCAAAGGAACTTTTTGATCGTCACCTTAAAGGTGAAGAGCACACTGATAGATTGTTTGCTATTATCTTATTTCTAATTTGGTCGAATGAAAATAATATAGTGTTATGATAAGGTTTGATTTTTTTTATAAGGCTGTATGGGTTTTAAGGGCGTTATTGTTAAAGCCATTTTTCGGTAGCTTGGGGTTATATAGCTATATTGGCAAGCCAATATTTCTTTTCGGTATAAACAGAATTTTTTTAGGAAATAGAGTCAGAATTTTTCCCAATAGTAGAATTGAGGTTTATAACGCAGGAACTCTATCTGTAGGTAACAATGTTTCTATTGGTCAATCATTTCACGCAATTTGTTCTGATAAAGTTACAATATCCGAGGGCGCTCTTATATCGGCGAACGTTTTTATAACAGATACAAATCATATTTTTGATGATCTTTCTCTTCCTGTTCATGCTCAGCCTAATACATCTGTTCCTACTTTTATAGGGCGAAATTGTTTTATCGGTTATGGTGTTGTGGTCCAAGCTGGTACTACACTTGGCGATAATTGCGTGGTTGGAGCAAACTCCACAATTAAAGGGGTATATGCAGCGGGGTCTGTGATAGTAGGCTCTCCAGGTAGAGTAATTAAAACGAGAGTACAGCAGAGTAAGTAAGTTATGGGCAATAAGAAAAGTATATTAATGTTGGCTCCTCAGGTATTTGGATATGATGAAAAGTTGAAGGACGCTCTAGCCAAGCATTGCAGCTTTAGTCTTTTTTTCAATGAAAGACCGGGTAATAGTTTTTTGATAAAGGCTGGCATTAGGCTTAATTTTAGGCCGTTGACATTTGTCTTAACCTATTTTTATTTCCAGAAAATTGCGAGATTTCTTGATAAGCATGAGATAGATCAAGTTCTTATAATTAATCCAGAGGCAACACCTGAGTGGTTCTTGAAAATGGTGAGCCAAAAAAAAATTAAATTAACAATTTATCTTTGGGATTCAATCGTCAATAAGCCAGGAAGTAAGAAATTAGCTCGCCACGCTGATAAAGTGTGGAGTTTTGATCCTAAAGACTGTGAAAGTTATGGCTATCATTATAAACCGTTGTTCTATTCTGAAAATTTTATTACATCACAAAAGCATCAATATGATTTGTCGTTTATTGGTACTCTTCATGGAGATCGTTATCTTGTTGTTAATAAAGTTTTGGAAAATTTGTATGGCTTGAAAACCTATAAGTTCTTTTATTGCCCAAGTAAGTTAATGTTTTTATTCCATAAATATATATCAAGAAAGTGGTGGAGTGTGAGATTTTCGGATGTTGATTTTGAACCATTGAAACCAGCAGAGGTTAATTCTGTTCTTGCATCCAGTTTTGCAATTTTGGATGTACATAGCCCGAATCAAAGCGGCTTAACTATGAGAACGATAGAGACATTGGGTAATGGTAAGAAAATGTTAACTACAAATTTAAATATCAAAGAAGAACACTTTTATGATGAAACATACGTGAAGTGTTTTGATAGAAGCAATCTTGATCAATTAACTCCTGAAGAGTTGGAAAAGTTCGTCAAATCAAAGCCTGACAAAAAGCTTGATATGCATTCTCAACATATTGATAAGTGGATTGGAAGCCTTTTAGATGGTTAGTTTCTTTATATTTTTTAAACGTGAATTTTTTATCTATACTGTATGCAATGACTTTACTAACTAAGTATTCATCAAGGATGTAAATATGTTTCTAGAGCTCTGTTTCGTAACTTTTTTTTCGTTTACTACGCTTTTTTTGATGAGAAAAGTAGCTAAACGAATTGGTCTAGTGGATGTACCTTGTGAAAGAAAAGTTCATCAAGGTTCTATACCTTTAGCTGGCGGCATCTCTGTCTGTGTTTCAGTTTCTTACTTTCTATTGAGCCGAGCGGATAGTTTTCCAAACCTTACCGTTTTGTCAGTTAGCCTGATCCTGCTAACGACTCTCGGTGCGTTAGATGATAAATACGATCTCAGTGTAAAAGTGAGAATTGCTTTCCAAGCATGTATTGCAGCAGCGATGATATATTTTACTCAATATCAAATTTTTTCGCTGGGTAACCTATTTGGTTTTGGAGAAATTGAATTAGGAGCAATCGGCACAATTATGACTATAGTCGCTGTAATCGCAGCGATAAATGCATTTAATATGGTCGATGGTATAGACGGCTTACTAGGTGGACTTTCAATTGTTACTTTCGCTAGTCTTGCTTTATTAGGCGTTGTTTACGGCGATAGTCTTACCACTGCTATTTCTCTTATTTTTGTCTTTGCAATAATACCTTATGTGCTTATGAACTTGGGCTTGCTAGGAAGAGAGCGAAAAGTATTTATGGGCGATGCCGGTAGTATGATGATTGGTTTTGCCGTGGTTTGGTTATTGCTATCTGTTAGTCAAACGGCTGGACCCGCTTCAGAGTCAGTTCGTCCAGTAACAGCTATATGGTTAATTGCTATCCCCCTAATGGACATGACAGCGATTATGATTCGTAGAATCAGGCGTGGAGACTCTCCCTTTAAGCCTGATAGGGAGCACCTTCATCATATATTTCAGAAGCTAGGTTTTACATCTATCCAAACGCTAGCTGTTATAGTGACCATATCAGCTATATTGGCGCTAATAGGTATAGGTGGCGAGCTACTCAATATACCCGAGTATGTAATGTTTTATGCTTTTGTTCTGCTCTTTATTGGATATCACCTAGTGCTGAGTAAGATTTCTGCCGTGAGTTTGTTCATCAATAATACTTTTGGCACTCAACTTAATGTGGAAAATGTGAAAGCGTAAAGAAATGCTGATACTGTAAAGCCAAAGTCTAACATTTATAACAATTTTAAGTAGATAAAATGCGCAATAAAACTTATTACTCTTTGCCTATATTGGCCATGTCTGCT
This sequence comes from Pseudoalteromonas piscicida, assembly GCF_000238315.3. Classification (NCBI taxonomy): domain Bacteria; kingdom Pseudomonadati; phylum Pseudomonadota; class Gammaproteobacteria; order Alteromonadales; family Pseudoalteromonadaceae; genus Pseudoalteromonas; species Pseudoalteromonas piscicida. Next base: position 3,971,644 of record NZ_CP011924.1, read on the forward strand.
GTTTGTTCAGCAACTGAGCAACCAAGTTATATGTCCTATGCAGGCTATACTGGTCTTTTCAATACTCCTAACGCCGAAGTGCTAAAAAAAGGCGTGATTGATATTGGTTACAATAACCAATTAGATCAGAGTGGGCTTAAATATGTCGATGGTCATAACTATATCTTCTCTGCAGGTGTGTTTGATGGTCTTGAAGTAAGTGGGGTTATTGCTACAAACACTATGCATGACAATATGTTTGCAGAGGGTAGAGGCCAGCTTCGAGATCTATCGTTTAACTTAAAATATCAAATCCCCTATATTCCTAAAGAGTGGTTCGATCTAGCTATCGGCGGTAAAGATTTAGGTGGAGCGGCAAATAACTATGAAACCTACTATTTAGCTGGTTCACGCGAATGGAATGACTTTAGGTTTTCTGCTGGTTTCGCGGTAAGTGATCGCGCAACCGGGCAAATGGATGGTGGGTTTGCGGGTATTGAATGGCAGCCGTTAGATTGGTTTGCATTGCAGGTTGAGCATGATGCGGATGCAGTAAATGCGGGCTTACGCTTAACTGTACCTAAGGAGTGGATTTACGATGTTGGTACATTAACGTTAACCAGCAAGTTTTACAGTAATACTGATCATGCAGAAAAGGATACCTTTTGGGGAATAAACTTTTCTATGCCGCTTTTTGAGCAGGCAAAGCTAAACGACCCTACGGAAGCTGCACCAGCGCCGATTTTAGATAATCATAAAAAGCGTGAGGCTGCATTTGAAGCGCACTATCAACAGCAACGAGAATTGGCTCAAAAGCCGCTAGAAGAAGCTAAGCAAGAAGTAACTGAGCGTGATGAATACAGAAAGTCACTAACACTGCAAACTCGGGAACTTAAAAATGCATTAATCGACGATGGCTTAGAGGCGATTAGTGTGGGCTTTAATCGAGACCCGCATATTGTTGTAAGCTTTGAGAACTATGTATTTAATCGTAATGATATAGACGCTATTGGTCTTGTGCTAGGCCGTATTGCTGAACATATAGATGAGCCTGAGGCTAAATATACGATTCAGTTATTAAACCGTGGTATTCCAATGCTTTCTGTGCGTGGTGATATTGATAATTACCGTGAGTTTATTAATACCAGCAGTACGCCAGATATGGATATTCGTCGCGGTGAAATGGATCCGATTGGCAGTGTGTCTTGGGTGGGAATGCCTAAAGCTAACAGTCCTTACTTTAAGCCTCGTGTAACTATAGGGCCTTCACTAGATTCACATTTTGCGACTGAGATAGGTGTTTATGACTTTTCACTCGCAATTAAAGCCGATGTGGATGTGCCGATGTGGTATGGCGGTGGTATAAGCGTTAGTGCTGAAACTGAAGTTGCCAAAACAGATGACTACGAAACAGGCAAAGCATTTGGCCGCTTTGCAAAAGACAGTGGTGTTACGCAAGCGACAATCTATCAAACGTTAGATTTACCGTATGGAATTTATAACCAAACCCATATTGGTTTCTTTAAAGAGTTTAATGACTATACCGGTATTAAAAACGAAACGACTTGGCTTAGTGAAAATGGTCGCCACCAGCTTAATGCTGAAATTGGTTATTTAGAATATGATGACTATGACTTGGACAGAGACTATCAAACTTTGTCTTATCGATATAACTGGGTTGAGCAGGATGTGAGTTTTCACGCAACAGCAGGTCGATTCTTTTATGAAGATAGCGGTGTAAAACTAGAAACTCGCTTCTGGTTTGGCGATAGCTATATTTCAATCTTTGCCCAAGATACAGATGTACAGGTCGCAGGTATTGCATTTAGTATCCCGCTTACTCCACGTAAAGATATGGCACCAATCCGTTATGGCCAGATAAAAGGGAATGAAGCATGGCGTCATGAGGTGAGTACGCGTATTGGTGAGTCACACAATCAATTGGTTATTGGCCGTGGACATTCAGTTAAGACATCTGTGAATTTGGATAAGACATTCCTTAATCAAGGACGTTTGTCGAGTAGTTATATTTACAGCAATTTGGCAAGATTACGAGAAGCGTACCTAACTTACAGATAACAGTATCAGCGGCTTTGTGTCGCGATGCTCCTGTCGCGGGATAAACCCGCTGCTACGAGAGCTGTGTTTCGATGTTTTTGTCGGGGGATATGGATTTGTAGCAGCGACTTTACGTTGCGAAGCTCTCGTCGCGGGATAAACCCGCTGCTACGGGAGCGGTGTTTCGATGCTTTTGTCGCGGGGTTATGTATTTGTAGCAGCGATTTTACGTCGCGATGTGCTTGTCGTGGGATAAACCCGCTGCTACGGGAGCGGTGTTTCGATGTTTTTGTCGCAAGGTAATGTATTCGTAGCAGCGACTTTATGTCGCGATTCTCTTGTTGCGATGCTCTCGTCGCGGGATAAACCCGCAGCTACTAAAACCTGCGGGAATCATACAAGCATCTCATTCACACTCTTAAATTTATATACCTTGTTAATAAATAAGCACTATATTGCAACTTTTTGCTATAAATTTGACTTCATTCATTGTCTATTTAGTGTTCTAAAGGTATCCTACTTTCAACTTATTACAGGCGGTTGGAACTACCGCTTTTCTGTGATAAATTAAGGCAGCTAACTCCGACTATATGGTTGTTTTTCCGCTAGATTGGTAGAATAACTGAGTTGGCTTTAGTCAGGGAGCGACTTAGTCCCTGTCTGTCTTATTAAATGATTTAAAACTTAAGCTTATATTGTTCGCAATATGGCTTTTTTTATGAGTTAACGCGTCAAATCGACGTAAGTTAACAGAAGGAAAACAAGGACTAATCATGATTGCAAATAAAAAATCTCTTCTTGCGCTCTCTGTAGCGTCTGCGCTAACGCTTTCTGGCTGTTTTAGCGATGACGATAACAACGTAACTATCACGCCTCCACCAGAGCCTACTGATCCAGTAGTCGTTGCTCCGGATGCACCAGATGCACTTTCTCTAGTTGTAAATGGTAGTGTGGTTGATAAAAAATCAACTAACGTTGTTCCTGCGACAATCGCTTTCCTTGAAAACGGTGAAGCGTCTGCAAACATCGTAAACACTAAAGGCGAAGCAATCGCAACAGTAGAAACTGGTGAAGCAGGTAACTTTGTATTTTCTGTAAAAGAAGGCGCAGAGCTTTCTCAAATTACAGCTGTTGTAACAGCTGACGGTTACTTCTCAAAGAGCTTTAATATTGACCTAACAACAGAAGCAGATACCGCTGAGCTTGCAGTTCAGTTGGCCCTTGTTTCTAAAGATCTAGATACAGTTGTTGAAGAAGTTGTTGAAGTGGCAGTTGAAGGCGGTGCAGTAGCAGAAGCAATCACAGCTGAAGCTGCAAAAGGCAAAGCTGGTGCTGATGTAACAATCCCTGCAGGTGTTGTATTACGCGATGCAAGTGGTGCGGCTATCACTGGTACTGATATTTCTCTAAATGTTGGTTCTGCAGATCCAACTTCATCAGATGCAGGTGCTGTACTTCCTGAAGGTCTAAACGCTGATAGCGCTGCAACTTTAGCGGCTCCTGTAGGTGTTGCTAACGTAACAATGACTGACGAGAATGGCGTTAAGATCAAACAGTTCAGCAACCCAATCTCTATCTCTATCTCAATTCCAAAAGAAACAGTACTAGCATCTGAAGGCCGTGCTGTTCAAACTGGTGACGTACTAGGTCTGTCTTCTCATAACGAAGACACTGGCGTATGGACAAAAGAAGTAGACAATCAAGTAACGGTTGGCGCACTAAACGAAGCTGGCACTGCTTATAAAGCTTCTTTCATGACTGATCACCTTACATTCTTCACCGCAACTGATGAAGTTGCAGTATGTAATGCGGATGTATCAGTTAACATTAATGGTGACGTACCAGCTGGTGGCCTATTCGTAGATGTTCAATCTTCAGACATCAACGCAACACGTTCTATCGCTGCAGGTTCAACTTCTAAAGTGATTTACACAGCTGCAAATGCGGGTAAAAACAACGTAAGTGCTGATGCAACTGCACGCATCGTTTTACGTGACGCTGAAGGTACCGTTTGGTTCGACTCGGTAGACGAAGTAGCGGTATGTGGTGAGCCAGTAAATGCAACTCTTGTGGCTCCTGAAGTTGAATACACAACTACGTCATTTGCACTGACTGGTGTGTGTTCGAACGAAGCTGACACAGCTGTTCCTGTAGAAAACTCGGTAGTAACCTACCGTCGTGCTGGTAAGGCAACTTACCAAGCTGCAAATGCTACAGGTACATACACACTAAACAACTTAGTTGTTGGTGAAACATACACTGTTAACATCGATACGCTAACACTTGAAGTAGCATCGGGACAAGCAACTTCATTTACATTTGAAGCGGGTACTGATGCAGCAGATCAGCAGTTACAAATGGTTTGTGAAACTGTAACTGGTGCATAATAGCCTCTAGCAAGACTTAATTTGCTTAAAAGCCGCACTTTGATGCGGCTTTTTTATACCTACCGTTTATCTGCCATTATTTGTTTTGTGGGGACGAGATCCTGTAGCTGCAACTTTATGTCGTGATTTTTTGTTGCAAAGAGCGTTAACAGATAAAGTAATTTACCAAAAAATCACCAAAAAATATTTTAATTACTAGCTGGACAATCTTTGAACTTTCTCTATATTTAAGTTTCGATGTAATAAAACGCGCGTTAGTGCCGCTTGGCACTTTCAAAAAAGGGAACAAGGACCAATCATGATTTCGAACAAAAAATCTTTACTCGCTTTATCTGTAGCTTCAGCTTTAGCACTTTCGGGCTGTTTTAGCGATGATGATAACAATGTGGTAATCACTCCGCCACCTGAGCCAACAGATCCGGTGGTTGTTGCACCAGAAACACCTGCAGCTTTAGCATTTGCTGTAAGTGGTAACGTAGTTGATATTGATACTGTTGATATCGTTGCTCCGGCGACAATTACCTTTTTTGAAGATGGTGAACCAACCTCAAATTTGGTTAACGTCAATGGCGACGCAATAACTCAGATCACAACAGAAGATGGTAGCTTCACCTTTACTGTAAAAGAAGGTGCGAATGTCGGGATTGTGACTGCTGTGGTCGCTGCTGATGGCTATTTTTCAAAAAGCTTTGACATCGACTTAAGTAACGAAGATTCTGAAGCAACGCTAGAAGCAGAATTGGCACTTGTGTCAAAAGGCGGTGACGAAGTTGTTGAAGCAAGCGTTTCTGAAAGTGTGACTAACGCAACAACAGCTTCTCCTGTTACAGCTGCGGCTGCAAAAGGTAAAGCAGGTTCTGATGTAACGGTTCCTGCAGGCGTGCAACTAAGAGATGCAAGTGGTAATGCCGTTACAGGTACTTCTGTATCATTAACTGTTGGCTCCGCGGATCCTACGTCTAGCAAGATTTCAGCTGTTTTGCCAGCTGGGCTGAGTGCTGGTAGTACAACCAGTATTAAAAAGCCAGTTGGTGTAAGTAACATCGTTATGCAAGATAACAATGGAACTAAGATCAAACAATTTAGCCAAGAGATCGATGTTTCTGTTTCACTTCCTGTCGCAACCTTAGCACCATCTGGTGATAGAACAATTCAAACGGGAGACCAGTTTGATGTTTCTTCAAATAACGAAGATACTGGTAAATGGCAGTCAGAAACGAATAAAGCAACTGTTGGTGCGTTGAATGCTGAAGGCACGGCTTACAAAGCATCTTTTAAAACCGATCACCTTACGTTTTTTACACTGTCTCGTTCAGTTCCAATTTGTACGCAAGGTATTACTGTTAATGTAACTGGCGATACAGTGCCGAGTTCAGGCCTATATGTGAGTATGACCTCTGCTGATGCAAGTGTATCAAGTTATTTACGCGGCGGTACTACGTCAAAAACAGTTGTTTCAGCTAGCACTTCAGCGCGTTATGGTATTAGCTCATCAGCAACAGCACGTGTAGTTATCCGTGACGCAGCAGGTAACGTGTGGGGGAATGCTTCATCAACAAATGCTGAAGTTCAGGTATGTAATGGCCCAGTTTCGATCACGCTAGCAAATCCAATTCAAACCACTGTTAACGAAAATGTAACTGTTAGAGCTGTGTGTTCTAACGATACAACGGTAACAGAAGTTATCCCAGGTGCGATTGTTAAATATAGATCAAGTACGACTAAGCCATTCCGCACAGCAGCGAACAATGGTGACGGTACTTTTGCATTGTCAGCACTTAACGGTGATGTCGCGTCATATGCTGTTAGTGTAGATCCTCGAATTTCAGCCCCATTTACAACGTCTATTACGCCTGATGGAACGGATGAAACTATCGATGTTTCAGTGGCTTGTGACACTGTAACGGGTAGCTAAGTAAAGAATGATTAGTCCAATCAGTTAAGCCGCGGAGACGCGGCTTTTTTCTTGCCTAAATCTTAAATATTTTTATTCATAAAATCATACTCCCAGAATTAACTTTTTCTTTCGTCGCCGCGACTTTATGTTGCGACTCTTTTCATGACTTCATGCCGAGATTCTTTCTGTAGGCTTATGTCACGGTCTTTTTTATTGTGCAGATCCTGTCACCGTTATTGGTTTTCTATCGCGGGATAAACCAGCTGCTACGAATTTGGCGTAGCAGCGACTTTATGTCGCGACTGTTTTCATGACTTTATGCCGAGGTTCTTTCTGTAGGCTTATGTCACGGTCTGTTTTATTGAGAAGAACCTGTGGCCGTTATTGGTTTTCTCTCGCGGGATAAACCCGCTGCTACGAGTTTGGCGTAGCAACGACTTTAGGTTGCGACTCTTTTTATGACTTTATGCCGAGATTCTTTCTATGAGTTTATGTCACGGTCTTTTTTATTGAGAAGATCCTGTTGTTATTGGTTTTTTATCGCGGGGTAAACCCGCTGCTACGAATTTGGCGTAGCAGCGACTTTATGTCGCGACTCTTTTCATGCTTTTATGTCAGGATTCTTTCTATAGGCTTATGTCACGGTCCTTTTTTATTGTGAAGATCCTGTCGCCATTATTGGTTTCTATCGCGGGATAAACCCGCTGCTACGAATTAGGCGTAGCAGCGACTTTAGGTCGCGACTGCTTTCCTGCCTTTAGGTCGCGATTCTTTCTATAATTTTATGCGAAGATGACGCCATGACGTTCCTGCCGACGGACAAGCTTGGGTCTAGGCGGGAAGGTGACTATCAAACTTCCGAAAAAGACTAAAAACCGTTAAACTTAAGATCTTTAGTATACTCAATACGTTGACTACAGTATGAAATCTCATTTAGGCCGCAGAGCATTTTCCACTATGGAGCTTCATATCTTGTTTAACGGTTATATCTACTCAGATGAAAAGCTAAAGCGTGAACAGCCTAAACATTGGCATTTTTGGCTACCTTTACTGAGTTATTACACCGGTGCGTATAGTGATGAAATTGGCTCACTCACATTTGATGATGTTTACTACAAAGATCACGTTCATGTATTTCACTTTAACACCCATGGTAAAATTCAACCGCGAGTGGTGCCAATTCATCCTGCATTATGGCAAGCAGGATTGGAGCAATATCTAACATTGGTAAAACAGCAAGGACATCGACGTCTTATGTTTGATTTACCCGCAAAAACTGGTCGTTATAGCGAAAAAGTTAGAATATGGTTTTCTGGAGAGGGGGAAAGACAGGGATATCTACAAAAATGTGGTTTACCCAATGTTGATCAGCAAGGAATGAAAACGGCGATCAGCAGTTTACGACTAAACTTCGAGCAACAAATCAGAATATCAGCTATTCAGCTCGGCACTAAAGACAGCTTTCAATATTTATTGGGTTTAAAGCAAGATGGACATGAAGTTACGCGCCCACCTTTTCATTTGCTCAAGCAGGTTATTTCTCCGATCCGGGTTATTAATCCCTATATCACATGGCAACGCTTTGTGGAGCGGCATTAAAACGTAGTACTCAGTTACTACCACTTCTTACGTCAGGCGTATTATTATTTGCAAGATAATTTAAGCAAGTAACACGCAGCATAGACGCCAGGTTTTTAATCTCACCATGACGTTCAATCACTTCTTGGTAAAGTAAAGAAATAAACTCGGCAAGGCCCAGATCTTCCCGTTGAGCTATGGTTTCTAATACTTGCCATATTTCATTTTCTAACGCGAGGCTAGTAACAGCTCCTTGAATACGAATAGAACGTTTGGCTACTTCGTAACGATGAGGCTCAGTTGATGCGTAGAGTTCACACATATAAATTCCGTAGGTAAAGTAATGGCAAAAATGATCCACTCAATGATCAGAGTAAAAGACGCTGATCGCTCAATTAAATTTTATCATGATGTATTTGCGTTAGTAGTGAAACGACGTATCGACTTTAATGATTTTT